>CAVCVB010000032.1:2627-5333 GCA_963605395.1 Firmicutes bacterium CAG:194
GACATCGTGAACACCGCTCCGCCCGCCACATACACCGCGTTGCCTTCCCTGTAGGAGGAGTTGCAGTTGCTGATGGTCCCGCCCTCCATGTTGAACCTTGCATCGCTACCGGAGATGCGCACCGGTCCGCTGGTCGCCCTGCACGAGTCGATGAGGGAGCCGTCCTTCATGGTGATGGTCCCGCCGGCTTCCGCCACCAGGATCCCCCATTCCTGTGAGGTCCCGTTGCTGCTCGTGGTCAGTTTCACGTTTTTCACGGCCGCCCCGCTGTCCATCACCAGCTCCGCACCGTTGCATATCCTGACCAGGGCTTTATAACGGCCTTCGGCCGAATCCGTGAGGACGATGTCCTGGAAGGTCAGAGAGCCCTTCGCGATGTAGAACAGGTTGGCATCCGTGTTCCTTGAGATGGCATAGATCTTATTCGCTCCGTTGTCGCCCTCCGTGTTATCTGCGGAGACTATCGTCACGTCCTTGCTCTTGCTGAGATCCAATCTTCCCTGGGAGATGTCCGTCAGGAGGAGGATCTTCCCGCCGGACTTGACCAGGCTGTACGCCTTCGATATGGTCTTCACCGGGTTCTCCCTTGTTCCGTCCCCGGTGCTGTCGTTCCCGTTCACGGAGACGTACACCGCCTCCATGGCCTCGATAGACAGATTGATCTTGCTGTCGGCCTTGTCGAACACCACTGCCACATTTGTTTTGTCGGATTCGATATGCGATGCATCGTCGGCCGTCACGGTGTAGGTGCCCGCGCCCGTTATGACCAGCGTGCTCTCGCCTACGCTCGAAGCCGAGATCCCCAGCTTGGCATCGCCTGTCAGGGAGCTCTGGAGCTTCAGATAGCTGCTCGTGTCCGTCGCGCCGGAGTTCTTTATCAGGATGTTCTTCTGATTGCCGGAAGAATCCTTGTTGTCGTAGACGATGGCGCTCCCTCCGAACTGGATGTCGCATGACGATGCGTTCCCGCATGTGTACAGCGCCCCGTATCCCGAAGTGACGGTGTTGTTGGTGATCGACCCGCCGGTCATGTAAAACTTCGGCGTTTTGGACTGTCCGAGGTTCACTATGCTGGAGCCTTCGCAGTCGAGGGTGTTGCCCGTGATCGTCCCGCTCCTCATCTCCACCGTCGCGGCCTCTCCGCTGCAGATGATCGATGCGGGATTGCCTGTGTCCCCGCCCGAGAGCGTGCAACCGGTTATGGTCGCGCCGTCGATTATCAAGGTGCTGCCAGATGCCTGAGCGTTGAGCACCGCCTGGCCAGGGCTATCAGCACTCGAATCGAAGTTCTGCACCGTGACGCCGGCCCCCAGCGTCACAGTGGCGCCGTTGTCGGCCTTGATCGCGCCGGGGTATCCCGTCTGTTTGTCCCCGTCGATCGTGATATCCTTGAAGGTCACGCTCCCAGAAGTTATGTAGAACAGGTAGTCCTGGCTGCTGGCAGTGCTGCTGGGCTTGTACTCCGATTTGATCGAATACGTGCTTCCTCCTTCCCAGCCGGAGGCGATCGTCACCTTCTTAGAGGAACTGAATTGCACCTGGCTGGAGATCGTGATGTCGGACAGGAGGACTATGGTGTCGTTCGTTTTCGCGGCACTGTAAGCAGCCTGGATCGTCTTGTACGGGTTGGAGATCGTGCCATCCTCGGTGCTGCTCCCGGAATTCGCGTTCACGTAGATGATGTTGCCTTCGCGGGCATCGGGAGAAAGATAGATGGCGGAATCGCTGCGGAGGATCCCGACCACGTACGGCTTGTCGGACACGAAGAACTCCTCCTCTCCGGACGCAGAGCTCGCCACGACCTTCACCTCCGAGGTCCCGCCGTTCTGTATGCTGTAATGGAGGATGTGCACCTCGCTGCCTCCGGCCAGGCCGCCGGTGGCCTTCGCGACCACGATGCTGTCATGGAGCATCAGGTTGCTGGCGTTCCCGTCGGAATCTGTGTTGTCCTTGATGACCAGTGGCGCCGTCACGTTCCCGCCGATGCAGAGAGATGACGAGGTGGCCCATATTCCCACACCGCCCCCGTAGACCTTGGACCCTTTGTTCTCTGTGATCGTCCCTCCGTTGAGGACCAGTTTTCCTTCGGAATCCAACAGGATCCCGCCTGATCCGCTGACTCCCTCGTTGCCGGAGATGGTCCCTCCGTTTATCACTGCGCTGGAGGTGGTCTTGTTGTTGTATGCGAAGATGATCCCGCCTGCATATTTCCTGTCGCTGTCGTTCAGGTTGCCGGTCACGCACCCGCTGTTCATCGTGAAATGGGTATAGCTCCCAATCACGGCCACGCCTGCAACAGAGGTGAAGACGGTCCCGTTGAGATAGAACACCTTTCCTCCGCACCCGCTGACCGTTCCGCCATCGATCGTCAGCGTCCCGTGGCTGCCGCTGGCGTTCCCGCTCACGCCCAGCAGGATGCCTCCCGCCGAACCATTCCTCACTGTGGCCCCGCTTCCGAGCGTCAGAGTGGGGTTGCCGCTGGTGTTGCCGACCTTGACGAGGAAATCGGACCCTGTGTTATTCCCATCGATGGTGACGTTCTCCAGCGTCAGGCAGCCCGCTGTGACGTTGATCAAAGTATCAGCCGTTCCACGGATGACCTCGTATGTATTCCCTGACTTTGAAGTCAGAGTCACGGTCTTGTCCGAATTAAAATTCAGAGTGGAACTCTGCGTCAGATTGGACAGCAGGACGATCTTCCCGCCG
>CAVCVB010000032.1:5343-16570 GCA_963605395.1 Firmicutes bacterium CAG:194
GCTGTATGCCGTGGCGAGAGTGGCGACCGCAGTGCTTTCGGTCTTACCGTCATTGCTGTCGTTCCCGCCGCTTCCCACATAGATGGCCTCTGACAGCACATTGGTGCAGTCGTCGACAGCGGTGGAGGAGACCACGTGATCGCATACCCATTGGCCTTTGTAATATATCCAGATTGAGACGGAGCGTCCATCACTAAAGCCATCGGAGCTCGTCACGGTCGCATTGTGCGTCGCGTTCGTGGTTGCGATCATCCCCGATACGGGAACCCCGCTGAACGAGCTGAGGTCGGTGTTCGAGCTCCCGCTCAGCAAGCTTCCCACATCTATATTGCGACTGTCCGGGAACACGGCTGCCACGAAGAACGAATCGGTTAGGGTGCTGCTGGTCGTGAACTGGACCGTGATGCCCACGATTTTTTCGCTGCTGTTCTGGACTTTGGAGGCCACGGACACGCTCGAGTAATTCGTCGCGATGTCCGAGCCGTACCCTCCCATCGACTCCACGGCCTCGGTCAGGATCTCGCCCATGTCCAGCGTGACGCTCTCGGCCGGAGATCCGCTTATGACGAGCGCGTCTGCATCCGCATCGTAGGATGCAGTCAGGCCGCTGTCCCTGAACGCAACGGTGGCGCTGACCGCCCTGGCGAGCGCGCCGGAGAAGGACCCTTCGTCTTCGGACGTGATGCGTATCTCGACTCCGTTGACAGAGACGGCCTCGATGCCGTCGCTCTGCCCGTTGGCCTTCAGCCCTTCGGGAAGGACCACGGTGACGATGATCAAGTCATCTCCAATATCCACGACCTTTCCCGATCCGCTTCCGCTCGATCCTATGCCGTCGTTGAGGGCCGGGCTGCTCCCCATGCCGGAAAGCACCTCCTCCTGTTCGACGGCAACGAGGCTCCCGCCGTTATCCGTGTCCCCCGCCGCAGCCGCGAAGGAAACGAAGCACAGCACCATCACGAACACCAGGGATGCCCCGGCTACGTGTCTCGTCGTCTTCGACCTCATCCTGCTCAAAACTCCTTATCATCTGATTGCAGCTCCGGAGGCGTGCACAGGCTCCGATGGCCGCCTACTGCAGGTTCCTGCGGGCTGCAATCTATACTGATGGTCCCTAAACCGAATACCTTTATATTCACTCCGATGACTGGCACTGTCGCTGGCTGATCATTCCGTCAGTGACTGAGGATAGATGGCGGCAGCCGGGGCCGAAGGCCCCTATATACAATATAATAAAGGGAGCCCGCAGGCTCATCCGCGGATCTGGTCGAAGAGATAATCGTTCCATTCGCGGAGCCCTAGGGCGATCTCCAGCTCCGGAGGCGTCAGCATGGGCTTGGGATACTTTGCAGAATCGTCCATCGCTATCCTGGGGCAAGCGGTGTTCACGAAAGCATCCACCTGGTAGGACATCAGCGCCATCGGGGATATCTCCTCGATCACGACCTTCTGCGCCCTCCGCCCGTTGTCCTTCAGCATCTTCACGATGGCGTCCGCCTCTTCGGACCTGTTCTGCCCGATCTTGCTGCACACAATCACCAGGAAGCTCTCCGCCTCCTTGGCGCCCTGTATGGCGGCGAACCTCCTCCTGAGGATCCTGTCCCTGGTATCGGCCATGTCACGGACCTCTCCGGTGACGGGGTTCAGGACGAGCACCTGCTTCTGCATGCCGAACGCCGCGGCAAGAGGATGGAAGTCCCCCTCGCCGATGAACAGGAAGCCGTCGACATCATCTGCGATAGCCTCCGCGGAGGTGCAGTTGCATCCCAGCACCTGCCCGGGATGCATGATCCTCCTGTCCCCTTCTCCCACCAAGACCTTCCTTCCCGATGACTCCAGGATGGATTTCACCTTCGGTATCAATCCAAGGTACTGCACGGTGGCGAGCAGCCCCACCCTCTCCGGCAGGGAGGACAGACTGTCCAAGATGGAACCGTCCACGTCGGCGTCCGACCTGGACTCAATGTACAGCACGTTCGGGTCGTCGCCCTGCGACGGTATCGGCGAGTGACCGAAATGCACCAGCGCGTCAGCCCAGCCGTGATAGTCGAAAAGGTCGCAGGCCCCGTAGCACGGACGTCCAACAATAACGACCGACGCACCGGTCGTCTTCTCAAGAAATTCAGAGATCTCCGGGGCCCTTATCTTCAGGCCCTCGGGCATCTGGAGGGCGACGGAGGAGTACCCCCCGTCGCTTATCCAGCGTGATATCGTTTCCAGTTCGAAATCGAACATTTACAGGATGAGCTCCTGGCCCTTCTCCACATCGATGTAGCAGGGGGACGGGAACTTCATGGAGGCCCTCCACAGGGCGTCCTTGGCGATGACCGCCTTCTCGGCGGGGACGCGGACGGTCAGGATGGCCTGGTTGCGCTCGAGCCTTGCCGCGGTTCCGACGGTCTTGCCGAATCCCTGGCGCATTCCGCTCGAAACACGGTCCGCTCCTGCTCCGGTGGCCAGCTTGTTCTCCCTGAGGACAACATGAGGGAAAGCCCTCACGGTCATGTGGTAGTTGGCGACTCCGGCCTGTCCGTTCAGGACCTTGTTGGCGGCGATACGGCCGGCCTCGATGGAGGTGTGCCTGATCTGGACGCGGTTCTTGACCCTCAGGGTGAGGACCACGGGGAAGTCCTCCTTGAGGTTCCCCATCTCGTACTGGGAGACCCTGCTTGCGGGGACTCCTCCCATGTACTCGCGGCGAGTGTACGCCTGTCCTTTGATCTGCCTGTACATTGATGCTGGCTTTCTTACCATTCATACCACCTTGGATTGTGAAACGACGCGAGCACCATGGCTCCGTCTAACTAGAGTGCCGATATCCGACCCTAATATAAGCATTTCGCCGCGCCCCTAATCTCTATACGGAACGCGCACGCACGAGGACAGCATCCCCAAGTGATAAGTACGTTCCCCCTCCATCCAGGTCCCGATGCAGCCCTTCGAGTTCAGAATCGTCCCCAAAGGGGACGCGTCGGAGCATGTCCCCGAGAGTACCGCCATGCAGGCGGTGGCAGATGTCCAGAAGCTTCTGGAGGACATCGGCCGGAACATGATCGCAAAGGAGATGAGGCTGCAGGGAGAAGTCCCCGGCAAGCTGCTGAAAAGGTTCGACCTCTCCGGGATCGGCTCCAGGGACGGCAACGAGGTCGTCGCCGAAGGCGACGACACCCTCGCCCTGGACGCCCTCAACAAGCTCATGGAGGAGCTGGACCGTGCCAACATGCCGGAGGTCGTGCCCGCGCCCTCCGACCACGTCGAGGCCGTCTACCGCAGGTCAGTCTGCAGGGACATCCTGGACCTGTGCGACCATCTGGACGGGAACAGCCTCCTCTACGGCTCTGGAAGGGCGTCGAGGAAGCTCAGGGTCAACCGCAGGGAGAGGCTGGAGTCCGATGCGGAGAACATCTTGCCGCAGTTTACCGGCGCCATCATCGGCTCCATATCCCGCGACCCGGCCAGGAAGGGGCATTGGACAATATCCAACGGGAAGTCCAGCGTCCCGATAACGTTCGGAAGCAGGATCTCCCCCGCGGACATACCGCTCTTCGTGAAGGCCGGGATCGTCATCGCGTCCGGGACCGTGGAGATGGACCCCGAAGGGAACGTCATCGGGCTGTCTTCCGCAACGGGGATCTACTCGTTCCCCTCCGTCAAGTTCCACAGGATCATCACCGCGGACAGGGACATCGTCCTGCTCAATCCCGCGGAAGCCGTCCCCTCGCACAATCCGTCCACAGGCATCTGGTCGCTGTCCAACGACGACCTCGGGATCTACGTATCCAAGCCGTCCTGGGACGAGTGCGTCATGGCATTCCACGACTACTTCGCGTTCCTCTGGGAGACCTACAAGGAATCGGAAGGCCCCTTCGAGGGCGAGGAGCAGGAGATACGCGACCTCCTGCTGACCATGGAGTACATCCGCTGACCGCTGCGGCCCCGGGGACCGGGGCCGCAGCGGTCTGCGGACACCGTCCAAACACGCTCGCACACTTATTATATACTGGGCGGTAATCGTAGCGTCCGGAGCACACCGTATGAGCAAGAGGCGCATCTCCCAGAAGGCACTCGCCGACATCGGCAGCGAGCGCATCGGGAAGCTGCTGGCCCTGGCGGAGGAAGCCGTTCACCGGAACAACCCCGACCGCGCCAGGAGGTATGTGGATCTCGCAAAGCGCATAAGCGCCAAGACGCAGGTCCCACTGCCCCGTCAATACGCCATATGCAAGAGCTGCGGCATCCCCATGCTGCCCGGCGTCAACTGCCGCGTCCGCCTCGGGAGCCACATGGTGTGCATCACTTGCGGCATGTGCGGAGAGGTCCGTCGCAGGCCGTACCTGAAGGAGCAATCACATGACTGAGAAGGACGCAAGGAAGGAGCTCATGAGAAGGGCCAACGACATCAGCCCGACTGTCCACGTCGGGAAGGACGGCCTGGACCAGGGGGTCTTCGACGAGATCGTCAGCCAGCTGAAGAAGAACCGCCTGATCAAGGTGAAGGTGCTCTCCAACTCCGACGACGACGCCAAGGGTGCGGCCGCCAGCATAGAGGAGTCGACCGGAGCGGTCGCCGTGGACGTCCGCGGGAGCGTCATAGTCCTCACCGACAAGCGCACGTGGTCGTCGCTCAGCCAGAAGAAGTTCCGAGGTGCTTTACGATGCTCGATGTCAACGTCATCAGAAACAACCCTGACATGATCAGGACCATGCTGAAGAACAGGAACAAGGACGATGCGATCCTGGACAGGTTCCTGGCGGCCGACTCCGAATGGAGGACCCTGACCGACGAGAACAACCGCCTCAGGCAGACGAGGAACGAGGTGTCCCTCAGGATCTCCAAGATGCCAAACGGCGACGAGAAGACCAAGAGCATCGCCGAGATGAGAGAGGTCTCCGACAAGATCAAAGCGAACGACGAGCGCATGGCCGAGCTCGAGGGAATCCGCCAGGACTGCGTCCTGAACATCCCCAACATACCCCACGAGTCCGTCCCCCTCGGGAAGGACGAGCACGACAACGTCGTCGTGTACGAGAAAGGGGAGAAGAGGAAGTTCGACTTCAAGCCCAAGGAGCACTGGGAGATCGCCGAGGACCTGGACATCATCGACTTCGACAGAGGCGTGAAAGTAGCCGGAAGCGGGTTCTACTGCCTCAAAGGCGACGGAGCCAGGCTCGAGAGGGCCCTCGTCAACTACTTCCTGGACACCCACCAGGACCAGGGATACACCGAGCTGTTCCCCCCGGTGGTCGTGAACAAGAACGCCGTCATCGGAACCGGCCAGTACCCCAACCTCAAGGACGACATGTACTACCTGGAGAAGGACGACCTGTTCCTGAACCCCACTGCCGAGGTCCCCATAACGAACCTCCTGCAGGACGAGATCCTGGACAAGTCGCAGCTCCCGATATACTACACCGCGTACCTCCCCTCTTTCAGGAGGGAGGTCGGGAAGCACGCCGACACCAGGGGGATCATAAGGGTCCACGAGTTCAACAAGGTGGAGATGGTCAACTTCGTCCTGCCCGAGAACTCCTACGCCAGGCTGGAGGAGCTGAGGCAGAACGCCGAGGACATCATCAACGGCCTGGGCCTCCCCTACAGGGTCCTGCTCCTGTGCACCGGGGACATGAGCTTCTCCTGCTCCAAGTGCTACGACCTGGAGCTGTACGCTCCCGGGAAGGACGCTTGGCTCGAGGCATCCTCGTGCAGCAACTTCACCGACTTCCAGGCGAGGAGGGCCAGGATCAAGTACAGGCCCGAGCCCCACCTGAAGAGCGAGTTCGTCCACACCCTCAACGGGTCCGGACTGGCCCTGCCCAGGACCATGGTCGCCATCCTGGAGAACTACCAGAACAAGGACGGCACCGTCACCATCCCCGAGGTCCTCAGGCCCTACATGCGCGGCCAGGAGACCATCGGCAGGCGCTGAAAACATCGGGCCGAAAGGCCCGCTTTTCCTTCTGTAAATATAACTACAAGACCCGTCCAACGGTTCCTCCTGCCAAGGAAATGCCGTTTTCCGGCATCCTCTTCAAATATGATATCGGGTGCATAGGGCATTCATGGAGACCGATTGGATACCCGTGCTGAACGACCTCGACGTGGATATAGAAGAGCTGCTGTCCGACCTCGACTGCGCAAAGGAGGAATGCTCCCGCGCCGCTAAGAAGATAGGGAAAGAGCTGTCGGAAGCATCCATGCTGAGATCGGCGATGGACTCCGCCGCAATCGAGGGCAACACCTTGAGCTACCGTCAAGTGGCGGCGATCTCCAAAGGAGAATACATCGAGGTGCCCTTCGACGAGCTCACAGAGATCAAGGACGCCGTCGACGCCTACAGGCTCATGCCGTCGCTGAGGACGTGGTCCGTGGAGGACTTCCTGGAGGCCCACGACGCCATGACGTTCGGCCTCCTGGAGAAACCGGGCTTCAGGGACGGGGCCGTCGGAATCTTCAGGGGCAGGGAGCTCATCTACAGGCCCCCGGAGCACGAGAAGGTGCCTCCGCTGGTGGAGAGGCTGTTCCAATGGGGGTCGGAGTCCAATCTCCCCGCGCCCATGACTGCATCGGTCGCTCACTTCTACATCGAGGCCATCCACCCGTTCTTCGACGGCAACGGGAGGATGGGGCGCCTGTGGACCGCGAAGATCCTGAGGGACGACGATCCCGTCTACGGGATCGTCCCATTCGAGTCATTCATCCGCAGGAGGCAGCAGGAATACTACCGCGTGCTCCAGAGCTGCCAGTCCGTGACCCCGTTCGACTGCACCGGATTCGTGAGGTTCAACCTGGAATGCATCGTGAAAGCGTTCGAGCAGCTGTCCGAGATCGATCCCGATGACATCCGCACACTGCTGGACGCCCTCGGAGACGAGCACCTCACGATCGACGAGCTGTTGACGAAGACGGGATGCTCGGATTGGGACAAGATGGTGAAAGGATCGATACTGCCCGCATTGGAACTCGGGCTGATCGACCACGATGACTGGAGATGCTACAGGGTCGTCCGATCAGATCTTCATCGCGTCCAGTCCGGCAATGAGCGCTCTCGTGTCGATCTTCCCGTGACGGTTGAGGAGCCTGTCGCGGATCCCCAGCTCTCCGTCGGACAATGTGGTTGAAGATATCCCGTACCTGCGGGACACCATCGCTTCCATGTAGGCAGCGACCATGTCGCAGGTCTTCAGGTCCGTGCCGTTCCTCGGCCCGAACTCAGGGTCGTCGCGGTCCGAGAACGGGTCGTAGACCATCATCCTGAAGCCGTCCCTCCACTCCTCCTTCAGGAGGGGCATGATGGTGGACTCCACCTGCTCGTGCTCGTACTCCTCCAGGATGAGGGCCAGCCCGTTGACGTTCTCCTTGATGGGAGATATGACATCCTTGGTCAGCACCTCCGGGAGGTCGTGGAAAAGGCCGCTGTAGAAGTCGTTGTAGACCTGCCTGTCCGATGCTCCGGCGTCCAGGTCTGCAAGGTACATCATGTCGGCGACCATCAGGGAATGCCCCAGGACCGTGGTCCTGGGCACCCTGGGGGTCCTGGCCCAGCGCTGCTGGAACCTGAGCTGCCCCACAAGGTCGATGAAGTCGAAGGTGTCCTCGTTGAGCTCCCTCACACCGACCAGGTCCTTGTGGTGGCCGATCTGCTCGTTGATCTCCCTGCGGGTCTGGTCTATCCCGTACAGGGAGCGGTTGGAATCGTAGATGAGATTGAACTCCCACCTGGTGGCTAGATAATGAGCTGCGCGGATGACCGCGTCCTCCCTGGAATCTCCAGGAGCTGAAAGATAAGCTTGGAAGCGGTCCCTGAACCCGGGATCCGCATCGGGGACGAGGCGGTCGAACTCGCTCGATACGTAGGAATTGACCTGCTCCCTCTTCTCCGAGACGATCTTGTGGAAGACCTGGGGCTTCAGGTCCGTGAGGACCGATCTCTGGATGAACGAGAACATCGTGTGCTCGATCAGCCGGGTCCAGTCCATCGTGTTGCCTTCGGACTCCTCGTACTTCCCCAGCACCCATGCGATGGCCGCCTTGTGCGCCTGCTTGTCCAGCTCCGTCAGGTCGACGGGGCGCATATGGTCGTTCCACCTGTGCATGTTCACGGAGTTGAAGAACAGGTAGAGCAGGTCGGCACACAGTGCTGCCATGGAAGTCATTCCTCCCTGAGGTCGATTATGGTCGCATCCCCGACGGGCGCCGAATAGTCCTCGTCGAGGATGTAGTAGAACCCTTCCTCGTCCTCCCTGTCGGCCAGGGCCTTGGCCCTGGCGGCGGCCCGGCGGCCGGACAGGTTGAGCATCACATACCCGATGATGAACAGGACCACTCCGACTATGAACACGGCCTGCGCCCAGCCCACGGGCTCGAGCACGTAGACCGTTATCCCGATGGCCGCCATCACCATGCCGATGACGGTCATGATGAGCGACGTCTTCGGGTCGAGGGCCCTGAGAGGCATCATGGGAGCCTCAGATGGAGGCCTGGATCAGCCTGTTCACTACGAACTTCTGGTCCATGGACGCCAGGAAAGGCCCGAGCCTGGGGCCGGCGGGCTTCCCGATCAGGATCCTGTACAGGGCCTTGTATCCGCCCTTCGCTCCGATGGGAGAGGCCTTGGCGATATCGGAGACCACTCCGGTGATCGTGTCGGCGTCCCAGACGCAGTCGTTCATCCTCTTGACCAATGCCTGGAAGAAGACCTTCTCGTTCATCGAGAGCTCCATGTCCGAGGGCAGGGACTGCAGGACGGAGAACTTGACCATGTCGGGGGCGAACCCGTTCAGCCAGTACCTCACGCAGGAGACCCTCCTCTTGAGCCTCTCGATGTCCTCCGGCGTGGCGGCGGACATGTCGATCGTGCGCGACAGCACCTCCATCACGCCTTCGAAGTCGGGCGCCATCTGCGCCACGTTCACCAGGTGGCGGTAGGGGATCTGCAGCGGGAGCTGCGCAGGCACGTGGTTGTGCTGCGCGATCACATAAGCCCTGACGGAGTTCTCCTCGGACTCCGCCCACTCTCCGGCGAAGTACTGCCTCTCCATCCTGTCGTACTCGTCGGCCATGTCGAGGGTCCCGATGCCGGAATCGTAGTCGATGGCCCTCGAGGGGTTCACCCTGAGGAACAGGTAGTTCAGGACCTCCGGAGGGGTCATGTTGATCGCATCCAGTCCGGTCACGGAGCATCCGAGGGACTTGTGCATCTGCCCGACGCCCTTCAGCTGGACGAACTCGTAGGGTATGGGGTAAGGGGCCTTGCCGCCGTAGATCTCGGCGATGATCCTCTTCCCTGAATCGTAGGAGCCTCCGGCCGCCGCGTGGTCCTTCCCGAAGGGCTCGGCGGACGTGCCGAACACCATCCACTTGGCGGGCCACTCCAGGCGCCAGGTGAGCTTCCCGTCTCCCTTCCTGATGTCCGCCTTGCCGTGGTGGCCGCAGACGCAGTCGTACTCCACGTAGGGGAACTCGTAGGACTCGAAGATGGGCTTTGTGAAGCGCCCGCACTTCTCGCAGACGGGGTTGTACGGGGCGTAGTCGTCCTTGGCCTCCTTGCCGGTGACCTCGTGGAGGATCTGGATGATCTCGTGCCTCTTCTTGAACGTCTTGTCGATGCAGTCGGCGAACACGCCCTGGTCGTAGAGCTCGTGGGTCCAGATGATCTCGCACTTGACTCCCAGGGAATCGACGGCGTCCAGGAAAGGCTGGACGAAGTGGTGGGCGTAGTTCCTGTGCTTGCCGCAGGGGCACGGGATGCGGGATATGGGCATCCCGACGTACTTCTCGAACTCCTCGGGCAGGAAGTCGTAGCGTTTGCGCAGGGGGTCGAAGGAGTCGATGAGATAGATCAGACGGACCTCTTTGCCCATCGCCTCGACGGCGCTGCGGACCGACTCGCCTGTGATTGCTTCCCTCAAACTGCCGACGTGGATGATCCCAGTCGGACTGATCCCTGTGGCTATCAGGGGATGGTCGCAGGTGTTGGCGACCTCCTCTGCTATGACATCTGCCCAATGCATGCTAATCGGGCGGACTATCGGCCTATGCTTAAAGACGCTTTCGGTACGCGCATATAGGAAGCATGCGCGCGCAAGCGTCCGGACCGAGCCGCAGCCCACTATGTTTTTATATGGACCCGAGCTAACCCCGACCCATGGCAAAGAAGAACGACAGTGGATTCCAGTCCTCCGCAGGCCTCATGAGGTACTTCGACACGGAGAACGAGAAAGGAGTCAGGATCAGCCCCCGCACCGTCATCGGCATCGCTATCGGACTGATCGTCGTCGTGCTGCTCCTCAACACGTTCGTCCCCCTCAACTGAGAGGGCTGTCGGGAAGCATCGGGAATCATATGCTCCAGCTACGGCTATGGAGCCGAGTCATCTTCGTCTTTTCATCATCCCTATCAGCGATGCGCCCATCGTCGGGACTTCTGAGAAATATCGGCGTTGAAGCGACCTAACATACTCGCATGAATCAAAACGACAAGTCATTGAAAGCCTGGACGCAGACTTCCGATCTGCGCCCAGGCCCGACCTGTTGACTCCTCGGAGACGAGAAGAATCGCCAAAGAGGAGAACCAGAGTCCCGATGCGTGGAAGCTGACGGTCCTGTTCCCTAGATTGCACGACAGGATGTTGAACTTTTCTAAGCGAAGAACGACTCGCCAGTTGTAAGAAGAATCGCCGAAGATGAGAACCAGGGCCGTAATGTTTGGAAGCTAGCGACCCTGGTTATTGGGGCGGCTCAACTTATCGTTGAGCTGTTCCAGCTGGTGTATCGGTGATGCACCGGCCGGGCCAGTGCATCGATGATGCACCAGCAATCGGTACGCCGCGAGGCGTGCCAACAAACCCTTTACCTGCCCGTCAGGGCAGGATTCTCAGGTCCTGTTCCTATCACAGGCATCGTAGTATAAAAAGCCCGCTTTCCGCTCCCCAAACGATCCGACTCGAGAACTTTGTTCGGACATTGATGGAATCATCATGCATCTGGAGTGCTGCATATCTCCAGTAGGAGATTGCTTGAACGCTCTTCGAACTACCGAACTTAAACAAACACGGCTTGCTTATATACCCAGAACGCGAAACACTGATCACCAGGGAGGGAGTCTGGATGCAGACTTCCTATCTGCGTCCAGGCAAAGACCCTGAGATTCATCGGAGGTGAGAAAGATCGCCAAAGAAGAGAACCAGGGCCCCGAGGCCTGGCAGCTGACGGCCCTGGTTGTTGGAAT
>CAVCVB010000033.1:0-16144 GCA_963605395.1 Firmicutes bacterium CAG:194
CAGTCTCCCCAGATTTTCGCTGGGTGACCACGCGACTTCATCTCGCGCAAATCCCTCCATTCTAGACAAATATATAAACTTATTGGTGACTGAATTTCTGGCCAGACGAATCTGGCCTGAATTTCGACAGAAAACGCTCGGAACGCGATGAAAACCGCTCACGGAGTGAAGATCACGAGCATCGCTTCGCCGGCTTTCCGCTGGAGGTCCTTCAGGTCCGGATGGTAGAGCCTCAGATATCCGTCGCGGTAGACCTTCTTCCCGAGCATCTTCGCCACCACTGCGGCCTCTGTGACGCCCTCGACCTTCCACGATGAGGTCTCCCCGCCGATGTCGGTGGAGACATAGATCGGAAGGCGCAGCCTGACCCTCTCGGGATCGTCGCATGCATCCCATATCGCCTGCAGCTTGTCGCGGGGGATCTCCACGAAGGATCCGTCGCGCATCTTGTACCCCTCGGCATCCCCGTCCATGAGCTCAGTGAGCAGGGGCTTGGATGCCGCGAGATTGGAGCTGAACTCCCTCATGACCGAGGCTATGAATGCATCGTCCATGCGACCTCCTATAATATTGTACTATATGGAATGTCACAGGGGTTTACTTCCCGGAACCGCCCGCTCTCGTTATTATACCCCATCCGCCGTTGTGCCCAATACATGTCTCAGGAACCGAACGGCCATGTCATGGAAGCCTTGGAGAAGCACCCCTGCTACAGCTCGGATGCCCATAGGAAGTACGCGAGGATGCACATCCCCGTGGCCCCCAAGTGCAACATCCAATGCAACTACTGCAACAGGAAGTTCGATTGCTGCAACGAGTCCCGTCCTGGAGTCACCAGCGAGGTGCTCTCCCCGGAGCAGGCATCGGAGAAGGTCGGATACGTCAAGGAGAAGATCCCCGAGCTCAGCGTCGTCGGGATCGCCGGTCCCGGAGACCCGATGGCCAACGAGTCCACCTTCGAATCCCTCCGCCTCATCGGAGAGAGGCACCCGGACCTGACCCTGTGCGTGTCCACCAACGGCCTCGCGCTGCCGGAGAACGCCCAGCGCCTCTACGATCTCGGAGTCAGGTTCGTCACCGTGACCATGAACGCCTGCGACCCGGAGATCGGCGCCAAGGTGTACAGCACAGTCAGATACGGTGGAGGATCCCTCACAGGCATCCCCGCCGCGGAGCTGCTCATCTCCAAGCAGACGGAAGGCATCGAGAAGTGCTCCGGGCTGGGCATGGTGGTCAAGGTCAACATCGTCATGGTGCCCGGGATCAACGATTCCCATATCCCTGACCTGGTCAGGTACGTGAAGTCCCATGGGGCGTATCTCGTCAACATACTCCCGCTCATCCCTGTGGAGGGAACGCCGTTCGCTTCACTCAGATCCCCTACTCCTTTGGAAAGGAAGAGGCTGATGGACGAGTGCTCCGTCGACGCCCGCATGATGCGCCACTGCAGGCAGTGCAGGGCGGACGCCATAGGCCTCCTCGGAGAGGACAGGTCGCAGGAGTTCGTCCGCATCTCCGGATGCAGCGGAGGCTGCGGCAGCGGATGCGGCCCGTCTCAGGAACCGGCGGCCGGCCCCAGGAAGGGGACGATGGCCGCCGTCGCATCCTCCGACGGAGAGAGCGTGGACTGCGGGTTCGGGTCCGCCCCCTCGTTCTACATATATGATATATCCGCGGAAGAGCCCGTGCTCGTCCGCAAGGCGGACATCGACCTGAGCGTCCAGTCGTCCGGCGAGGAGCACAAGGCCCACATCAGGTCCATAGTGGATTCCGTCAAGGACTGCAAGCATGTCGTCGTCCGCGAGATCGGCCCCATGCCGTCCAAGACCCTGTCCAACATGGGGATCGAAGTGGTCATAGCGTCCGGAAGCGTGTCGGATGCCCTGAGGTCCATCGCCCGTCCGCTTTGAGAAACCGTATAAATAATGGGTCTCTTAACTGCGGAACATACAGGAGAGTGCGTCATGGACGCCCAGCAGATGAGAGAGACCTACATCAATTTCTTCAAAGAGAGGGGGCACGCGCAGATCAGCTCCGCCCCTCTCATCCCCGAGAACGACCCCACCGTGCTATTCACCACCGCAGGGATGCACCCTCTGGTGCCCTACCTCCTCGGCGAGAAGCACCCCGCAGGGAAGAGGCTCACCGACTTCCAGAAATGCGTGAGGACCGGAGACATCGACGAGGTCGGAGACGCCAGCCACCTGACCTTCTTCGAGATGCTCGGCAACTGGTCCCTTGGGGACTACTTCAAGGCCGAGTCCATCGGATGGAGCTACGAGCTCCTGACCAAGGTCCTCGGCATCGACCCGAACCACCTGGCGGTCACCGCCTTCGCCGGCGAGGGCAACATCCCCCGCGACGACGAGACCGCCCAGCTCTGGAAGAGCCACGGCATGAGGGACGACCAGATCTTCTTCTACGGAAGGGAGGACAACTGGTGGGGCCCCGCCGGCCAGACCGGCCCCTGCGGACCCGACACCGAGATCTTCTACGACGACGGCAGGCCCAAGTGCTGCCCCGAGTGCGGGCCCTCCTGCCACTGCGGGAAGTACACCGAGATCTGGAACAACGTGTTCATGCAGTACTTCAAGGACGCCGAGGGCAACTTTACGCCCCTCAAGCAGAAGAACGTGGACACGGGGATGGGGCTCGAGAGGATCCTCCGCATCCTGAGCGGCGTGGAGACGGTCTACGACACGTCCCTGTTCTCCGGGATCATCGCAAAGATCGAGGAGCTCTCCGGGAAGAAGTACGGCCAGGACGAGGAGACCACCCGCGCGTTCAGGATCGTCTCCGACCACCTGAGGGCCGCCACCTTCATGCTCGGCGACGGGGTCGTCCCCGCCAAGGTCGGGCAGGGATACATCCTCAGGCGCCTCATCAGGAGGGCCAGCAGGTACCTTTCCAAGCTCGGCGTCGACGAGGTCTGCATGCAGAAGGTCGCCGAGGTCGTCGTGTCCCAGTACTCCGCCGCCTACCCCGAGCTGGAGAGGAACAAGGAGTTCATCTACACCAACATCACAGCCGAGGAGGAGAAGTTCCACAAGACCCTGACCAAGGGCCTCAGGAGGTTCAACGAGATGATCGCCGAGAGCGGCGACGCCAAGGTCCTGGACGGGGAGATGGTCTTCAGGCTCTACGACACCTTCGGGTTCCCCGTCGAGCTGACCCAGGAGCTCGCCGCGGAGCAGGGCAAGGAAGTTGACATCGAGGACTTCCAGAAGAGGTTCAAGGCCCACCAGGACAACTCCAGGCTCGGAGCCGACCAGCAGTTCAAGGGAGGACTGGCCGACCACGCCGTCGAGACCACCAAGCTGCACACCGCCACCCACCTCCTGAACGCCGCCCTCAGGAAGTTCGTCAGCCCGGACATCCAGCAGAAGGGGTCCAACATCACCGCCGAGAGGCTCAGATTCGACTTCAACCTCGACAGGAAGTGCACCCCCGAGGAGCTGAAGGCCGTCGAGGACTACGTCAACGAAGCGATCAAAGCCTCCATCCCCGTGGTCTGCGAGGAGATGCCCATCGAGCAGGCCCGCGAGCGCGGAGCCATCGGGGTCTTCGGAGACAAGTACGGAGAGATGGTCAAGGTCTACACCATCGGCGACGTCTCCTGCGAGATCTGCGGAGGCCCCCACGTCTCCAACACATCGGAGCTCCAGGGCTTCAAGATCAAGAAAGAGGAGAGCTCCGCCGCAGGCATCCGCAGGATCAAGGCCGTCGTCGGCAAGTTCGATTGAAACCGTTTTCCAAACGGCCCCTCGCCGAGGGGCTTCCCTTCCCCTTTTTTCTCAGCATCAGTCCTTCAGGGCATCGCCACGGACAGCGGTAAAGCCCCCGGGCCATCGGTAACAGGAATCAAGAAAGGTGGACTGGGCGAGATTCGAACTCGCGACTTCTTGCTTGCAAAGCAAGCGATCTAACCAGCTGATCTACCAGCCCAACAATCCCGCGTAAACATGGGTTGAATAAAAAGGTTGCTACGGGCCTGAACCCCGGCCCCGGGATCGTCCAGGGCTATATCCGCTGTACATCCGTCCATGATTTCCGATGGATTAAAGACGGATTGCGCCTACGAGGCCGTAGGCCTCGCGCGGCAGCATCAATCGGATTGAAATACAATGTCGCGTGTTAGCATGTAGCAAGGTGAATCGGATGTACGGCAAGAGCATCAGACTTGAGAGGATTATGGACAGGAACACCGGGAACTGCGTCATCGTTCCCATGGACCACGGAGTGTCTATCGGGCCCACCGAAGGACTGGTCAACATGAAGAAGACCGTCGACGACGTGGCCAACGGAGGCGCCACCGCCGTCCTGATGCACAAGGGGCTCATCCGTTACAGCCACCGTACCAGCGGGCACGACATAGGTCTGATCCTCCATCTGTCCGCATCCACCGACATCGGAGTGACCAGCAACAGCAAGGTCCTCGTCGCCACCGTCGAGGAGGCCCTGAAGATCGGTGCCGATGCCGTGTCCGTGCACATCAACGTGGGCGCCGAGACCGAGCCCCAGATGCTCTCCGACCTCGGAGCGGTCTCCAAGGAGTGCAACGAGTGGGGCATGCCCCTCCTGGTCATGGCCTACCCCCGCGGGCCCAAGATAAAGAACTCCTACGACCCCGACGCCATCGCCCACGCAGCGCGCGTGGCCACCGAGCTCGGAGCCGACATCGTCAAATGCAGCTACACCGGGGACATCGACTCCTTCAGGGAGGTCGTCAAAGGGACCCTGGCGCCCATAGTCATCGCCGGAGGCCCCAAGATGAGCTCCGACAACGACATCCTCCAGATGGTCTACGACTCCGTCCAGGCCGGCGGCCACGGAGTGTCCATCGGAAGGAACGTCTTCCAGCACAGGAACGTCGAGGCCATGACCCGCGCCATCAGCGACATCGTCCTCCGCGGATACACCGTCGAGGAAGCCAAGAAAGACAACCTGAGCTGATACAATGGACAAGATCGTTTGGATAAGGGCCGACGTGCCCGACGACAAGGCCGCCCGCAAGGAGCTCGTCCTGTCCGCCCTCGAGAGCGGGATAGGCACTGCCATAGTCAGGCCCGGCGACGAGGACTTCGCCGAGCTGGGGAAGGTGGAGCTGGTCGTCAACGACGGCGGCCATCTGGACAACGGCTACGAGCTCGTGGAGCTCAAGGCCCCCGCTGACCAGGACAGGGCCATGGCCATGTCCGGCAAGAAGAACGGGGTCATCCTCGGAGCATCCGACTGGACCGTCATCCCCCTCGAGAACATGATAGCCAAGTTCAGGGGGTCCGGCACCAAGGTCTTCGCCTGCGCGTCCGACAAGGAGCAGGCCAAGCTGTACATGCAGACCCTCGAGAAGGGCGTGGACGGGATCGTGGTCTCCGTCGCCGACCCCAACAGCGTCAGGCAGTTCTCCGGCATCGTCTCCGGCAGCCAGGACGTCGAGCTCACCGAGCTGGAGGTCACCGGTGTGAAGAACATCGAGATGGGCGACCGCGTCTGCGTCGACACCGTCTCCATGATGGTCCCCGGAGAGGGCATGCTCATCGGGTCCCAGGCGTCCTGCCTGTTCCTGATCCAGTCCGAGAGCGAGGACAACGGCTACGTCAACGCCAGGCCCTTCAGGGTCAACGCCGGGGCAGTGCACGCATACGTCCTCGGGCCCGAGGGCAGGACCAGGTACCTGGGCGAGCTGAAGTCCGGGGAGCCCGTGGTGCTGGTCTCCAGGGACGGCTCCACCCGCATCTCCGCAGTCGGCAGGTGCAAGGTAGAGCAGAGGCCCTTCGTGCTGGTCACTGCTACGGACGGGGAGTCGCAGTACTCCACCATCCTCCAGAACGCCGAGACCGTCAAGCTCGTCACCAAGGACGGAGCTGTCTCCGTGTCCAAGCTCAAGCAGGGCGACCGCGTCCTGGGAAGGCTGGAGTCCGGCGGAAGGCACTTCGGCATGAAGATCGACGAGACCATAAGGGAGATCTGATGAGAGTCTGCGCCTCGCTCAGCACCCTCTCCGACCTCTCCCTGTCGGGAAGGGCCGACATGGTCGAGATACGCACCGACCTGCTGGACTCCGTCCCGGACACCGGGGGCAAGGAGACCATCGTCACCTACCGCGGCGACGTGGACCTGGGGATCCTGCCGGAGGGCTTCTCCGGCCTCATAGACATAGGCGAGCAGGAGCGCCCGGAGACGGACCTCACGGTGATCGGGTCGTACCACGACTACGGGTCCACCCCCGGATCCGGGAAGATAGCCTCCATCCTGAACTCCATGGACGCGGACATCCGCAAGGGAGCGTTCAAGGTCAACAGCCTCAGGGACCTGGTCAGCATCGCGGATGCCGCATCATCCGTCAAAGGGAGGCACGTCCTCCTGGGGATGGGCGCGCTGGGCACTGTCACGAGGATAAGGCAGGGCATCCTGGGCAACGAGTTCTCCTTCGGATACGTCGGAGAGCCCACCGCGCCCGGGCAGCTGAGCGTCGACGAGATGCTCCGCCTGGGAGACGGCTGCATGCTGCTGGGGGTCCTCGGGAACCCGCTGAGCAAGAGCAGGTCGCCCGCCATGCACAATGCCGCGCTGGAGAAGGCGGGGATCGTCGGGATGTACCTCCCGTTCGAGACCGAGGACATAGACCAGATCGAAGAGGTCATGCGCATCTACGATATCCGCGGGATGAACGTGACCATTCCGTACAAGACGGAGATAATGGACCATCTGGACCGCGTGGACGGGGACGCTTCGGCGATCGGAGCGGTGAACACCGTCGTCAACGACGGCGGGGTCCTCACGGGATACAACACGGACGTCACCGGCATCGGCAAGGCGCTGGAAGTCGCCGGGTTCGATCCCGAGGACAGGAGGATCCTCGTGATGGGGTCCGGAGGAGCGGCCAGGGCATGCGCCCATTTCATGATCAAGCACAACGCGGACATAACGGTCACCGGCAGGAACCGCGTCACCGGCGAGGAGCTGGCCAAGGAGTTCGGCGCCGCCTACAGGCCGCCGTCCTCCGTGTCGGTGAAGATGTACGACCTGGTGGTCAACTGCACCCCCGTGGGGATGTACTCCGACGGGCCGTACCCGATCAACATATCCGCCATAACGAAGGAGCAGGCCGTCTTCGACATGGTCTACTCCGACACGCCCCTGACGAGGGAGGCCGTCGGCAAGGGATGCCGCGTCGCCTACGGTGCGGACATGCTGGCCGGCCAGGGGGCCGAATCGTTCAGACTGTGGACCGGCAGGGACGATGCGTTCGATGCCATGAGGAGGCAGCTCCCATGACCGGCATCGGAAGGTCCCACGGGTCGATCACCGTGGTCAACGCCATGCCCTGCGGCATCGGAGCCACCATCGGCGTCGCATTGGAGACCGTGGCCAGGTTCACGGCGTCCGGCAGCGGGAGGACCGTCAGGATAATGAACGACGCCTCCGAGAACACCGAGATGGCGCGCATATGCGTCAGGAGGGCCTACGAGGCAGCGGGCATGGAGGAGCCTGCCGGCTGGACGCTGGAGACCGATTCCCAGATCCCCGTGTCCAGGGGCCTGAAGAGCTCCAGCTGCGCATGCAACGCCATAATACGCGCGGTGTTCGACGAGATCGGGTTCGAGATGGACCAGGTCGACCTGATAAGGCTGGGCGTGGGATGCGCCAGAGAGGCCAAGGTCACCGTGACGGGGTCGTTCGACGACGCCTGCGGATGCGGGCTGGGAGGGCTCGTGGTCACGGACAACCGCGCCGACGAGGTCATCGGAAGGCGCGACGTGGAGGACCTGGACGTCGTCATCCACGTCCCCGAGTTCAAGATAAGGAAGACCGGGCTCCCCTTGGAGAAGCTCCGCGCCCTGGCGCCGGAGATGGAGCAGGTCATAGAGATGGCCATGACGGACCCGTTCAAGGCCATGACGCTCAACGGCAGGCTGATCTCCGAAGCCTCCGAAGTGGACAACAGCATCGCCGAGAAGGCGATGGCGATGGGCGCACTGGGCGCCGGCATGTCCGGCTCCGGCCCGGCGGTGGCCATCGTGGTGCCCTCCGGAGAGGGAGCGGCGTTCGCCGGGAAGATGGGGCTGAAGCCCTCGGAGACCATCCTGACCAAGACGAGGTGCGGGCAATGACATCCATATCGTTCAAAGGAGGCGAGATATCCGGCAGGATAGCGCCGCCTCCGTCCAAGAGCCATACCCACAGGGCGTTCTTCCTGGCCTCTCTGGCCAGGGGGGAGTCCAGGATCACCAACGCGCTCCTGTCCGCGGACACCAGGGCCACATTGGCCGCGTGCCGCGCCATGGGGGCCGAGATAACGGAAGACGGAGACGGCTTCAGGATCTCCGGAGGGAAGCTGCATGCGCCCGAGACGGTGGATGCTGACAACTCCGGGACCACCATGCGCATCTTCGCGGGCCTGTCATCCATGTTCGATTCGCCTGTCACCATAACCGGCGACGCATCCCTGAGGAAGCGCCCCATGGGCCCTCTCCTGGACGCCCTGTCCCAGACCGGGACAAGATGCGGATCGGACAACGGCCTTCCGCCCGTGACCGTCTGCGGCCCCAACAAGGGAGGGGACGTTTCCATAGACGGGGGCGTGAGCTCGCAGTTCATAACGTCCCTCCTGATGGTGTCGCCCATGCTGGAGAACGACTCCACCGTCACCATCCTCGGCAACATGGTGTCCGCTCCGTACCTGGACGTGACCGCCCACATGATGCGCCTCTTCGGCGCTTCCGTTTCCAGGAACGGCAGCATGTTCGGGATCAGGGGCAGGACAGGATACCGCCCGCACGACTACATGGTGCCCGCGGACTTCTCGTCCGCGGCGTTCCCGATGGTCGCCGGAGCGCTGGCCGGCAGCGTCACCGTCACCGGCATGGACATGGACGACCCCCAGGGGGACAAGGCCATAGCCGAGATACTGATGAGAGCAGGCGCCGACGTCAGGGTCGACGGCACCGAGATCACCGTCTCAAAAGGGGACCTGAAAGGATGCGATGTGGACATGGGCAGCGTGCCCGACCTGTTCCCCATCGTCGCCGTGCTGCTGTCCGCAGCCGAAGGCGACAGCCGCCTGTACGGCGCTCCCCAGCTGAAGTTCAAGGAGAGCAACAGGATCGAGACCGTGGTGAACATGATCAACGCCATCGGCGGGTCCGCGGAAGCGACCGACGACGGCTGCATCATCCACGGGAAGCCCAGGCTCAAGGGCGGGAGGATCGTCCACAAGGGCGACCACAGGATAATGATGTCCGCGGCGGTCGCATCGCTGGTATGCGATGGGAGCGTGGACATGGACGATGCGGAATGCTGCGCCGTCTCCTTCCCCGGGTTCCCGGAGAAGATGTCCGCCATCGGGCTGGAGTCGGAGTGATACCATGCACTCGACAGGCTCTAAAGTGAGGTTCACGCTCTTCGGCAGGAGCCACGGCCCCTGCGTCGGAGGCATACTGGAAGGGATCCCCGCAGGGTTCCCCATCGATGAGGCGGCCATCGCAGAGGAGATGGCCCTAAGGAAGCCCACCGGGAAGATAGGCACCCCCCGGCGCGAGAAGGACGCCGTCGAGATCGTCCAGGGAGTGGTCTCCGGGAAGACGGACGGGAACCCGATCCTCCTGAAAATCGCCAACGGCGACACGGACGGCTCCAAGTACATGAAGTTCTACGACACGCCCCGCCCCGGGCATGCGGACCTCCCTGCGCTGCTGAAGTTCAGGGACCACGACCTCAGGGGGAGCGGGCAGTTCTCCGGAAGGCTCACCGCGGCCGTCGTGGCCGCCGGAGCGGTTGCGAAGCAGTGCATCGCGACGGAGGGCATCCGCGTGGCGGCGTTCACGAGATCGGTCTACGACGTGGACGATGTCGCGGACCGCAGCTTCGACGAGGCCGTCGGCTCCAGGGCATACGCCACCAGGGCCTGCACGCAGGAGCTGGACGACGCCATGCGCCTTGCGATAGAGAAGGCGGGCTCGGAAGGCGACAGCGTCGGAGGGACGGTGGAATGCAGGATCACGGGCCTGCCGATAGGGTTCGGCGGGATCTGGTTCGAGGCCCTCGACGCGGAGCTGGCCAAGGCCATGTTCGGGATCCCAGCCTGCAAGGGCGTGGAGTTCGGCGACGGCTTCGGCCTGGGCCGCATGAAGGGGTCCGAGAGCAACGACGCATACCGCTTCCGCGACGGCAGGATCGTCACAGAGAGCAACCACCTGGGCGGCATAGTCGGAGGCATGTCCGACGGCGCCGACACGGTGCTCAGGACGGTCTTCAAGCCCACGCCGTCCATAGGCGTGGAACAGGATACGATCAACCTCAGGACAGAAGAGGACGACACGGTGGAGGTCACCGGGAGGCACGACCCGTGCATAGTGCCCAGGGCCGTCGCCGTGGTGGAGGCCATGGCCGCCCTCACGGTGGCAGACCAGATGATGAGGGGATACCGATGGGATTGGAAGAAGCGAGGAAAGGCATACAGGAGATCGACTTCGAGATCCTCGGCCTGATGGAGAAGAGGCTCCGCCTGGCCCGCGAGGTCGGGGAGGACAAGGTCGCACGCAACGCGGCCGTCAGGAACATAGCGCAGGAGAAGAACGTCATCGACCGCTACAGGGGATACGCCCTGGAGCACGGCATGAACCCCGTCTACGCGGAGCAGATATGCAAGGTCCTGATGCAGGAGTCTATCGAAGTGCAGGCGGCCCTGCCCAGGAGCGCGTCCGAGTCCCGCCATGTGGCGATCGTCGGAGGCTACGGTAAGATGGGGAGATGGTTCGCCGACCTCCTGAAGCAGTCCGGTCACAGGGTGGACATCATCGACCCGTCATCTGGCAACGGCCTCACATTGGAGGATGCCAAATGGTCCGACACCGTGATCGTCTCGGTCCCCATATCCCGCACCCGCGGGATCCTGGAGAAGCTGGACACCATATGCCCTCCGGAGACCCTGATATTCGATATCGCATCGCTGAAATCGCCCTTCGCCGGCACCTTGGAGGACATGGGGAAGCGCCGCAAGGTCTGCTCCGTCCACCCGATGTTCGGCCCTTCGGCGGAATCGATGTACGACAGGAACCTGCTGGTCTGCGACTGCGGGTCCCGGGAAGGCGTGGACTCCGTCATCTCCCTGCTGGGGAACCACGGGGCGGACGTCACGACCATGCCCATCAGGAAGCACGACATGTACATGTCCTACGTCCTGGGGCTGAGCCATGCCGTCAACATAGCGTTCTTCACCGTCCTGGAAAGGAGCGGGATCAGCTTCGAGGAGATGAAGACGGTCGCGTCCACCACGTACAACAAGCTCATGGACACCAACGTGTCCGTGGCGCTGGAGGACCCCTACCTGTACTACGAGATCCAGCATCTCAACGCCTACCGCGAGGACATGCTAGGCAAGTTCGACCAGGCTGTCCACGAGGTCGTGGAGGCTGCGCTGGCCGACAACCCGAAGGCCTTCAAGGACCTGATGGACAAGGGAAGGGAGTACTTCACCTGACCCCGTTCATCCCCTTGAGGATAGGGAAAACATCTTTCATCTTCTCCATCACCGCGGACCTGTCGTCGTAGAGGCTACGGTAAGTCCTGGTGTTCTCCTCATCGGGCTCGAAGGAGCGGTCCACCTCCGTGACCTTGCCCATGGCCTCGACGATGTCTGGAACGTCGCCTACGGCATAGGCAGCGGTGGCGCAGTCCGTGAGGACGGCTCCGCCGCGGGTCTTCATGACCACGGCCCTGCTGCCGATCATATCGGCCTTGATCCGGTTCCATACATCGTCAGCGCTTCCGCCCTCCGTGATTATTATGCGTGAAAGGTCCACGCCCGCATCGCGGTACAGGTCGGTGACGGACATGTAGTCGTAGCCGATGGCCTCGAGGACCGACCTCCACAGGGCGGAACGGTCTGTGTCGAGAGTCATGTTCAGGAAAGCCCCGCTGGCATCGGTCATCTCGCCGTAGCCTCCTGTGAGGTACGGGAGGAACGTCACCCCGTTGGACCCTGCAGGCACTTCGGAAGCGCCCCTGCTGAGCTCCCCGTAGTCCGTGGACCCGCCGTAGACGCTGTCCTTGAACCATCTCAGGGACAGACCGCCCGTGCGGATGAACCCCCAGTAGAAGTACGAGTCGTCGAGGGTCCCGCTGTTGAATATCAGGCCTGTGCCGTGGGAGCTGAGGGACGACTTTATCCCGTCGGTGGAGACGCAGAACATGGCGCATGTGCCCGCCACGTCCACGGCCATGCCGGGTGAGTGGATCCCGCAACCGATCATGGACTGCATGGTGTCTCCCGCTCCGCAGCACACCGGTATCCCCGCAGGGAGCCCGGTCTTCTCGGCGATCTCATCGGTCAGACGGCCGGCGATGTCCCAAGCCTTCCTTATACGGGGCATGTAGGACCTGTCGAGGCCCAGAATGTCCAGCTGCTCGTCGGACCATTCCTTTGCCATCACATCGTATCCGAGTCCCCATCCAGACATCGTCCCCTGGTCGATGAACGCCTCGTCAGCGGACAGGCCGGCGAGATGGGAGAGGATGTATGGAGCGTTGTGGACGAACTTCTCGCAGTCGTAGCCGTTTGCCAGGAACCATCTGGCGAACATCGCCGGGAACATGCAGCTGGCATCGGCGTTGCCTGTCTGCTCGCCCCAGATGTCCAGCCCTTTGGCGTTTATGGCGTCCGCATCGTCCTGCGTGCGGGAATCGAGGTAGTTGATGAACGGCGTGACCGCGTTCCCGTCGGCATCCACCCCGGTTATCCCGCAGATGATGCCGTCGCCCATTATGGAACGGACGGCGGAGGGGTCCAGGCCGCCGGAGCGCATCTGCTCCGTGCACTGGGCCATGCCTTTGATGGTCAGGGAGAGGTACTCGTCCGGATCCATCTCCACATGGCGTGGCGAAGGGTACCTGATCGTGGTCGGGTTGGACGCCTGTGCGACACAAGACCCGTCAGAAGAATGCACGGAGACCTTGACGCTCTGCGTGCCGGCATCGAAGCCGAGATAGTACCTTTCGCTGGACATGCCAGGATAATCAAAAATCATGATTAAGTCTGTTTGGGGAGGGGGCCGGAGCCCCCGTCCCGCATGAAAAGGGCGGCAGGGCCGCTCAGTAGAGGTAGGCTCCGTCGGAACCGCTGGAGACCAGTTTCCTGTACTTCCTCTGGACACCGACCACGGGGCGCTTCAGGGGCTCGAAGCCCTTCATGCGCTGGGCGATCTCCTCGTCAGACAGGCGGACATCGAGCTTCCTCTCGGGGATGTCGATGTCGATGATGTCTCCGTCCCTGACGGCGGCGATGGGCCCGCCCGCGTATGCCTCGGGCGAGACGTGGCCGATGGCTCCTCCTCTGGAGGCTCCGGAGAACCTTCCGTCGGTGATGAGGGCGACGGACTCTCCCAGGCCCCTTCCGATGATGAGGCTGGTGGGCGAGAGCATCTCGGGCATTCCGGGGGCCCCCTTGGGCCCCTCGTACCTGATGACGACGACATCTCCTGCGACGATCTTCCCGGAGGTGATGGCCTCGGCGGCATCCGCCTCTCCGTCGAAGACGCGGGCGGTTCCGGAGAACTTCATCATCTTGGGGCTGACAGCGGCCTGCTTGATGACGGATCCCTCGGGGGCGAGGTTGCCCTTGAGGACGGCGATGCCTCCCTGGTTGTGGAAGGGGTTGTCCAGGGACCTGATGATCTCGGGGTCCTTGACGGTGGCGTGGTCTGCGATCTCGTATATGGAGAATCCGTTGGCAGTGGGAAGGTCCACGAGCTTGCCCTTGAGCACCTTGAGGATCGCAGGGATCCCGCCGGCGCGGTCCAGGTCCTTGATGGCGTAGGGGCCTGCGGGCCTGAGGCTGGTGATGTGGGGGGTGTCCCTGGAGATCTCGTCGAAGTCGTCGAGAGTGACGGGGCATCCGAACTCCTTGGAGATGGCGGGCAGGTGGAGGGCTGTGTTGGTGGATCCTCCGATGGCCATGTCCACGCGGATGGCGTTGCGGAACGAGTCGCGGGTGACGATGTCGCGGGGCTTGATGTCCTTCTTGACGAGCTCGACGATGCGCCTTCCGGTCTCCCTGGCGATCTGCAGCTTCCTGTTGTCGTCGGCGAGGGCTGTGGCGCATCCGGTCAGGCTGATACCGAGGGTCTCGGTCAGGCAGGCCATGGTGTTGGCAGTGAAAAGCCCGGAGCAGCTGCCCCTTCCGGGGCATGCGGTGCACTCCACGGTGTGGAGCTCGTTCTCGTCGATCTTCCCGGCGCTGTAGGCTCCGACCGCCTCGAAGACGGACTGGAGGTCCATGTTGCCGTTCTTTCCGGTTCCGGGCTCCATGGCTCCGCCGGTGACGATGAGGCCGGGGACGTTCATCCTTCCCATGGCCATGAGCATCCCGGGGGTGACCTTGTCGCAGTTCGAGACGCCGACCCATCCGTCGAGGGCGTGGCCTTCGACCATTACCTCACAGCAGTCGGAGATGACCTCCCTGGAGATCAGGGAGTACCTCATGCCCTTGTGGCCCATGGCGATACCGTCGCACACTGCGGGGACTCCGAAGGTGAACGGCCTTCCGCCGGCCTCGATGATCCCTTCCTTTACAGCCTCGACGATTTCGTTGAGGTGGATGTGCCCGGGGACGATCTCGTTCCAGGAGTTGGCTATACCGATGAACGGTTTGTCGAAATCTTCGTCTGCAAGTCCGTCGGCCCTAAGAAGGCTCCTCTGGGGAGCTGCGGCCGGCCCTTTCTTGACTGCGTCGCTTCTCATCACGATCACTGCGATTACGAATCGAGCGACGTATAAAAACTGTGAGTATGGGCAGCTACGGATGAACGTAGTAGTGCAAAGAGAATGGAAAAGGTCAAATGGTTTGTGACGGGGGGACGGATCCCCCCATTAGTGGTTTATGCGCTGCGAAGCACGATCTCGATGTTGACGCCATCGGGGACCTGGATCCTCATGAGCTGCCTGAGGGCACGCTCATCGGCGTCCAGATCTATGAGCCTCTTGTGGATGCGCATCTCCCAGCGGTCCCAGGTCTCGCTTCCCTCTCCGTCGGGGCTCTTCCTGCAGGGTACCTTCAGCTTCTTTGTGGGAAGCGGTACAGGCCCGCGGATATCCACGCCGGTCCTCTGGGAGATCCCTTTGATCTGGGCGCAGACACTGTCGACCTTTGCAGGGTCGGTGCCGCTGAGAGAGATTCTTGCGCGCTGTGACATCTTTTATCCCTTAGAGATAAGGTGAAATTGAGGAGGCCTTCAAGCCTTCTCGACTTCGATGCACATTCCAGCAGCGACGGTCTGTCCCATGTCACGGATGGCGAACCTTCCGAGAGGGGGGAACTCTTTGGCGGTCTCGATGACCATGGGCTTCGTGGGCTCGAGCTTGACGACAGCGATGTCCCCGGTCTTGAGGAAGTCGGGGTGGTCTGCCTTGACCTGACCGGACTTGGGGTCGATGGTCTTGAGGAGCTCGACGAACCTGCATGCCGTCTGGGTGGTGTGGCAGTGGAACACGGGGGTGTATCCGACTGTGATGACGGACGGGTGGTTCAGCACGACGATCTGAGCGGTGAAGGTCTTGGCGACGGAGGGCGGGTTGTCGACGGGTCCGGCGACGTCTCCCCTCTTGATGTCGTTCTTGGCGACTCCACGGACGTTGAATCCGACGTTGTCACCAGGAAGGGCCTGGGGCAGCTGCTCGTGGTGCATCTCGATGGACTTGACCTCTCCAGGAACGTGGGAGGGCTCGAACATGACTTTCATGTTGGGCTTGAGGACACCGGTCTCGATACGTCCGACAGGGACGGTTCCGATACCAGTGATGGTGTAGACGTCCTGAACGGGCAGCCTGAGGGGCTTCTCGGTGTGCTTCTCGGGAACCTTGAGGTTGTCGAGGGCAGCGATGAGGGTGGGTCCCTTGTACCAGGGGGTGTTGGGGGAAGCCACCTTGATGTTGTCGCCCTGGTAGGCGGAGACGGGGATGAAGGGGACTTCATCGGTCTTGACTCCGACCATCTTCATGAGCTTGATCATGGCGTCTTTGGCCTCGTTGTACTTGGCCTCCTCGTATTTCACAGCGTCCATCTTGTTGATGGCGACGATGATCTGCTTGACTCCGAGGGTGGTGGCCAGGAAGACGTGCTCCTTGGTCTGGGCCTGGGGTCCCTCGA
>CAVCVB010000034.1:0-15811 GCA_963605395.1 Firmicutes bacterium CAG:194
GCCACCCCGACCCGGTATAAGGTCGAATCGCCCAGGCATTAGGGCACGATGGACAGTCTAATGCTAAAACACTGTTCATCTGAGGTTCAGAGAAGTATTGGCCCCCCGAAGGGGGTAAGAGGTTTCATGAACTTGCTTATGCCAGGGACTTGATGGCCCTGACGAGGGCTTCCATGTTCTCGTCGGGGGTAGCGACGGCGATTCCGCATCCGGAGGAGATGACGTTGAATCCGGCTGCGGCAGAGCGCTTGGCTCCCTCTTCGACCTCGGCAGGGGTTCCCTGGAACAGGGGCCTGACGGATCCGACGTTTCCGACAAGGACGGTCTTTCCGCCGACCTTCTCAGCTGCCTTCTCGGGGGCGACTTTCTCCTCGATGGAGATTCCGGTGACTCCGGTGGCTGCCATCTGGTCGAGGATGGGGTAGGTGTCTCCGCAGATGTGGAGGACGGTGTATTTGTCGGCCCTGGGCTTCAGGGAGGTCTTGACGTGGCATCCGGCTGCCTCCTCGAACATGTCGGGGGCCAGCATGTCAGTGGATCCAGAGGGCTCGGAGCACTGAACGACATCTGCACCGGCGTCCATCAGGGCGCTGGTGTAGGCGGCGACGATGGGGTTGACGGCGTCGACCCACTTGTCGACTTCCTCGGGGCACATCATCATTCCGAAGACCATGTTCTCGGTGTTGACGAGGTTTCCGGTCAGGGTGAAGGGTCCGGTGTTACCAGCGACGATGGCGTAGTTCTCGCCGTGGGATTTCTTGAGGATCTCCATGGCTTTGATGGCCTCGGCCGGCCTGCCGCCCGCGATGAACTCTTCGGGGGACATGAGGTTGGCGGGGTCGTCGAACTCGCTCATCATGGGGTCGAATTTGAAGGGGTGGGCCTTGATCATGGGGGAGGCGTCCTTCTTGTCGACCTGGACAGTGGCTCCGAGCCTCTCGGACTCAGCGGTCAGGCAGAAAGGAGCCCTGACGCACTCGAATCCGAAGACATCGGCCTGCGCGGCACCGAGCTTAGCCATGAGCTCAGCGCTCTTGTGGGCCTCGGGCCAGGCGGCACCGACTTTCTCCATCTGTCCGAGGGTGGCGGACTGGGTGAAGATAGCCACGGGGGGCCTGTCCAGGGATTCCTGTTTCATTGCTGCGAGTACTCTGTCTCTAGGAGTCATTGACATTTTGATTATCTCCTTGCAGAAGGGATGCCTAAGCCTGTATATAAAATTAATATGGATGATTAAGAACGCGTGCGCGCGAGCGTCCTGCAACGGCTGTCCGGAGATATATCCAGCATGTCAGATTCTTACCTCTGACAGGTCCCTCAGCGTGCCCAGGTCCATGAGCCCCATGTCGGTCACGCCGTACAGCTCGGCGGAGGCGAAATCCGTGGACCTCAGGGCGGGCGCCATGACGCAGCTCTCGTCCAGGACCAGGTCGTTTCCGGACGAATACGGGCTGAACGGAGGGATGACGATCACGCCCTCCTTCCTCGCGTGGACGAAGCACTGCAGCTTCAGGCCTCCGCCCACCGCGCCCGGTATCCTGACAGACGGATGCTCGTGGCCGATTATCACAGGCCTGACGCCGGAGTCGGAATGGCCGTGCTCCAGCCTGTACCCCATGACGTCGATGTGGTCGACGGCCAGGATCCCCAGGTCGCCCACGATGTTCTGGATGTAGTTGTCGTGGTTCCCTTTCACGACAACAGTCTCGGCCGCTTCGCCGAGGAGGGAGACGATCTTCTTGACCTCGCGCTTCTCCTCGAACCCGGAGCGCTTGAAGTCGTGCTTCACGTCCCCGAGGAGCACGACCCTCTGGGGCTCGTACCTGCAGAGGATCTTGTTCAGGGAGTCGCGGATGGACTCGGTGTTCGTCCTGGGGACGTACATCCCTTCCATCTCCAGGGCGCGCTCGTAGCCGAGGTGCAGGTCCCCGAGGACGACAGTGGGCCCGTCGTCGAGGATGAGGCACCTGTCGCTGGTGATGCGCACGCCCGGAAGTATCTCCTTGACCCTCATAGGAGGGCGGTTATGTCCGACGGGGCATTAAAGTTCGCCTCGTCGGGAAAAGGTGTCAGAACGCTTTCCCGGCGCTCTCGGAGGGAGCAGCCAGGGGCTGTCCGCAGGAGGGGCACATGGAGAACGGATAGAGGACTGGAATCTCGGCGCCGCAGTAGTTGCATTGCATGATCCCTGCAGAGCGGCCGGGAGCATTTAACCGGTTCCGACCTACCAGCACGGCTGGTTGCAACAGGCCCATGTTGTTGGATGGGTCCGATCTCCGGAGCCTGGCATTCCCGACGCGAAACCTGGTAGCCGGAATGTTGCCCGCGCCTCTGACCTCATGTTTAAGAGCTGTTCGACGATGCATCCGCATCTATGATATCCCACACATTCCAAGTGCTCCCGTCAGTCGGCGCGAAGAAGGAGAGGGCGATCTGGGACCAGGGCGTGCGCACCTGGGACGATTTCCTCGCCGCGGACTCCGTCGGCACCATGAAGCCCGACGCCAAGCAGCGCGGCGACGCCGTCCTGATGCAGGCGTCCGAGATGCTGGACGACAGGGACTGCCGCGGCCTGGCGGACATGCTCCCGAAAGGCGAGACCTGGAGGCTCTTCGACCGCTTCAAGGACGATGCCGTCTACCTGGACATCGAGACCGACGGCCTGAGCAGGGACGCGCTCGTCACCGTCGTCACGGTCCACGGGCGCGGGGACACCGTCACCCTTACGGAAGGCATGGACCTCACCCCGGAAGCCCTGTCCGATGCCATCGACGGGGCGTCCATGATCGTGTCCTTCAACGGCAGCTGCTTCGATGTGCCAGTCCTGAGGAACAGCTTCCCCTCTGTGGACTTCGACATCCCCCAGTTCGACCTCCGCTTCGCATCGAGGAAGGTGGGCTACAGGGGCGGCCTGAAGCCGCTGGAGATCGAGCTCGGGATCTCAAGGTCCGAGGACATCGAGGGCGTGGACGGCGCGGAGGCCGTCCGCCTGTGGAAGATGTGGGAGAGGCACGGCGACAGGGACGCGCTGGACATCCTGACGGAGTACAACCGCGCGGACACGGTGAACCTCGAGAGGATAGCCGGCATCATCTACGGGAGGCTTGTGAAGGAGCATGCCTGCTACTACTGGTGACCTCCGCCGCATGGAGAGGGACCTCCGCCAGGCGGCCAGGGCCCTCACGGACGCGGGATCCGTTTCCATCTACACGCACATCGACGCCGACGGCATAACCGCCGGGGCGATAGCGGACATCACCTGCGACAGGCTCGGGAAGGACCATCGGATCTCGTTCGAGAAGAAGATCTGCCCCGAGAACATAGAGGCCATCAACAACGACCCCGCCGACGTGGTATGGATTTGCGACCTCGGCAGCGGGTACATGTCCGAGTTCCACAGGGAGGGGCTGGTGGTCACGGACCATCACGTCCCGGACCCGAAGTGGAGGAGCAGCCAGACGCTCATAGACAGCTTCTGCGGCGTGAACCATCTCAATCCCCACAGCTACGGGATGGACGGCTCCTACGAGATCTGCGGGGCTGGGATGACCTACCTGCTGTCGAAGACGGTCGATCCATCCAACATGGACCTTGCCTACCTCGCCGTGGTCGGCGCGGTGGGGGACTTCCAGGACTCCAACCACTCCGGTCTGACTAGCATGAACCGCTCCGTCCTGGACGACGCGGTCTCCTGCGGGTCCGCCGTCATCGACAGGGACCTGAGGTACTTCGGCAGGGAGACCCGTCCAGTGAACCAGTACCTCCAGTTCTCCAGCGACCCGCAGATCCCGGGCGTGAGCGACGACGCCCGCGCCTGCCTGTCCCTGCTGGACTCCTGCGGCGTCAGGGCCAAGGAGGGCTCCAGATGGAGGACGTGGCGCGGCCTCTCGCAGGAGGAGAGGTCCAGGGTCACATCCGCCGTGCTCGGCCTGATCCCGGAGGACCAGAGGCCCAGGGCCTTCGGCGAGATGTACTCCTTCCCGGGGATGCCGCAGGGCACCGGCCTGGGAGACGCCAAGGAGTTCGCCACCGTCCTGAACTCATGCGGCCGCTACGACGACGCCGTCACGGGGCTCCGCATCTGCCGCGGGGACATGACCGCGCTGGAGGACGCCGAGAGGAACAGGGCCGACCACAGGAAGCACATCTCATCGGCCATGGCGTACATCCGCGAGAACCACCTCCTCAGGGAGAGGAGGTTCATACAGTGGTTCGACGCGGGCCCCGAGGTGAAGGAGACTGTCGTGGGCATCGTCGCAGGGATGATCCTGTCCTCGCCGGACTGCAGGAGGGACGTCCCGATCATAGCCTTCGCGGACTCCGACGACGGCACCAAGGTGTCCGCCAGGGCGAGCCGCGGCCTGGTCGACAGGGGGCTGAACCTCTCCGACGTGATGAAGAAGGCGGCGGGGCTGGTCGGCGGGACCGGCGGAGGGCACACGGTCGCCGCGGGAGCTACCATACCTCCGGAGAAGAAGGAGGAGTTCCTCGACATAGTGGAGGACCTCGTCTCGTCGCAGCTAGTCTGATCCCATTTCTTTTTCGGACTACCTAAAATATTTATAGCATCCCTAAATTGTATGTTCAGTTGTCCTGTGACAAAGGAGGACTTGGAAATGAGCAACAGAGAAATGATCGATGTGGTCTTCCTGGCCGCGGTAGTAGTCATCCTGGTCGGCTCGTTCATCTACGTCAATTGCTTCTACGAGGAACCCGCAGAAGAGGAAGAGGGCGGAGAGGACGGCGGCGAGGAAGGTGCCGACGAGGAGGCCACCGAGTCTGCTTTCGACGCCTACGTCGATGCGAAGTACATCGGAGCCGAGAGCTCGGCGCCTTTGTGTCTATGACAAACAGGGGGCATCCGCCCCTGTCTTCATCATCATCTTTCTACTGGGCCGTGTGTTAACGCCCTTGAATTTTCGATGCGGGACGGCCCCGTTTTTATACGCGCCCAGACGGATTGCGGGCTCATGTCAGAATTGCTGGAGAACAACCGCAAGTACGCGGAGACGCTGAAGAACATCCTGAAGCTCAGGGGAGAGCCCGTGGCCGTGAAGCTCGTCAAAGAGGGCGAGGACTATCCCGAAGGCTTCGAGGAGCCCGTGTCCCAGATAAGCCACTGCCAGGCCGTGTTCAGGGCCAGGGCAGGGGAGTCGTTCAAGCTCCCCGTCGAGTCTCAGAGCTGCATGATCGGATGCTCCGCCCTCGGCATGGTCCCCACCCCCGAGAAGGTCGCCTCCGGAGAGTTCCATTCCATGATCGGGATGCACGACTCCCCCGCATCTGCCGCGAAGATGATATCCGACAGGCTGGTCGTGCCCGGCAAGAACAAGGGCGAGGTCGTCTGCCCCCTGAAGGACGCCGACTTCGTCCCGGACGTGGTCACGATCGAGGACATCCCCGAGAGGATCTACTGGGTCGTCCCGCTCACCACGGCAGAGAAGGGCGGAAGGGTGGAGTTCTCCACCTCGCCGTTCCAGTGCGGATGCGAGGACATCGTCGCCGTGCCCGTATGCACCGGCAAGCCGAACATCTCCCTCGGATGCTTCGGGTGCAGGAAGAAGACTGACATGGCCGCCGACGAGCTGGCCCTGGGGATCCCCTACTCCATGATCCCGTCCTTCGCGGCGCATCTCGAGCGCTACGCCGTCACCGTCATGCCGAAAGCCAAGCGCGATTGAGGCAGTAGCAAACATCGATGTTCCCGTATCACTTGATGCATCAATACCCAGAAATGATTATGCACCGATTCGGATGCGGGAACATCATTAAATACCATGTTAGAAGCCGTTTTTCCTTAACGTTGTTTTTCTGGCGTTTTCCGCAATACCCGCAAAACCGCCAGGATATGCCGAAAACGGCCTGTTTCCTATCGTTTTATATTCTTTTAGGCAATCCACGTAACCGCAAGGGGGCTGGCCAGAAATGGTCAGCAAAGCATGAACAAGGAGGTATGAAATGCCAAAATACGAGGACGTAGTAGACTTGTATGACGACTACGGAAAACGCATCGCCAAAGATGTTCCGCTCGAAGCCATCAGTCCGCTGCGCAACAATGCGATCAAGAAGATCGTGTCCTTGACCAAGAGGACCTGCGCCGTCAACCTGGCGGGCATCGAGAAAGCCCTCAAGACCGGTTCCATGACCGGCGGCGGTGTCATCATCAAAGGAAAGGAGATCGACATCCCCCTCGTGGAGAACGCCGACAAGATCGCACAGCTGATCAAAGAGTCCGTCCAGGTCTACGACGGGGACGGAACCGAGGTCAAGGTCAAATCCGACGGAAAGAACATCGTCGTCATCGTCCCCGAAGAGAGGATGAACGCCGGTATCGAGTACACTACCGGATTCACCGCCACAGCCGCAGCCGCCACCGAGGCCATCATCGACACCTTCGACATTCCCATGTACAAGGCCAACATGGTCAAGGCAGCCGTTTGGGGAAGATACCCCCAGACCATCACATTCCAGGGCGCCAACGTCAAATCCATCCTCGAGGTTCCTCAGAACAACGAGGGAGCAGGATTCGCCCTCAGGAACATCATGGCAAACCACATCGTCTCCCTGGTCAACAGGAACGCCATGCAGGGAACCGCCCTCTCCGCTATTTTCGAGCAGTGCGGATCCTACGAGATGGGTGACATGATCGGCAACTTCGAGAGGGGCGGACTCCTCGCCCTCGCCTACGAGGGACTGAACGCCGACAACATGCTGTACAGCATCGTTAAAAAGAACGGAAAGACCGGAACCGTGGGAACCGTTATCGAGTCCCTCATGGCCAGGGCCATCGACGACGGAGTCATCCGCGTGAAAGAGACCCTCCCCAGCGGATACAAGGTCTACACCACCGACGACCTCCCCAAATGGAACGCCTACGCCGCTACCGGAATGGTCGCAGCCGTCATGGTGAACGTCGGAGCCGCCAGGGCCGCCCAGGGTGTCCCCGGAACCATCCTGTACTACAACGATCTGCTGGAGCACGAGTCCGGACTGCCCGGTGTCGACTACGGTCGCGCGGAGGGAGTCGGAGTCGGTATGTCCTTCTTCAGCCACTCCATCTACGGAGGAGGAGGACCCGGTCTGTTCCACGGTAACCACGTCGTTACCAGGCACGCCAAGGGAGTCGTCATCCCCGCAATCGCAGCCGCCAACTGTCTGGACGGTGGAACCCAGACCTTCTCTGCCGAGGCCACTTCCGGTCTCTTCAAAGAGGTCTTCGGAGACATCCCCGAGTTCAAGCAGCCCATGCAGGCCGTCGCCGCTGAGGCGAAGAAGGTGAAGAAGAAGCTCTGAGGATTGTACATGTCGTGTCCTTCCAATTCTCCAACCGCGGACTACGCGGGCGTGCCGCTTCCCGAAGTCCAGATCATCACGAACCGTCTGCTCAGCGCAGAGACGACCGAGGTCGTGCTCAACGCCCTGGATGTCATCCCCGACATCAGGCAGATCAACATGACCGGCGAGAGCCTCCCCAAGACCATCAACAGCGGTCCGGGCAAGGGCCTTCCGAACAACCATTCGGAGCGCAAGGTCATCAAGGTCGGAGGCCGTGACGTGGAGCTCCACTACCTTGTCGGAGCCTTCTACATCGAGCTGTCCGTGGATGACGAGGAGACGCTGGAGAAGCGCCTTGAGGAGATCAAGGATGCGTGCAACCGCACCATCGAGCACGGTTACACGCTGACAGTCGGAAGGTTCTCGAAGTACAAACCCACGCTTCACGATTATAGGAGTTGAATTAAATGGTTGCATACAAGAGGCAGTTCTACCCTGGGTCGTCCGTCCCCGCCAAGAACAGGCGCAGATACATGGACCCCAAAGTCAAACTGAAAAAACTGCGCGACGTCTCCATGGATGATGTCGTCAGGATCATGGGACACAGGAACCCCGGAGAGGACTACAAGTCCATCCACCCCCCAATAGAGGAGGGCAAAGAGCCCGAGTGCCCCATCAGGAAGCTCGTCGTCCCCATCGAGGGAGCGAAACACGGAGACCGTGTCAGGTACATCCAGTTCACCGATTCCGTCTACTTCGCCCCCATCTCGCCCTACCAGAGGGCTTGGATGTACCTCTCCAGGTACAGGGGAGTCGACACCGGAACCCTTTCCGGAAGGCAGATCATCGAGGTCCGTGAGAGAGACCTCGAGGTCATGGCCAAAGAGATGATCGACAACGAGACCTTCGACCCCGCCCTCACCGGTATCAGGGGAGCCACCGTTCACGGACACGCCTGCCGTCTCGACGAGCACGGACTGATGTTCGACGGCTGGCAGAGGTACGTCTGGGACGACAAGAAGAAAGAGGTCGTGTACGTCAAAGACCAGGTCGCTATCCCCCTCGACAGGAGAATATCCGTCGGGAAGCCCTCGTCCATGTCCGACCTGAAAAAGAGAACGACTATCTTCAGAGCTGACGGCGTCGACATGAGGGACGACAAAGAAGTCACCATGTACGGACTCAGGATCCACAAACTCAGGACCCTCGGCGGATACCAGCCCTGGAAAGTAAAAGGAGAGTGATTGCCATGGCAGGAAAAGAGAAGCTGTTCATGGACGCATGCAAGAAGAAATTCAAAGAAGACCCCACCGACATGTCCACCAAGTACTACTGCTACGGTGGATGGAAGCAGTCCAAGTCCAAGGTCGAGTTCCAGAAGAGCGCGGACGAGATCGCCAAGAAGCGCGGAATCCCCATGCTCAACGAGGACATCGGAGTTCCTCTCGGACAGAGGAGCTGGATGCCCTACCAGCTGTCCCACACCGACATCTACGCCGAGTGCGATGACCTGCACTGCGTGAACAACTGCGCTATCCAGCAGGCCTGGGACGACATCAGGAGGACCATCCTCGTCGGACTGGACTCCCCTCACCAGACCATCGAGAGAAGGCTCGGTAAGGAGGTCACCCCCGAGACCATCAACGCCTACCTCGAGACCGTCAACCACACCATGCCCGGTGGAGCTGTCGTTCAGGAGCACATGGCCGAGATCAACCCTGCTCTCGTCTGGGACTCCTACGTCAAAGTCTTCTCCGGAGACGACGAGCTCATCGATGAGCTGGACTCCAGGTTCGTCATCGACATCAACAAACTGTTCCCCAAGGACCAGGCCGAGCAGCTCAAGAAAGCCATCGGAAAGACCCTCATGCAGGCTGTCCGTGTCCCGACCATCGTCGGAAGGCTCATGGATGGAGCTACCGTCTCCAGGCACGCCGCAATGCAGATCTCCATGGCATTCATCTCCTCCTACAAACTCGCAGCTGGAGAGGCCGCCATCGCCGATTTCGCTTACTCTGCGAAACACCAGTCCCTCAACATGGGAACCATGATGCCCGCCAGGCGTGCAAGGGGACCCAACGAGCCCGGAGGAATACCCTTCGGATACATGGCTGATATCGCTCAGTCCGACCGTGTCTACCCCGATGACCCCGGACGCGCAGCCCTCGAGTCTGTCGCTCTGGGAGCCGCCGTCTTCGACCAGGTCTACCTGGGAGGATACATGTCCGGTGGAGTCGGATTCACCCAGTACGCCACTGCGGCCTACACCGACAACATCCTCGAGGACTACGTCTACTACGCCATCGACCAGATCAAATCCAGGTACGGAGGGTTCTGCAAACTGGACCCCAAGAACATGGATGAAGTCATGAAACTCGGTGACGACATCAACTCGTATGCTCTCGAGATGTACGAGCGCTACCCCGCAGTCATGGAGACCCACTTCGGTGGATCCCAGAGGGCCACCGTCGCTGCAGCCTCCACCGGTATCGCCGGAGCTATGGCTACTGGAGTCGCCGACGTCGGTCTGAACTGCTGGTACCTCTCCATGCTCCAGCACAAAGAGAGGACCGGAAGGCTCGGATTCTACGGATTCGACCTGCAGGACCAGTGCGGATCTGCGAACTCCTTCGCATACAGGTCCGACGAGGGTCTGCCCATGGAAGTCCGTGGACCCAACTACCCCAACTACGCCATGAACGTCGGTCACCTGTCCGGATACACCGGTATCCCCAAGGCGGCCCACGTCGCCCGCGGAGACGCCTTCACGGCCAACCCCTTCGTGAGGGTTGCATTCGCGGACCCCTCCCTGGTGTTCGACTTCGCCAACGTGACGAAGGAGATCGGCCGTGGAGCTCTCAGGGAGTTCCAGCCCGCCGGAGAGAGAAGCGCAGTCATCAAAGGATGATCCCATGGAAGTTGGCGACCTGCTGAAGTACATGCCGACCTCGACAGTGGGGAAGGTCACCGATATCCGCGAGAGGGACGGGAAGGTCTGGGCAAGACTGGACTTCACCGACCTCTACTACGAGGTGTCGAACCTGGTCCCTGCCGATCCATCGGAGTACATCCCCGTGTCGTTCAAAGAGAAGAAGTCGTCCGAACGCGGAATGAAGTCTATCGAGGACATAAAACGGGAGACTCAGGAGGTCGACATCTCCGAGATGATGCCTTCGGGCGGCGGATAAGCCGTCCGTCAAACCCATTCGGGGGAGCAATCCCCCGTCTTCCCAAACCCGTTAGCAACCGATTCTCTGTTTTCTGTTTCCAGGCTTGTCCGCTGTCTTTTCGTTTCTGCCCTTGTCCGGCCGATATCGCCCCAGGAGAGTTGAAGCCTTCTTTAAATATCGATTCAGAAAATCTCTTCGTATCGCCTGCCCGAGAGGGTTTCGGCGCACCAGGAGGCATAGATGAAGAGCATAGATCAACGCGAGAACACGTCGGAGCGCCTGGCCGCTTTCGGCTGGGTCCCCAGCCTGCACGAGGATGTCACGTCGGACCGCAGGATCGCTCAGCTGTCGGATTACAGGGCGGTCGGCGTCAGATTCCGTTACATTCCGGATGCAAGGAGCATCCTTGTGGAGGACGAGGACGGCAACAGCACAGGGATCCGGATCCAGGCTATGGACGAATACGGGCACTGCCGGATCCTGTTGAGGGATCAACCGGGCTCTTCCGGGACAGAAGGAAACGGATCCGACGAATAGCAGAGGCTGACCGACATCTGGAATGCATTCTGCTATTTCCTGAACCCGGAGTTCCATCTCTTCAGAGAAGCCGAGGCTGCTGCATGCCCGGCGATGGAAGCACCTGTGTTCGTGTCCGAACAGGATCCGGACGGATGGGCAGACGCCATCGCGATGAAGTTCATCCATAGCAGCGATGCCCTGCTCAAGGACATTCAGACATATCCGATGAAGCACAGGTTCTGGTCTCATCCGAGGCATTTCTGGAATCGCAGCAAGGCTATCCGCAGAGCATGGCGCATAGAAGAGATGGGCTCGGACAATCTGCTGTATTTCCGGGCCTTCAAGGGGCTGTATTCGTCGGAGATGTCCAATCCTGAAGAATACTCGGAAAGCATGAAGCTCGTCAACGAACTGCTGGCGACACTGACGAAGCACGCCAGAATGAGAATGGGATCGTTCTACACCTGATGGGTTCGCGATCGATAACAGAAGAGCATCCGAGGCCGATTTTCATATGTCTCGGTCTCGGATGCTTGGAATCACTCTTTTTTGGCCATCTCGATGTAATCGATGATGAGCTTAGCAGCCCCATCGATGCCGATGGTGCCCGTGTTCACCGTCAGGTCGTAGTTGCTGACGGCTCCCCAGACCTTGCCGCTGTACCTCTGGTAGTACGAGGCCCTCTGGGCGTCCTTCTTGCGGATGCGCTCGTAAGCCGCCTTCTCGGAGATCCCGTTCCTCTTGGCGGACCTGAGGATCCTGTCGCCGACGGGGGCATGGATGAACACCTTGACAACATCGCTCCTTCCGTTGAGGACGAAGTCCGCGCATCTTCCGACGAAGATGCAAGGGCCCTTGGATGCCAGCTCTATGATGATCTTGGACTGCTCTGCGAACAGCGGGTTCGCGGACGGGATGCCCCAGTAGGAGATCAGGCCGTCCTTGTTGCTCTCTTCCATCTTCTCGATCTCCTTCGCATCGATCCCGGTCCTTCCGGCGGTCTCTGTGATGATCTCCTGGTCGTAGCAGGGGATGCCGAGCATCTCGGAGAGCTTCTGTCCCACTTCGCGTCCACCGCTTCCGTTCTCCCTTCCGATTGTTATGATCACATCACTCATCTGCTGCACCTCCTGCGTTCTTCGCTTTCAGGAACTTGATGTGCTTCCTCTTCATCACATGTCTGGCAGCCGGCTGTGCGATGAGCATCTCGACCCAGAACGCGCAGAAGAAGTTGATCGGCCAGTTCACGGGCCAGTTGGCGAGCTCATCGAAGCTGACGTGTCCCGATACTGCGGTCCCGATTATCGGTCCGATGGCGCTCATGAGAGCGGACATCATGGTGACGCATGCGATGATGTTCAGCGCTATCTTCGAATTGACGCTGTCCGAGGGTGCCGAGTACTTGCCGACGATGCGGTTCGCCACCTTTCCGACGATGAATGACATCAGCAGCATCACTACGATCCATACGAACGGGAGGCATATCAGCGTCTCGACAGCTGTGCTCCCGCTAAGCCCGTTCACTCTGGCGTTGTTTATGAACGCCATGATGTAAGACGTGATGCAGGCGATTATGCCGCCGTAGAGGAGGCCTTCTTTGTCGTTCCAGGGGAGTCTTAACTCTTCCATTGTATCCTTCCAAACCAGAACTGCGAACTGTTTCCGGAAGTCCTCAACGGATCCCTTGTGTTTTACGAACGCTAGCTGGATTATGCTTTAAGCTACCTGACGAAATCAATGTTGTATATAAAACGAACCCGACAGTGATAGTGCTTGAAAAGAACTATAAAGTTTGAAAAAAGACAAAATGAGATTACCGGCGGCACATGCCGCCGGAAAAGGTTCACTCCTTCATCCTGTTGAACGCCACAAGGACGGAGGCCAGCTTGGGGTTGTCCTGGAGGTTGTAGTGCTTCCTGATCATCAGGTCGCAGGTGGGAGCGGGGCTGCAGGATATGACGTCCTTGCATCCGTTGCTCTCGTTGAGCTCCGGGAACGACACAGGAGGCATGATGAACTCCTCTCCGCCGTTCGCGGGAATGGTGGGGAACAGGACGAACCCGTCCGAGAGCCATACGACATCATCCCTGTTCTCGTATTTCTTGGCGGTGAACGGGAACACCTCTTCTCCGATGATCTCTCCGTTTCCGGACTCCAGGATGACCGTGGGCTCCGGCGGGGGCCTGAACCTGGGGTCCTTGACTATGCATATCACTGCATCGCGCTGCAGTGCCTGGTTGAAACCTTCGTTCCTAACTTCGATATCGCCCATAGCGCGGACCTTGGCCTCCTCCTCGGAGAGCTGCTGGAGGATCTCTTTGTCGAGGTAGAAGGCGTGGATAACGCCTCTGAGGCCTCTGATGATCTCCAATTGCTTGTCGCCAGGGGCATCCGGATCGGCTGTCATGATAGATTGAAGTGTTTGATATTCTATAAATATATTCCTTTTTATCCAACCGTTCCGGAAATCCGTTGACACGGATGTCCCAGACCGTCGTGCACGCCCTTGAGCGCGCCTCGTCCAGGTGGATGGATGGTCATGCCCGATAAGCTGCAGGAAGCGTTCACAAGAAGCCGGAAGAAGGTGGAAGGTCCCGGGCCCGGAGGCCCGGAGATGATGCTCAGCGGAGCTCCGCCTCGCTCTCATCGTTGATGAACTTGATGGAGCAGTCCCTCTTGAGGCCCAGGTCTCCGGCGACCTCCAGGGCCTTGACCATCCCTGCGGGCACGGGGCACGCGGTGTGGGGGACGGCGTCGTTGGCAAGCTTGTAGATCTCCGATTTGGCGAACTCCGCCTCGACCTCGGAGTACGGGCTCATGGGCTCCAGCTTCCAGGACATCTTCAGGATGTTGGGGCAGTCGCTCTTGATTGTCAGCTCGATGAGCCCCATGTCGTTCTCTTTGGCGATTATGAGCGTCTTCATCTTGCAGACGCCCGCGTCCACGCATACCATGCAATCAGTCATTGTCATCACTCCGTAGTCTGATCAAATTGTTTACACCGGCCATGGAACGCACGTCCACCACCCCGATGACCGCGATGATGCGGTTGTCGAGCTCGATGGGCGTGACGATGACCCTGATGCCTTTGTAGGGCCCGGAAGTGGCTATCTTCCTTATTGTTGTTCCCTCGTTGAGCACCTCTTCGAGGACAGGCCCGGTGTACGCGTTGTCGATGACGGCGCCGTTCTCTATCCTTATCCCGAGGTTGTCCCTGCTCTTGGCGCACACGGGAAGGCCTCCGACCAGGTCGTGAATCGCGAACGCGAGCGAGATCAGCTCGTTCCCTGTGCTCTTCTGAGAGAGGATGTCCTTCAGCTCCCTGTTGAACTGCAGGCCGCCCATGATGGTCAGCCCCGCTACGACCGCGCCCATCTCGGCAGCTTCCCTGGTGGGGCCGGTGCCGATGATGATCACATCGTCGTTCTTCAGGTTGAAGACGCTCCTGATCTTCGCCTCGATCTCCGGGTCGACGGGGTACTCGGAGCCGGGGAACATCAGCTTCCCGCCGGTGAACACGAGCGTCGTCGCTCCTGTGGCACCGGTCCTGATGGCGGCGTCCCTCTCCTCGCATCCGTACTTCACGTTGCGGGCCATCTTCGGCACGCGGACCGCGCAGTCCCTGTCTCCGATGGTCAGATCGCTTATGGACACGTCCGCGACGTCCATGTTGACGGACTTCTTGAACTCGATCCCCTTCTCGGTGAGGCATATGCCTCCCTTGCCGATGGTGATCATGTTCTGGTCCTGCATCATGGTCAGGATCGTCCTGGTGCTGCCCTCTCCGATCCCCAGTTTCTGGGATAGCTTCTTCCTTCCGATTGGGTCTGTCCCGTTGAGGCTCTCGAAAGCCTTCCACACATGGTAGTCGCTGAACTTAGGCGTGGGACCTCCCATTTTCGACTGACGGGAAATCATGTGGTTGTATCATACATCCAGCTATATATGGGTGTGGTGGCAGCCCTTCGAAGGTCCTGGGATATTCGAAAGGATGGATGCGTGCCGGGGCAATCATTGTTAACACCTCTTATCAGCGGGTCCGCGCAGGCAGGCGGATCCCATGCTCTCCGGGGGCTCCTGCAGGCCGATAGAAGGGGTCCTGCGGCCCGGATCCGGCGGTTTCCGACGGAATGAAGGCGGTTTCTCCGTATAATATGCCTTAACGCCGCTTTTCAACGATTGTCAGGGATATCCAGCGGACATATGGGCTCAGATTGGCATAGTTTATATTGGGATACCTGTTCGCAACCGCATGGCTCATGAATCGGTAGATCTCCTGGTTATCGACAACGTATCGAAAACCTTCGACGGGCGCTGCGTCCTCAAGGATGTCAGCGACACATTATCCACCGGAAACATACTCGGACTCATCGGGAAGAGCGCCGCAGGGAAGAGCGTCCTCATCCACATGCTCAGAGGGAACGAGGAGTACCGTCCCGACAAAGGGCGCGTGATCTACAACGTCAACCACTGCAAGAAGTGCGGCAACGTGGACCTCCCGTTCAAGGGCGTCTGCTGCTCCAAGTGCGGAGCGGAGACCGAGACCATCGGAGTGGACTTCTGGTCCCTGAAGGCCGACGACCCCCTGAGGGTCGAGGTGAAGTCCAGGATCGCCATCATGTTCCAGAGGACCTTCGCGCTCTTCGGGGACATGACCGTCATCGAGAACGTCATGGAGGCCATCCCCGAAGACATACAGGGCGATGCGCGCATCCACAAGGCCATCGACCTCCTGAAGATGGTCAACATGACCCACAGGACCACCCACATCGCCAGGGACCTGTCCGGAGGAGAGAAGCAGAGGGTCGTCATGGCGAGGCAGCTGGCCAAGGACCCGCTGTTCTTCC
>CAVCVB010000035.1:0-15691 GCA_963605395.1 Firmicutes bacterium CAG:194
CCGGGAAAAAGGGGAACGGGCCCCCGGAGGGGCCCTTGTATCGGGTTTCGGCTCACTGCCTGGGGGCGTTGCCCATGGCGGTGTTGATGGCCTGCTGGAGGACGGTGTACTTCTCTTTGAGGCTGTTCTCCTGCCTCTCGAGGGATCCGATCCTCACATCCATCATCTCCAGGGACTCCTCCATGTCGGCGACGAGGGCGTCCTTGTCCTCGACCTTGATGAGAAGGGATCCGCTGTTCTTGTACACGGCGCCGGTGCAGGCTTTCAGCTCCTCGAGGGTCCTGGTGGTCTCGCGCTTCTGGGCATCGTACTGCATCTTCTGGGAAGACACTGCCTGGAGCTGCTGCTGGACCTGCTGGAACTGAGTGATCTGGTTCTGAAGTTGGGGGCTGATTCCGTTCATGGTTTCATCACCGCCAGGTTCTCGATGTCCTCAATGACCCTGATGCATTCGAGATGCGAGTTGAGAGCGGCCCTCATGGCGGATGTGTCCGCCGCCTCCACCGTTATGACGGCGTCCCCGTCCTCCATGGATATGGCGGACACGGTGCGGGAAAGCTCCCTTCCCGTTTCGGGGCCCATCGACGGCACGACCGCTTCCGCGGCATGCCCGGTGACGGTGAGGACCGCTCTGAGCATCTCAGTCAGACTTCAGGACCTTCTTCGACGGAGGCCTCTCCTTGAAGAAGATCTTGGATCCGCACTTCTCGCACTGAAGCCCGAGGGTGTTGACGTTCCTCACGGGCTCATTGCATTTGGCGCATCTGTAGTCGGACAATCGGACCACCTGTTCAGTTCTCGCTGACCTGGGACAGCTCCTTCTTGGTCTTGGGGCTGTAGGCGCCTGCCGCGAACTTGGTTCCGCAGTGCTTGCAGCTCCAGATGCCGGAGCTGACCCTCTTCACGGAGTCGTGGTGGCAGACGGGGCACTCGTGCTTCGCTTTCTGCTGGGCCTCGATGTTCTTGACCCTGTTGCGAACGATAACTCCGTACCTGGCACCGAATCTGCCTGCGCTTCCTGCCTTCTCTGTTCTCTTTGCCATTGGAAATCACCCGATGATTTTTCTGATCTCCGCACCGATCTCCACGGCTCTGTCGAGGCAGAGGCTCAGTTCGTCGAGAGTGATGGAACCGCAGCCCCCCTTCTGCATCGCCCTGAAGTTGCCGACATCGTCGGTCGTGACTGTCAGGCGTGCGGATGAAATCTGCTCTTCGTCGTAGTCGGGGTCTACTATTAAAGTATTTCCGACTTTGGCCTCCGTCACCGATATGGGAAGGCAGGTGATGGGCAGGGGCTTGTTCTCGCCCTTCCCGTACTGCTCTCCGGGCACGATGGCGGTCTTCAGCGCGGACACGGCCGCCAGGTTGGCGGCGTCGAACAGGTTGCCGTCGTAGTCCAGGGCGTAGATGTCGACGAAGCACATCCAGACCTCCTCTCCGGGGGTGATGCACAGCTTCTCGACGTCGACCATGCCGGACTCGCGGATCCCGCGGTCCACGACACGGGCCAGCTCGATGGCGTCCTCTCCGGGGGGACCGGACTCGAAGGTGGAGTGGGCCATGGGGATCAGCTCGGCGCCCATGGTGAGGACTCCCAGGTTGGGGGTGTCTCCGAAGGGGGTTCCGGGGATGATCTTGACTCCCGCGATGACCTCGGTCTTGCCGAGCTTGACCCTTGCGGACCCGTCGGCGGATTCGATGCAGTTGGTCTCTATGGACACTTTCCTCGTGTCGGTGACGCCGCGGCCGTCCAGCCTCTTCCCCTCGGCGAGGAGGTTCAGCATGTGGTCGCGCTTGATCTCGGACATCATCTCGTTGCTCATTCGGATGCCTCCTGCGAAGCCCTGCCGTAGCGTCTCTTGAGGGCGTCCACCTGGAGGTCGTGGACCTCGTGGCACGCTCCCACTGCCAGCTCGATGGCGTGGTCGAACTCCTGGCGGGTCATGTTCCCGTCCATCTGGAGCAGGACGATCTCGTCGGTGGAGGGCATGATGGCGATGGGCACGTCGGCCTGGCCGTAGTTGTCCTCCTCCTTGTTCAGGTCCAGGAGCACGTGGCCGTCGGCCTTCCCGGCGGCGATGGCGGGGACGATGTCCCTCATGGGGATCCCGGCGTCGGCGAGGGCGACGGATGCGGCGGTGAGCCCGGCGCACCTGGTCCCGGCGTTGGCCTGGAGGATCTCGATGTACACGTCGATGGACGCGCGGGGGTACAGCTCGGTGAGGACCACTTTCTCGAGGGCCTCGGAGATGATCTTCGAGATCTCGATGGACCTCCTGTCCGGTCCGGGCCTCTTCCTGTCGCTGACGGAGAAGGCCTCCATGTTGTACTTGCACTGGACGATGGCCTTCGTGGGGTTCTGGAGGTGCCTGGGGTGGCACTCCCTGGGCCCGTAGACCGCGGCCAGGACCTTGTTCTTTCCGATCTCGACGTATGCGGATCCGTCGGCGTTGTTGAGGACGCCCGCCTCGATCTTGATGGGCCTGTGCTGCTCCTCGGTCCTTCCGTCGATGCGCATGCCGTTCTCGTCAACCAATACCATGTCAGTATGTCCGCTCATATTCACTCCTCCCCCTCATCATATTCTTCGCTCTGGGGGAGCTTGCTCTCGATAAATGCTTTGATTTTGTCGGTGAGGTCCCTGGCCTGGGCCTGGGCCTCGATCATCTCGACGGCCGCGACTGCCACATCGGCGTTCTCGTCGTCTCCGTCTATCCATATCATGCCGTTCTGTCCGACGGTCATGCGGCAGTCGGTCATGCTCTTGAGCATGGTGATCATGCTGCCGCTCTTCCCGATCACCCTCGAGACCTTCGAGTGGGTGATCTTCACGAGCCTTCCGCCCTCGATCTTCCTGAGGCCGGAGTCCTTCATGGTGACCTGTATCTTCTTGCTCTCGTCGACCGAGAGCACCTTGAGGATCACGGCGTTGCCCAGCGTGAGGTAGCGGGACGTGTCCCCGAACTCGACCTTCCACGGGACCTCGCTGACATGCAGGGGCGCGGGGTAGGGCGCGCCGATGTCGACAAGCCAGTTGGAGGGCCCGACATCCACGATGACACCGATGACGGTGTCCCCGGAGGTCGGCATGTAGCATCCTTTCAGCGGGATGACCCCGACGGTGTTCTGGAACACGTTGCGGACTCCCATGACGCTGGCGCGGACCTTGCCGTCCAGCACGTATGCGTTCTCTCCGGGCTTCATTCCGGTCCCGTCGAGGACGTCGCCGGGCACGACGATCTCGCGCGTCTGTCTGGCGTTTCTCTTCTCCATATTATCATCTCTCTTGAATTGAAAATTCAGCTGACCAGCTTGACCGAGGCTGTGCCTTTGGTCTTGTGCTTCAGCTTGTCGGTTATCTCCGTGATCATCCCGGCAGGGATCTCCATCAGCCCGATCCACGAGCCGTCGGCGGCCCACTCCTCCCTCTCCACGATCCCGTAGTGGATGATGTCGTCGTAGCAGCGGCCGTAGTCGGTCCCGTTGAGCTTGATGGCGATGCGGCTCTTCTCGAACCTTATCGGCAGCAGGGGGCGGAGCAGCTTCATGGCCTCGTCGATCTCCTTCTCCAGGGGCTTGAACGGGTCCACGTGGAACTTCGCCTCCTCCAGCGCCAGCTGGATCCTCAGCGGGGGGTGGGGGGTATGGGTCTGCGGGTTGATCGCGTTGGCGGCGATGTACGTGATCACCTGCTGCTTCTTGGCCTCGAGCATCTCCTTGCGCTGCTCGGTGGTGATCTGTATCTCGCCCTTCTCGACGATCTTGGCGGCGATCTCGCCGATCTCCTCCGTCCCGAAGACCTCCTTTATCTTGTCCTCGGGGGGCCTGGTGCCTTTGGACGCGTTCTTGAACACGTCCTCGACGGCCATGTAGTCGATGATATCGAACTTCTTGCCCTGCTTGATCATGTCGAACACGGCAGGGTCGAGGAGGATCTCGAAGGTCTCCCCGTGGGATTCCAGCTTGGCAACGATCGCGTCGTCGAGATTGACCATCGTCTCACATCTTCTCGACGAATGCGGAGACTTCCTCGGCGGCGAGCCTCTTGAACTTCTCGCCGACGTTGGCGACGCCGATCTCGACGTTCTCCGCCTTGGGCTTCTCCTCGATGGCGGCTTCCAGGGCCTTCAGGCCCATGGCGATGGCCTCCTCGAAGGTCATGTCTTCCTTGTACTCCTTCTCGAAGTACTCCATGACCGCGGGGCGCCCGGTGCCGATCCCGGTGGCCTTGTATGCGACAAGGGCTCCCGAGGGGTCGGTCTCGAACAGGTGGACTCCCAGGTCGTCGGTCCCGGCGACCAGGAGGGCCGTCCCGAAGGGGCGGACTCCGCCGTACTGAGTGTAGTTCTGCTTGTAGTCGCAGATCTTCTTCACCAGCATCTCCACGGAGATGTTCTCCCCGTAGTTGACCCTGTGGATCTGCGCGTTCTTCCTGGCCTCGTCGACCAGTATCCTGGCGTCGGCCACGAGACCGGATGTAGCGCATCCGATGTAGTCGTCGATGCCGTGGATCTTCTCCGTGGACCTGGGCTCCAGCAGCCTGCTGGACGACCTGCGGTCCACGATGAGGGCCACCCCGTCCTTGTACTTCAGCCCGATGGTCGTGGAGCCTTTCTTCACGGCCTCGCGGGCGTACTCAACTTGGAACAATCTTCCGTCAGGGGAGAAAACCGTTATCCCCCTGTCATAAGCCATCTGTCCGGGTTGCATAATGCCTGCTCCTTATCTTTACCGCGACAAGGATAAAGGGAGCAGTATAAAGCACGTTCGACAGAAGGGCATCATCTCTTGCGCTTCTGCGGCACCCTCAGGCAGGGGTACTCGTCCCTCAGCGTGCGGAGCGTCCCGGACACCTTGACGGTCTCGAAGCCCTCGGACTCCGCCACGGATTCGACTGCCCCTCTGTCGGCCGGTGAGAACCTGACGACGGCGTTCCCGCGGTAGCACGTTATGACCTTCATCGAGGGCACCCTGCCGGCGAGGACCTCCTCGAGGCGGTCCCTGTGCATGCCTGCGGGGACCCTGACGTAGACGTACCTGCGCCTTCCGCGGACGGACTTCACGACCATGAGGACTCCCAGCCCCGTATCCGATATAACGTTTCCGAGGTTCAGGAGCTCCTCATCTGCAGGTTGCATTGTAGATTGGCCTGCCCTGCTCGGCGCGCATCCCCGGAGGTGGCGCAGATGGATGCGCCGGCGGCCGTGGGGCCCCGGGGGGCGATGGATGCATGCTCTCGGCTCCGGATCCGCGATAGCCAGGCATCGGAACGCGGATGGGGGCGTGCATCCATCATTAAAAACCGTGTCGGGGCTGTCAAATCGGCGTTAATTCTTTCGTAAATATACGAAGCATCCGCAGAAATGATACTGTTTTTCCTGTCGCATTAGATTCAAGGATAATACGATTGGACACGTATCCCCGATATGCTGGCTATCAGATTTTTAAGCTACCCTAAAAATTTTAGGCGATTCAAAACCTCGGAAGAAACAGAACGGTTAGAGGAATATCTGACAAGTATTTCAAACTATCTGGATACGTCTTAATATACCATGTTAGCCATCTCCCGTACATTCCAATTCACCAATTGGTATACGGAGGCAATGATTTGACAAAATCGGCATTGGTTATTGGTGGAGGAATCGCAGGAATCCAGGCTTCGTTGGATCTTGCAGACAGGGGCATACATGTCTACCTGGTAGAGAAGGACCCTACCATCGGTGGAGTTATGTGCCGTCTGGACAAGACTTTCCCGACGAACGACTGTTCCGCGTGTATCCTCTCTCCTAAGATGGCTGACTGTGCTGGACACCCCAACATCGACGTCCTGACCTATCACGAGGTCCAGGCTGTCGAGGGCGAGGCCGGAGACTTCAAGGTCAAGGTCCTCAAGAAAGCAAGGTTCGTCAACCCCAAGGAGTGTACTGGATGCGGCGACTGTCTCGCCAAGTGTCCGGTCAAGAACATCCCTGACAAGTACGAGTTCGGCCTCACCAACAGGAAGGCCATCTACATCCCCCACGCTCAGGCTGTCCCGCGTGTCGCGATCATCGATGCAGAGTACTGCAACATGATCAAGAAGGGCAAGTGCGGACTCTGCGCCAAGAACTGCGGAAAGGGCGCCATCCACTACGACGACAAGGACGAGGTCATCGAGCTCGAGGTCGGATCCATCATCGCCGCTCCCGGATTCAAGGTCTGGGACGCCCACATCGCCACCGAGTACGGCTACGGCAGGTACAAGAACGTCGTGACCGCCATCGAGTACGAGAGGATGATGTGCGCTTCCGGTCCCAGCAGGGGACACATCACCGTGCCCTCCAGCGGAGAGGACCCCAAGAAGATCGCCTACATCCAGTGCTGCGGATCCAGGTCCGAGAAGAAAGGCTGGAAGAAGTACTGCTCGTCCGTGTGCTGCATGTACGCGACCAAGCAGGCCATGATCACCAAGGAGCACGGAGACCTCCAGGAAGACATCTTCTTCATGGACATCAGGTCCTACGGAAAGGAGTTCGAGGCCTACATCCACCGCGGTGAGAACGAGTACGGCATCAAGATGCACAGGGGAGCCCGTGTGTCCAACATCGAGGAGGACCCCGAGACCAAGAAGCTCACCATCAACTACACCGATGATGAGAACAACGGAGTCTCCGACGAGTTCGACATCGTCGTCCTGTCCGTCGGACTCGCGCCCCCCGAGGGAGCCCAGGAGTTCGCCGACATGCTCGGGATCGAGCTCAACGAGTACGGCTTCTGCAAGACATCCGTCTACCACCCCCTGGAGACCACCAGGAAGGGAGTGTTCGTCACCGGAGCCTTCGCTGCGCCGAAGGACATCCCGACATCCGTCGCCGAGGCCTGCGGATCCTCCGCCAAGGCCGGAGCCTACATCGTCGACGAGAACTTCCAGCCCTGCGCCCCCAAGGTGTACCCCGAGGAGAAGGACGTCGCCGGCAAAGAGCCCCGCGTCGGAGTATGGGTCTGCCACTGCGGTATCAACATCGGATCCGTGGTCGACGTCCCCGCTGTCGCCGCTTACGCCAAGACCCTGCCCGGAGTCGTCATGTCCACCGAGTCCCAGTACGCATGCGCCCAGGACTGCCTGGAGGCCATCTCCACCGCTATCAAGGAGCACGACCTGAACAGGGTCGTCGTCGCCTCATGCACGCCCAGGACCCACGAGCCCCTCTTCAGAGAGGCCTGCAGGAACGGAGGACTGAACAAATACCTGTGCAACATGGCCAACATCCGTGACCAGTGCTCTTGGATCCACATGCACGAGCACGAGGCCGCCACCAAGAAGGCCAAGGACCTGCTCAGGATGGCCATCGCCAAGGCTTGCCTGCTCGAGCCTCTCGTCGGAGCCGAGATCCCCGTGACCAACGCCGCCGCAGTCATCGGCGGAGGAATCACCGGAATGACCGCCGCCCTCGACATCGCCGCCCAGGGATACCCTGTGCACCTCGTCGAGAGGGAGAACGAGCTGGGAGGATTCGCCCGCAACTTCCGCCACAAGGAGGACGGAGTCGCAGTCGCAGACTTCCTCGCCGAGACCATCAAGAAGGTCGAGGACAACAAGCTCATCACCGTCCACAAGGGAGTCACCGTCAAGGACATCCCCGGATACGTCGGCAACTTCAAGCTCCAGCTCTCTGATGGTTCCGAGACCCCTGTAGGAGTCGTCCTGTTCGCAGTCGGTGCCGCTCCCTACGAGCCCACCGAGTACAACAACGGAAAAGACCCCAAGGTCATGACCCAGACCGTCGCCGAGAAGAAGATCGAGGACGGCAGCTTCAACGCTGAGAACGTCGCCTTCATCCAGTGCGTCGGATCCAGGAGCAAGACCGTCGCGTACTGCAGCCGTGTCTGCTGCGCCGCGTCCCTCAGGATGGCCATCCAGATCAAGATGAAGAACCCGATGGCCAACGTCACCATCATCCACAAGGACATCAGGACCTACTCCTTCCGCGAGGAGCTCTACCTGAAGGCCTGCCAGCTGGGTGTCAGGTTCCTGAGGTACCCCGTCGACAACGACCTGCCCGCATACGACGGAAACGTCGTCAAGGCGTTCGACTCCACTCTCGGAGCCGAGGTCGAGATCCCCGTCGACGCTGTCATCCTCGCCGCCGGAATCGCCCCCGACAGAGAGAACAAGGAGAACCTGGCCAAGATGGTCAAGGTCCCGATCTCCAAGGACGGATTCTACTTCGAGGCCCACCAGAAGCTCAGGCCCGTCGACTTCGCAACCGAGGGAGTCTACGTCGCCGGAACCGCTCACTGGCCCAAGTTCATGGACGAGTGCATCGCCCAGGCTTCCGGAGCCGCTTCCAGGATGCTGACTGTCATCTCCAAGGACAAGCTCATCTCCGAAGGAATCACCGCCGTCTCGAACCCCGACAGGTGCGACGGATGCGCTGTGTGCGTCGGATGCTGCGACTACAACGCCATCACCCTCGTGGACGTCGGCGGAGGAGTCATGAAGAGCAACGTCAACGCCGGTCTGTGCAAGGGATGCGGATGCTGTGTGGCCTCCTGTCCTGCAGGAGCCATGGAGCAGAGAGGATTCAGGAGCAAGCAGATCATCGCCGAGATCGATGCATGCCTCGACTACCCCGTGGGAGGAGAGTGATTACAATGGCAGATTTCGAACCTAGAATCGTCACGTTCTGCTGCAACTGGTGCTCTTACGCCGGAGCCGACGGAGCCGGTGTCGCCAGGCTGCAGATGCCCGCAAACTTCCGTATCATCAGGACCATGTGCTCCGCGCGTGTGGACCCCGAGTTCATCCTCAGGGCCTTCGCCAAGGGCGCAGACGGCGTCATGGTGCTCGGATGCCACCCCGCAGACTGCCACTACATCGGTGGGAACTACAGGGCCAGAAGGAGGATCGCCCTCCTGAGGATGGTCCTGGAGCAGTACGGATTCGACCCCAAGAGGCTCCTCCTCCAGTGGGTCTCCGCGTCTGAGGGAGAGAAATTCCAGACAACGGTCGTCGGCTTCGTCAACACGATCAAGGAGCTCGGACCGACCCCTCTCCAGAAGGAGGTGCAGTAAATGGGATTCTTTGACAAGCTGTTCAAGAAGAAGGAAGGCGCTCCCAAGGCAGAGGCCAAGGCCGAGCCCAAGCCCACCAAGGCCTCTGTGAAAGCAGAGCCCGCCCCGGCCGCCCCCAAGGCAGCCCCGGCACCCTCGACCGGCAACCCCGGGCCCTACGACTTCATCGTGCCCCCGGTGGCCAACTGCAACGATGCGTCCATTCCCGAAGAGGCGATCCTCAAGGCCGCAGACCTCGGGCCCCTCCTCCCCGGAGCGCCCGCCGGCGGCAAGATCAAGCTCGCCGTCTACTGGGCCGCTGCCTGCGGTGGATGCGACGTGTCCCTGCTGGACACCCACGAGAGGCTGCTGACCATCGGCGACATGGCCGAGATCGTCATGTGGCCCATCGCAGCCGACGGAAAAGAGAAGGACATCGAGGCTATGGAGGACGGAGAGATCACCGTCTCCATCATCAACGGAGCCATCAGGAACACCGAGAACGAGCACATGGTCAAGCTGCTCAGGCAGAAGTCCAAGATCGTCGTCTCCTACGGATCCTGCGCCTGCTTCGGCGGAAGCCCCGCCCTGGCCAACCTGGTCCCCGACGGAGCCAAGGAGATCCTGGACTACGTCTACACCAAGACGCCTACCTCCGCAGCCTTCCAGGAGACCTACAGCAAAGACGCCCCCGTGATCCCCCAGAGCTCGTTCCAGGCTCCCGAGGGAGAGCTCACGCTCCCCGTCCTGTACGACACCGTCAAGACCCTCGATCAGGTCATCGACGTCGACTACAGCGTCCCCGGATGCCCGCCTCTCCCCGAGTCCATCAGCCAGCTGCTGAAGGCCGTCGCGGACTTCGTCTACAACGGAGTCCCGCTGCCCCCCAAGGGAACCATGGTCGGAGTCACCACCAAGACCCTGTGCGAGGAGTGCCCCAGGCACAAGGAGGCCAGGAGGCTCACCGAGCTGAAGGAGCCCTACCAGGTGAACGTCGAAGAGGGCCTGTGCCTCATGGACCAGGGAATCCTCTGCCTCGGACCCGCCACCATCGGAGGATGCGGAGCAAGATGCACCAGGGCCGGTCAGCCCTGCCGCGGATGCTACGGACCCTCGCCCGATGTCCAGGAGCAGGGTGCAAGCATGTTCACCGCCGTCGCTTCGCTGTTCCCCATCCTCGATGAGGACCCGATCTGCGGCGAGGACGAGATCATCAAGATCATGAGCACGATCAAGGACCCTCTCGGATACTTCTATGCCTACACCCTGGGCAAGTCGCTCATCAAGAGGGCCGTCAAGGAAGGAGGTCAGTAAATGTCCGGACCTGTAATATGGGATGACAAGCAGAAAGTCTCCGGGAACCGCGTGACGGTCGATCCGATCACACGTCTCGAGGGACACGGGAAGATCGAGATCTTCCTGGACGACAAAGGAGATGTGACCAACGCCTACTGGCAGATCCCCGAGCTGAGAGGCTTCGAGAGGTTCTGCGTCGGAAGGAGGGTCACCGAACTGAACCAGATCACCGCCAGGCTCTGCGGTGTGTGCCCCGGCGCGCACCACCTGGCCGCCACCAAGGCCATCGACGGCTGCTACAACGCCAAGCCGACCGACACCGCCTACCTGATCAGGGACACGTTCTACAACGCGCACTTCGTCCACAGCCACATCGCGCACTTCTATGCGCTGGCTGCCCCCGACTTCGTGTGCGGCCCCGCTGCTCCCGCAGCGGAGAGGAACGTCCTCGGAGTCATCGGCCACGTCGGACTCGAGCTCGGATCCGCTGTCGTCAAGGCCCGCCGTGAGGCTCAGAACGTCCAGGCCATCCTGGCCGGAAAGCCCACCCACCCTCTGCTGGGAGTCCCCGGCGGAGTGTCCAAGGCCGTCTCCAAGGACGAGCAGAAGCAGATCATCGGCTTCGCGGAGGACATGCTGGAGTTCGCCAAGACCTCCCTCGGTGTCTTCAAGAGCGTCGTTCTCGAGAACAAGGAGTACATGGACATCGTCCTGAGCAAGGACCTGTACTACCACGAGACCTCCCACATGGGACTTGTCAACGGCAAGGACCAGTTCGAGATCCACGACGGTAAGGTCAAGGTCGTCAACCAGAAGGGCGAGCAGACCCACCTGTACGACCCCTACGACTACCTCGACAACATCGCCGAGGCCGTCGAGCCCTGGTCCTACGAGAAGTTCCCGTACCTCAAGAACCCCGGATACAAGGGACTCGTCGACGGGCCCGAGAGCGGACTGTACAGGGCTTCGCCCCTGTCCAGGCTGAACGTGTGCAAGGAGATGCCCACGCCTCTGGCCAACGACGCGCTCAACGAGTACCGCGGAATCCTGAAGGACGCAGGAGTCGAGGGACCCTGCCAGTTCACCCTGGCCACCCACTGGGCAAGGATCATCGAGATGATCTGCTGCGCAGAGAAGTGCCTCGAGGACGCTCAGAACCCCGACCTCTGCACCGGAGACATCAAGCAGACGGACCTCGTCCCCGGAGGACGCGGTGTCGGTTGCGTAGAGGCTCCCAGAGGAACCCTCACCCACGACTACACTTGCGACGAGGACGGAATCGTCACCGCATGCAACCTGGTCGTCGGAACAACCAACAACAACGGTCCCATCTGCATGGATGTCGCCAAGGTCGCGAAGGCCCTGATCCACAACTTCGAGGTCTCTCCCGGTCTGCTGAACATGGTCGAGATGGCGTTCAGGGCTTACGACCCCTGCAACTCCTGCGCTACCCATGCTCTGCCCGGCCAGATGCCCATCACCGCCGAGATCAGGAACGCAGACGGATCGATCTACGACACCATCAGCCGCAACTGATGGATGAAACGGGGCTTCGGCCCCTCTTTCCTTTAAAATTCTCAGGAGGGTCGACGGCTGCGCTTGCGGCCGTTGTCCTTCCACTTCGACCTGTCCTTCCCGCTGACCATGAGGTCGGACCTTCTGCCGATGTCCAGCCCGTCGAGGAGGTACAGATGTGCATCGTCGACGTCCAGCAGATCGCTGTTCATGACCGGTCCGAGCAGGTCCTCTCCGATCGCATTGACCGGGGAGCCTCCGAGCATCCTGTTGAAGGCCGGGACGACGATGAACGATTCCGGCAGGACCGGGTACCTTTCGTCGACAGCTCCCTCGCGAAAACGGCCCCTCATCCAGCAGGGCTCGGTCATCTGCTTGCCCACGCCGTCCCTGAACATCACCGTAGGGTGGTTGTGGGCCATGACGAGGGTGCGGCAGGACATGACGTCGGACGAGGGCCATGTGTGGCCGTGGATGAATCCGACGTCTCCCAGCAGCAATCCCGTGGCGGGCCTGACCTTGACCCTTCCGGGAAGGAACTCCTCTATGTTGGTGTCATGGTTGCCGCGGACAAGGTCTATGATGTCGAACCTCTCGAAGAGGGATTCGAAGAAATCGGGGATCTCACGGTACTCCTGCTTGTTGGAGCCCGGAACGGAGTCCTTCACGTCGCCTATGACGATCAGCCTGGAGATGTCTTCGTCGCAGGCCGCCATGATCTCGTCGTGCATGTCCTGCGTGCGGGAGACGATGTGGAAACCCTTGGACATCAGATGCGATTCGACGCCTATGTGGAGGTCTCCGATGACGAGGCAGTTCTCCACCTTCAGGGCCGGTATCCCGTAGACAGGCTGTATGTATGTCACGGAATCAGGTTCCTGAGGACCTTGGGGATGCTGTCGATGACATCCGTGGCGATGAGGCCGTATGACTTCTCCTCCGCGGCGTACTCTCCTGCCTTGCCGCACATGAAGGCTCCGAGGCAGGCGGAATCGAAAGGCGACATGCCCTTGGAAAGGAGGGCGGATATGCAGCCGGCAAGGACATCCCCAGTCCCTGCGCCGGTCATGGCCGGCGTGCCGGTCTTGTTGAGCCTGGTGCGCCTGCCGTCCGATATCTCGTCGGCATGGCCTTTGAGGACGACCGTGGCGTTCAGATGCTCAGCGAGCTCTCTGACGTCGCAGCATCCTCCCAGGGACCTGAACTCCATCTTATGGGGGGTGAGGACCACTGGGGGTCCGAACCTCATGCCCGACACGGCGGTTATCCCGTCCGCATCGATGACCATCGGGACCTTGCAGCCTTCTACGAACATCCTGACGGCTGCGGAGGTCTCTGGATCCGTGCCCAGGCCGGGGCCGATCAGAACAGCATCGTATCCTTCGGATTGGTCCAGCAGCATGCTGACCGATCCCGTTGTCAGCTTGTCGCCCGGAAGGGGCGTGATCATGAGCACGGGCGTCGCCTGTGCGATTATCGGATAGACGGATTCGGGAGTGAACAGCCTGACGATGTCCGCTCCGGTCCTGAGCGCGGAGCAGCATGCCATCGCAGGGGCTCCGTAGTAAGGCCCGCCGGCTATCACCATCAGCCTGCCGTTCTGGCCTTTATGGCTGGAGGCGGAGGGCACAGGGTACCTGATCATGTCTCCGGGACCGACGGTGTCTGCTGCCTCTGCAGGGATGCCTATGTCTGCCACCACGATCCTGCCGCATGCGGATTCCGTCATCCCTTCCTTGATGTCATGGAACGTTATCGTCGCCGAGGGCCTGATGGATAGGTCGGTGCCGAGCCCCGAGGGCATGTCGACGGAGAGGATCTCGCGGCCGCATATGTTGGCGTCTTCGATAAATCCCCTGTAGGGCTCTTTCACAGTCCCCTTGATCCCCGTTCCCAATGCGCAGTCGACTATCAGGCCGAAGCTGCTCAGGTCGACCGACCTGTAGTCGATGACCTCGCACTTCAGCGAATCGAAGAACTTGCGTGCTTCGGCGCTGTGGATGCTTTCCGCTCCTTTCAGCAATGCGACGCACGTGCGGTCGGGAGGAAGCATGGAAGCGGCGGCGAATCCGTCTCCGCCGTTGTTGCCGGGCCCGCAGACGAAAAGCACCCTCTCGGATGGATGGTTCTCTAGAATGTGATCGGCGACGGCTCTGCCCGCATTGCGCATCAGGTCCGCCACCGGAACGCCGAGGGACTCGGAGTTGACGTCCAGTACCCTGGAGTCCAGGGGACTGATCATGGTATCACCGCTTCTGGTTCTTGACCAGTATCTCGGCGACCTTCGGGAGCATCTCGGTCTTGGTCATGACCCCTTTCTCGACCTTGACGCAGCCGTGGCGGTCGCGGGGGGCCTTCGGATACGACATGTCCTCCCTGACCTCGTACTCGAGGTCGAGGATCATGACTCCCTTGGCGATGATGTCGAGGTCCGGGTTCGGGACGCACAGCTCCTTGGGGAGCCTTCTTCCTTCGGACCTGGTGCGATTGACGTCGAAGTACTCGGGCCAAAGCGTTATCGCTACATCGGGGTCGTATGCCATGCGCTGTCAATCCTCGGTTCGATATTTATGTGATTCTATGGAGGACACAGAAGGACGAAAAAGAAAGGAAAGTGCCCCGAAGGGCTAAAGGGTTTATGGATCGTGATTACTCAAGCAGTACAGCGTTAATGGCGCCATCCTGTCCAGGCCTGGACGTGACGATGGCGTCGCCGATCTCGGTAGTGATGGTTGCCCCTTTGTTCATGATGTTACGCTGAACGTAGTTGGGGTCAGCCGGGTTGGACTTCACAGTCAGGATCTTGACTTTCTTGACGGTGTTGGTCTTCTTATCGACCACATTGGCGTACTGAGCGCTGAGCATTCCAACCTTGACACTTCCTCCGGCTCCGCGATACTGCTTGAGCGACTGCTCACCGATCTTGGTGAACTGCTTCTCTCTGCCGATCTCGAACTTTCTCTTACCCTTGTTGGCGACAAGCCTGCCACCAGTGGGCTTCCTGTTGGATTTACCCTGCCAAAGTGCCATTGTAATCAAGCAGGCTAATCATGGTTCCATATTTAAAATTAACTTATTTGCGGAGGTCGGCCCCGGACCGTCGTCCGGATCACGGACGGGACGGTCCAGGCCATTGTATCTCAAGGGGCTTCAGGCTCCGGGGCCGTCGAGCTCCACGCGGACGTCCTTGCCGACGATCTCGACGACTGCGTAATGCCCTTCCTTGGCCGGGCCGGGGTTGACGAAGGTGGTGCCGTCATGGACCTCCACTCCGATGGCCTCATGGATGTGGCCGGAGAGCGCCAGGATGGGGCGGAACTCGTCCACGATCCTCTTCACGGCGGGGCTGCCGACGCTGAGGCCGGAGGGGATCTGGTCCAGGATGCCGTAAGAGGGGGCATGGGTCATGAGGATCATCCCTTCGGACGCGTTCTCGGCGAGCCCGTCGTAGAGCTCCTCCTCCGTGAGCTCGAACACGGTGTTGAATATCGTGATGTTGGAGCCGCCGAGGCCGACGAGGCGGTATCCTCCGACATCGACCGCCTTGCCGTGCATGTCGACGGCGACGGAGGAGATCTTCTCCGGGAGGTCGCGGGGGTCGCAGTTGCCGGGGATGACGTAGGTCTTGGCGTCGATCGATGAGATGATGTCCGCCGCTTCTTCGCCCGTGCCGAAATCGGTGACGTCTCCAAGGAAGAGGACGAACTCGGCTCCGTTGTCCTTGATGGCCTTGTTGATCTTGTCGATGGATGCAAGGTTCTGATGCAGGTCCGTGATGACCAGGAACTTCATGGACGTGAATCCGGAGTACGAGTACATAATCACTGCCATCGGTCCGGACGGGGGC
>CAVCVB010000036.1:0-15660 GCA_963605395.1 Firmicutes bacterium CAG:194
AGATGATGTCTTTTCTTTATAGACAAAATATCAACTAAAAAGTATCACATTACCTTTAATAATAATTAGTGGTTATTAAATAAATAAAAACAACCGACCGGGAACGGCAGCAAGCAGAGAAACGCACATCCTGCGGCCTTCAATATCTGAGGCCGCGGAGATTGCCTGTCCCTGCCCGATAAATGCAACGGCTTCTCGGCCGCCTTGCCCCTAATGGTTTATAATGAGGAGATTATGGTCGGAACATGACTTTCCTTCAGGTCGCATTGGACCTCATGCAGCTGAACAGGGCCGTCGAGATCGCCAAGGAGGCGGTCGCGGGCGGCGCGGACTGGGTCGAGGTCGGCACCCCCCTCATCAAGAGCGAAGGCGCCGACGCGGTCAGGACGCTCAGGCGCGAGTTCCCCGGGAAGAAGATCGTCGCAGACACCAAGACCATGGACGTGGGAGCATTCGAAGTCGAGATCATGGCCAAGGCGGGCGCCGACATAGTAACCGTCCTCGGGCTCGCGGATGATGCCACCATCGAGGAGGCCGTCATGGCCGGGAGGAAGTACGGAACGGAGATCATGGTCGACATGATCAACGTCCCGGACAGGGTCGCCAGGTCCAAAGAGGTCGAGAAGCTCGGAGTGGCCTACATATGCCTGCACATGGGCATAGACACCCAGATGCGCGGAGAGGAGCCTCCGATAGACGTCCTGAGGAACATCGCGGCATCCGTCTCCATACCGATCGCCGTCGCAGGCGGGATCACCGCCGAGAACGCGGGCCTCTATGCCGAAGCGGGCGCGACGGACATCATCGTCGGAGGCGCCATCATCAAGACCGGCGACATCAAGAAGGCCGCCGAGGACATCAGGAAGTCCATCTCCGGCGCCAAGGTCGACACCGGCCTCGCCAAGAAGTACGGGGAGGAGGAGCTCTTCGAAGCGTTCTCCAAGGTGTCCACCTGCAACATCTCCGATGCTTTCCACAAGCAGGGGGTCATGTTCGGCATCCTGCCCCAGTCCCTGGCCCACAAGCAGAAGATGGTCGGCAGGGCCCTGACCGTTCAGACCACCAACGGCGATTGGGCGAAGCCCGTGGAGGCCATAGACCGCGCTAAGAAGGGCGACATCATCGTCGTCGACGTCGGAGGCGCTCCCGTGGCCGTATGGGGCGAGCTCGCATCGCATTCCGCGGTGCAGATGGGCGTCGCAGGCCTGGTCGTGGACGGGGCCGTGAGGGACATAGACGACATCCGCGAGATGGGATTCCCTGCGTTCTCCAGGACCGTCGCGCCCTGCGCCGGAGAGCCCAAGGGCTACGGCGGGATAGGGATCGAGGTCACCGTCGGCGGACAGAAGGTCCGCACGGGAGACTGGATCGTGGGCGACGAGAGCGGGGTCGTCGTCATTCCCAAGGAGGTGGCCGTCGAAGTCGCCAACCGCGCCATAGACGTCCACGAGAGGGAGGACAGGACCAGGGAGGAGATCCTCAGGGGATCCACCCTGTCCAAGACCAACGAGCTCTGCAAGTGGGAGCCCGTCCATTGAATTCGACGTCCGGGCCCGGGGCCCGGACGTCCTTTTTCTTTTCAGAAGTCGTAATAGCGCTCGGAAGAGGAGCCGTTGAGCTCCTGGTCGAGCTTCTTGAGCCTCTCGATCCTGTCGGGAGTCGAGGGGTGCGTGCGGAACAGGTTGATCAGTCCGGCTGTCTCCCTGGTGCCGAAGGGGTTGGATATCCACATGTTGGCTGCCGAGGGGTTGTCGTACTTGTTGGTGCTCGCAGAGCATCCGCCCTCGATCCTTATCAGAGCGTTGGCCAGGGCCATGGGCTTGCCCGTGAGCCTTGCTCCGGACTCGTCGGCCAGGTACTCCCTGTTCCTCGAGACTCCGAGCTGGATGAGCATGGCGGCGATGGGCAGGGTGATGTCCGCCAGGATCGCGATCGCGAAGCTGGCCCCGTTGTTCTCGTTGTTGAACAGCGATGCCCAGACGGCCATCCTGGCCACGTATGCGATCAGGGATGCCATGGTGGATGCCACGGACATCACGAGGATGTCCCTGTTCTTGACGTGGGAGAGCTCGTGGGCCATGACGCCTTCGAGCTCTTCGTCGGTCAGCAGGTTCATGAGCTGACGGGTTGCGACGACAGCGGCGTTCTTCGGGTTGCGGCCGGTGGCGAACGCGTTGGGCATGGGAAGGTCGGACACTCCGACCTCGGGCATGGGAAGGCCCGCCCTCTCGGCGAGGCTCTCCACGATGCCGTAGAGCCTGGGCTCCTCCTCCCTGGTGACAAGGCGCACCTTGTTGGCAGAGAGGGCCATCTTCTTCGAGAAGAAATAGGCGAACACGTTGAACAGTATCGAGACTGCCAACATGACCGTGAGGCCGACCATCCAGTTCTTGAAGATCGCCCCCACTATCATTCCTATGACGACGAGCAGCCCCGTCATGGCTGCGAACATCGCCAAGGTCCTTAGACGCCAATGCATAGTAATCGGAGAGCTATTGCTGGGATTCCCTATATAAAAGATGCCTTCGAAGCTTCAGAACGTCAGCCTTTGTACACGGATCCGACGTAGAAGTCGTTGACCCCGCTCAGGCCGAGGTGGGTGCGGAGGTTCACCATGCCGTCGCGCCCGGTGGCGTGGTTCAGGTACAGGACCTTGCACCCGCTGGCATCGAACTCGCTCGCATAGGATGCGGCGACGGGCTTCTTCTTCTTTTCCAGGAGCACGGAGCCGAGGTAGGCGTCGGGATACCTCCCGATCCTGTCGTACACGGCCTTCAGAGGAGCCGCGGGTCCCGTGACGCCCCTTCCGGAGACCAGCGTCAGGCGCTTCCCCTTGACGAGCACGTACCTCTCGCCGTCGATGAACGGCGTGACAGACACTTCCGGAGATGCCTCGATCCAGCCCGTTTCGGTGTCGGGCACGGCCTTGGACATGTTCTCCTCGGTGACCGCCATCTTCCTGCCCAATGGGAGCGCCTTCTTCGCGACGAACATCTTCTCGGGGCCGTAGATCCTCAGCGGGGACTCCCTGGCCTCCAGCAGGCCGTTCACGGCCGCGCAGTTGTCCGGGTGGAACTGTGTGACGATGAGGGCGTCGATGGACTCGGGATCGATCTCCAGGTTCTCCAGGTTGTGCCTGAGATACCTTCCCCTGAGGCCGGTGTCCACAAGGAACCTGGCGTCGCCGGTGTCGATCAGGACCGAGAACCCCTTGGCTCCGATGAGCGGAGTGTCCTCGATTGCACCTTCGTCATAAACTCCCGTGATTGTAATTGCCATGACATCATCTCCTGTAAAGCGAATCGGGGATGTCCCCGCATATCCTGTGGATGCTCTCCGTCGGGACCTCCCCGTTGGCCAGCCATGCGCGGACCCTCTTGGGGACCGTGGTGACGGACATTATCGCGCCGGGCTTGGCCGGGTCGTCGATGTAGTCGGTCTCCATCATGAAGCGGTCCGTCCCCTTCCCGTAAGCTTCCCTCATGTTCGTCTTGGACGCTGGGATCGAGGGCATCACGCCGCATGTCTCCTCTTCCGTGACCCACGGAGGAGACGAATGCTTGATCACAAGGCCGCGGTCCAGGCCTGCCCTGTCTGCCAGCTCCGCCAGCGAACGGTCGGTGTCGGTTTCGGATTCGCAATGTATGATCACGGGGCAATCGTTCTCCTTCGCGAGCTGCATCCCAACCAGCAGGACCCTGTCCGAGGCCTCGCGGACCTCTGCGGGCACAGGGAAGTGAGGACGCCCTATCTCGCCGATCGCCACGGCGCGCCCTTCGGCGACGGCCTTTCCGGCATCCTCCATCCCGCGCACCATGATCTCCTCGGCCTTCTCGAGCCCGAACGCCTCCGCCAAGCGGAGGATCAGCACCGGATACGGCCCGACTGCGATGTTTATCTCCAGGGAAGTGGCCTCCCGGGCCTTGGCCGCAAGACCGTAAGTGATCTCGTACGACCTGGCGAAATCGGTCCCGCATGCTATGGGGACCTCCGGATAGGGGAGGGTGACGAGCGTGAAGCCCGTCCCGCCTGCGGCCTCGAACTCCTTCAGGGCCTCGATGTTGCGCCCTGAGGGGCTCATATGGATGTGGTTGTCGTAGACCGGGACCTGCTCCGCCATGCACGTTTTATCATCTACTAGTATAAGAGAGGTCAGATTGTTGTCTCAGGACGGCCTCGGCATCCATTTTATACGCGCCCCGTTCATGACCATCCGATGGATTCGAACGCCCGCTTCCTTCTGAAGTCGTTCAGGAAATACTACAGGGTGAACACGCCCATATTGCCGGACAGGTTCACCCGCAGGGAGTTCGGGTTCATGTTCTTCGACAAGTCCTTCGTCCAGAGGCACATCTCGTTCCCCAACCCGAACGAGCTCCACAGGTTCATGATCGGACAGGTCCCGTCGCACAGCTACTACTCCACCTCGTACTACAGGAAGCCCGACGCGCCCACCATGGACGAGAAGGACTGGCTGGGGGCGGAGCTGATCTTCGACCTGGACGCCGACCACCTGGACGGGGCCAAGGAGATGACCTATTCCGAGATGCTCCTGCAGATCAGGAAGGAGATGATCAACCTGGTCGATTCGTTCCTGCTCGGAGACCTCGGGTTCTCCGAGGACCAGGTGCACATCACGTTCTCCGGAGGGAGGGGGTACCACGCCCATGTGAGGACTCCCGACGTCATGGGGCTGGGAACCCATGAGAGGAGGGAGCTCGTAGACTACATCACCGGGACCGGCCTGAACATAGACTGGGTGTTCCCCTACAACAGGGTCCCCACCTCCCAGGTGGTCACAGGGTCCGGCGTGAGGACCAACATCGCCAAGGACCGCCTGATACCTCCCGCCGACTCCGGCGGATGGAAGCTCAGGATGAGGAACGGCCTGATGGACGTCGTCAACGACTTCTGCGACACCGACGCCAAGGCCGTGAAGAGGGAGTACCCGTCGATCAAAGGGAGCGACATCAAGACCGTGATGAAGGCCCAGGAAGAGCTGAAGAAGGCCCGGACGGTCATATTCGTGAAGAACAACATGGCAGTGCTGTCCCAGTCCACCCAGAACATGCTGGTGAAGATCATGAAGGAGGACATGGCCTACCGCCTGTCCGGAGAAGTGGATGAGCCAGTCACCGCGGACATCAAGAGGCTCATCCGCCTTCCGGGGTCCGTCCACGGCAAGAGCGGGCTGAGGGTGACGCCCATCACGAGGCAGCAGCTTACGGATTTCGACCCTTTGCAGATGGCCGTGCCCGCGGAGTACAGCGACGAGCCCGTGAAGATCACCATGAGGAAGCCCGCGACCCTCGACATGAAGGGGGAGCACTTCACCCTGTCAGGGGAGACGGAGGTGCCGGAGTTCGCAGCGGTGTTCCTGATCGGAAGGAAGATGGCCGACATCGGATACGCGTCCGAGACGGACCTCCAGAAGAAGCTGTTCTGATGCATCTGGCACATATGGATCCCGACCGATCGCCGAAGGTATGCCGCCGGACCTGCGCCGCCTCATTATAATACGCGCGTACATTTCTAATCGACGCTAATTATATAAATAGGGTCAGAATCCAGCCTTCTAGGTAATCACTATGAAAGCATTCCGTGTCACAGGAACCTACGCAGACCCCAGGAAAACCCAGCCCTTCTCCGTCGAGATGGCCGCTGAGGACGAGGCCGCAGTGAAAGAGAAGGCGCTCTCCACCATCGGAAGCAAGCACAAGCTCAAGAGATGGCAGATCGACATCACCAAGGTCGAGGAGATCCCCGCAGACCAGGTCGAGAACCACGTCGTGAAATACCAGATCGGTGAGTGAACTTGGAAGACAACGAGCTCCGTCAGGCCATCGCCGTGATGGAATCATACAAGGAGAGGGTCGATGCCCTCAGCCGTCAGGTCCAGGTCCTCCGTGTCTCGCTGGACGAGGTCACCATGGCCTCGGACGCGATCAAAGCGTTCAGGGACGCCAAGGACGGGGACGAGATCCTTGTCCCCGTCGGAGCGATGTCGTTCATCCCGGTCAAGGTGACCGGCAACAGGAACGTCGTTGTGGGCGTCGGATCCAACGTATCCGTCGAGAAGGATGTCGCCGACTCGATCGAGTACATGGATGCCAACGGCGCCGAGATCAACGAGGCCCTGAAGAAGACCGTGGAAGCTCTCAATGAGGCACAGAACGCTCTGTCCGAGCTCAGCGCTGCCATTCAGCACGAATATTCCAACAGGCAGGCTGCGATGGACACCCAGCAGTGAGGCGGTGAACATGTTCGATTCCCTGAAGTCCAAGATGAAGAACCTCTTCTCGAGGGCCAACAAAGGCCTCGATGAGGAGAAGATCTACAAGCCAGAGGAACCCGAGCATGTTCCCGAGCCCGCCGCGGAGGAGGCCAAGCCCCAGCCGCAGGCGGGAGCCCCCGCTGCAGTCCAGCCCGTTCAAGAGGCTGTTCCGGCAGAGAAAGCGCCTGAGCCCGTTCCGGAGCCCGAACCGGCCCCCAAGCTCTCCAGGAAAGAGCTCCTGAAGCTCAAGAAGCAGGAGAAGAAGGAGGCCAAGAAGGAAGGCCGTCCCGCAGAGGACAGCCTCGTCTCCGATTCCGGGAAGAAGATCAAGGAGGACCCCCTCGATGAGATCCTCGACGAGCTGGAGATAATCCTGCTGGAGGCCGATGTGGCCTACCCCGTCGTCGAGGAGATCAAGAAGGGAGTCCGCGAGAACCTCCTGGGGAAGAAGTACGACCGCTCATACACGCTGGAGCAGGTCGTCGAGCTCTCCGTCAAGGACGCCGTCAGGGACGTCCTGAAGATAAACGAATTCGATTTCGACCAATGGCTCTCCGAGCAGAAGAGGCCCACCGTCATAATGTTCGTGGGCATCAACGGAACGGGGAAGACCACGGCGATCGCCAAGGTCGCCAACCGCATCCAGAAGAACGGCCAGACGGTCGTCCTGGCAGCCTGCGACACTTTCAGGGCAGGCGCCATAGAGCAGCTCACCATCCATTCTGAGAAGCTCGGATGCAAGATCGTCAAGCAGGCCCACGATGCCGACCCCTCGGCAGTGGCGTACGACGCGATAGAGCATGCGAAGTCCAAGCGCAAGGACGTCGTCCTCATCGACACAGCCGGAAGGATGCAGACGAACAACAACCTCATCGAGGAGATGAAGAAGATCGTCAGGATCGCCAAGCCCGACCTGAAGGTGTTCGTCGGAGATTCGCTGGCAGGGAACGATGCCATCGAGCAGGCCAAGGTATTCGATGCGGCGATCGGGATAGACGCCGTCATCCTGACCAAGATCGACACCGACGCCAAAGGCGGCGCGGCTCTGTCCATCGCCCACACCATCGGGAAGCCGATAGCGTTCGTCTGCAACGGTCAGGAATACGAGGACATCATCATATTCAACACGGAATGGATGATCGACCGCATGTTCAACGACGAATGATCAGCCTTTCACGCACAGGTTGTAGTAGAGCGTCGTGAAGACCTTCGCATCCGTCACGAGATTGGACATGACAACATGCTCGTTGGGAGCGTGAAGCGTCCCTCCTCCGCACTGCCACACGTAAGCGTCGAGGCCCCTGGCCCTGAAGAAGTTGGCACAGGTCCCTCCGCCCACTCCGACCGCCGAAGGCCTGTTGCCGGTGACCGATTGCACAGCATCCCTCAATGCGATGAATCCTTCGCTGTCTATGGACGAAGGCTTGCCGGAGACGTGCCTCTGTATCTCGGACACCGTTATCTTCGCGCCCGTGCGCTCCTCGTGCTTGACGGCCAGGTCCTTCGCGATGGCGATCACGTCATCGATCTCGTAAGCCGGGAGCAGCCTGATGTCCATAGAGAACTCGTCGTGCCCCGGGATGGTGTTCACATTGTCCACAGTGGCCGGCCTCTTCGTGGGCTCGAACGTGGACATGTGCGGGAGATAGATGTCGTCGGTCCTGCAGAACCTCTCTTCCAAAACGTCCATCAGCTCGGCGAGATACTGCGTCGAGACCCTGTAGGCGTTTATCCCCAGGTTGGGAGTCGACCCGTGAGTGGTCTTCCCGTCGATCGAGAACCTGAGCCACACCAGATGCTTCTCCGAGACCTCGATCTCGGATCCCTCCGGGGATCCCCAGTCGGGGACGATGATCACGTCCTCCTCTTTGAAGAAGCCGTGGTCCAGGAGATATCCTATCCCCATCTTGCTGGTGGTCTCCTCGTCCGCGACGTAGACGACGCCCATGGACATGCCCTGGAGGTCCTCCTCCAGCCAGCATCTCGAGGCGTACATGGAGGAGATTATAGACTGCCCGTTGTCCTCGGTTCCCCTTCCGAATACCTTCCCGTCACGGTAAACAGGCTCGAAAGGCGGATTGTCCCAAAGATCCAGGTCCCCTGCGGGGACCACATCCATATGGGCCACGATCCAGACGGTTCCGGATCTCTTCCCTTTCTTGACCGCGAGGATGTTGGGCCTCATGACAGAAGGATCCGTGTCGTCAGGGACATCCACTCTCTGGACGGAATCGAATCCCTTCAGACAGGACATCAGATAGTCCGCCTTCTTCCCTTCGCCGTCTCCTCCGTTGACCGGGGCCAGAGCAGGGAAGCGTATCATCTCGACCATCGTTCCCGCCATCTCATCAACGGAATCATCAATCAATGCAAGAGCCTGCTCCAAAGACCTCATGGTAATCTGAATCTCCCATTTGGTTCATAAAAGTAGAAGACGGTCCTTTCGGACCGTTTTATGGTTTGATGCCCGCGAAGGCCTGAAGACGTCCGAGGATCACTCGCTGCGGACGATCATAGTGGCGGCGTTGCCTCCGCCGATGCAGAAGGTGGCCAGTCCGGTCTCCTTCTTCCTGTCCTTGAGAGCGTACAGGAGCGTGGTCAGGACACGCGCTCCGGAGCATCCGAGCGGGTGCCCGATGGCCAGTGCGCCTCCGTTGACGTTGAATATGTCGTCGGGGACGTTCAGGGCCTTCTTGACAGCGCAGGACGCTGTGGCGAACGCCTCGTTGTGCTCGAACAGGTCGATGTCGTCGATGGTCATGCCGGCCTTCTTGAGGACATGCTCCGTGGCAGGTATGGGGGCCTCCATGATGTACTCGGGCTTGACTCCCCTCTCTCCGTAGGCGACGATGGATGCAAGGGGCTTGAGCCCGTGCTCCTCGGCCCATTTCCTCGATGTGACTACAAGGGATGCGGCTCCGTCGCTGAGCTGGGAGGAGTTCCCTGCGGTGACGACTCCGTCTTTCTTGAAGACGGGCTTGAGCTTGCCGAGGGTCTCCACGGTGGAATCGGCCCTGACTCCCTCATCGGTGTCGACGACGATGTCCCCTTTCTTAGAGGATATCGTGATCGGGAGGATCTCGTCCTTGAACTTGCCTGCGCTGATGGCGGCTGCGGCTTTCTGGTGGGACTGGGCGGAGATGAGGTCCGCGTCCTCCCTGGTCACATCGAACCTCTGGGCGACGGTCTCGGCGGTGAGCCCCATGTGCTCGTTGTTGTAGATGTCCCAGAGCCCGTCGTGGACCATGGAGTCCACTGCGACCTGGTTGTTCATCTTGTATCCCCACCTGGCTCCGGGGAGCAGATAGGGCGCGTTGGACATGCTCTCCATTCCTCCGGCCACGAGAGCGCTGTACTCTCCGGCCTTGATGGCATCGGCGGCCAGCATGACGGATTTCATACCGGATCCGCAGACGAAGTTGACTGTGAATGCTCCGATCTCGACGGGGAGGCCCGCTCCGACGGCGGACTGCCTGGCAGGGTTCTGCCCGAGGCCTGCGCTCAGGACGTTTCCCATTATGCACTCCTCGATGTCGGCGGACTCGATGCCCGCCCTGCGGACGGACTCCTTGACGACCATTGTTCCGAGCTCGGTCGCTTTGAATCCGGCAAGAGCCTTTCCGTATTTCCCTATGGGGGTTCTCACTGCACTGACGATGACTACCTCATCCATGTGTATCCCTGCGATGTCAACCGGAGGTCCGTATAAAAGAGTGTCGATTATTGTATACGACCATTGACGAACTCGACAGGTTGGACCATCCCCATCCTCTTCAACGGCTTCGACAGGTGGCGGCGCGCAGCGGTGGGAGGCTCGTACCATCCGGGCACGATCTGCCTGGAGACTTCCTTCGTCACAGGCTCGGAGGACCTGGTCCCGCACTTCTTGCACTTGAACTTCTGCCCTTTTCCGGTGGACTTCATGGTGCGGGAGCAGATGGGGCACACAGGATTGGAGATCTTGACGAACTCCTTCACCGTCGACACCACATGGACCTTCTCTATGTTCAGCGTCCTGGGCTCGTCTCTAAGCTCTCCGATCATCTCCACCTTATCACCGGGATGCAGCCAGTCCAGCGTGTTGCGGAACTCCTTGGAAGGCTCGTATGCCCCGCATGCCAGCTTTCCGAACGCCATCTGGATGTCGATGAAGACATGCCCGCCAGCGATGTGCCTGGAATACGACGATACCGTGCCATCGATCGAATACGACTGATTGGGGACGAGGACTTTCGGATCGTGTATTATGTGGTCATCGGTGCCCTGGTTCGTGAGGAACACCATCCATCTGTCGATAGGCTCCGTGGAGATCTTGGAAGACGCTTCTATGAGGTCCGATTCCACATCCCCTCTCAATCCGTACATCACCGGACACGGGGTGGCAGGGACCATCGCGACCTTCTGCATCCTGTCCTCCCAGCTGTTGAACGTCGTGGGATATCCGTGCTCCACATCCCTTATCGTCAAGGGATCGAAGATGCGCTGGGTGCCCCATCTGGACTCCGGCCTGTAGGATAAGAGCTCGAACGTGCTGTCGCGCGGGCGCCATGCCATTCCGCATGTGCATCCGACCAGGCCGCGTCCGTTCCCGATAGTGAAGGTGATCCCTCCGATGCGCTCGATCTCCTCATCGATCGCGGAACGGTCCATTATCGTCCTGACGCCGTTCCAATAGAACGATTGGGAAGGCTTCTGACGCGATATGAGAAGGCCGGGATCCGCATCGTCCTCGTGGTGCGCCTCGATATGGGGGATGATCCGGTCCCTCATCATGATGGGATCGGGCTCGAACGATGTGCATGCATCATAGCAGTAGACATCCCTGTCCGAGAAGCGGCCGATGAAGCGCTTCGGGCCGGTTCCCTTCCCGAACCTCATCACCAGCGCGCCGTTTCCGCGGGTCTTCCAGGGCGTAGCCGGATTGAGCCTCACGAGCCTGGGATTCCCTATGAGATCGAGGTCATGGAACTCTCTGATTATCTCTGTCGCCAGGAATGTGGTGCAGTTGCCCTTCATGGAGTCGGTGTCGTCCACAGCTACGTACATGTATGGACCTAAAATGGCAGACCAGCAACAATAAGCTTACGCACTGCCGGGATCCAGATGCTTCATGAAGGAGACGAACAGCATGGATCCGTCTTCCGAGAACGTGCCGCGCAGCGCATAATAGCCGCATTCGACAGGCTGGTTGTACGAGAAGCATCTGTGATGGTCGCCGGAGCTGGTCTGTATATAGAATCTGTATCCGGACGCCGTGCTATGGATATCATAGACTATCCCTGTGTAATCATACGAGTCTTCTTCATCTCCGGAGAAGGTGACGAAGATGCTCATCACGATGACCACACTGAGACCTATCAGGACATAACCGCGGGAGTTTCTCATCGAGAAGACGTTTTCTGTTGTATATTATTTAAAAGAGAGGAGCGGAGTTCCCATAGCAAGACCCCCACCCCCCCATTTCCACTGCGAATGGAAAAAGAGTACAGGCCTTCTCGGATCAGTGTCCGATAAGCCAAAGAACGCCGATGAACGCGACGATTCCGAGAATACAAGCTCCGATGACAAGCCAACCTTTCATTTTTCTTCACACTCCTGTGAAACTGAGAGTGTATCACCTTGTCGTATAAAAGCTGATGAGAATCCCAGCATCCAGGCTGGATTTTGACGAGAACCATTCAGAAGCTTTATCATCTCGATGTGATTACAGTGGAAATAAGGGGTCGAAAAAAAATTTCCATTGGAGAAAAAGGAGACTTGCAATGACAGAAGCCAACATATTCACTCAGTTCGCACAGAAGAGAAATGTCATTGTGAAGAACAAGAAGATCCTTCAATCCACATACATCCCCGAATATCTCCCTCACAGGAACGACAAGATCGAGGAGATCGTCGAGATCATCGCTCCTGCATTGAACAAAGACAAGCCTTCGAACATCCTGATCTTCGGAAAGACGGGAACAGGGAAGACTGCTGTCATGAACTTCGTCGGAAGGGAGCTGAAAAAAGCCGACGAGAACACCCATTATTGCGATTTCATCTATGTGAACTGCGAAGTCGTCGACACGACCTATGGGATGATCTACAACATCGCGAACCAGATCATCACCGATCCGTCGAAGAGGATCCCGTTCACAGGATGGGGATTGGACAAGATCCTCGCAGAGCTCACAGCTTACATAGAGAAAGAGGACAAGATCTACATCGTCGTTCTGGACGAGATCGACCGTGCGTTCTCGAAGAACGGAGATGACATATTCTATTATCTTACCACGATAAACGAGGTCCTTCAGAACTCGAAGGTCTCCATCATCGGGATCACGAACAATGCGACATTCACCGATCTCCTCGGACAGAGGGTCAAGAGCAGGCTCGGAGAAGAGAAGATAGTGTTCCCTCCGTACACGGTGGAGCAGCTTCAGGACATCCTCTATGCGAGAGCGAAAGATGCATTCGATGAAGGGACCATCGATGATGACGTCATCCCTTATTGCGCAGCATTGTCCGCACAGGAGATGGGAGATGCTAGGAAAGCATTGGACCTTCTCAGGCTCGCTGCTGATTTCGCAGAGAGGAACGGAGACAAGCGCATCACAGGAGCACATGTCCGTTATGCGAAGAACAAGGTGGAGCTCGATGCTGTCACTGAAGTCATCAAGACCTTGACGATCCAATCGAAGATCGTTCTGATGAGCATCATCCGCAACACCGAGATGAACATGAACACCATGACGACCGGCGAGGTCTATTCCACTTACAAGTTCATCTGCGAGGTCATAGGACAGTCTGTTCTGACTCAGAGGAGAGTCGCCGGACTGATCTCCGAGCTCGATATGCTCGGAATCATCCATGCAAGGGTCAAGTCCTTCGGAAACGCCGGACGCACAAAGGAAATCGAGCTGAGCGTTCCTAAAGAGATTCTTGAGATGATCAAGAACGACGATCTTTTTGCCAACGACAAGATCAATAGGATCAACAAGCAGACGACTCTCATCTGATGTCCTGAACGATATCAGGAATAAAAATTGCAGAAGTCTGGCTATGTCTATTGAACAGCAATATGGCAGCTTTTTCTGGTTGTTCTGAGTTCATCTTCTAGATATCATATGATGTTATAAAATCATACATGAAGATAGCTTGAAAGACCTTGCTTTCTAAGGACCCTGAAATCGCTCATATCCCGTTTCAGGTTCGCAGTGGAAATGGGGGGGTGGGGGTGTCAGCGGCTACAGCTCTCGAATCTGTCCAGCTTTTCTGTTGTCTTCTTCTGGTTCCTGTACACCGTGAATACATCCAGTAGAAGAAGGAGCATGAATATGGAGATGAACGTCATCACGAGCGAAGGGATGCTGTTCTCCACATATCTAAGATTGGAGCTTCCGTTGATGGCGAGCTTTATGCATCCGACCCATGGGATCTCGAAGATGGCCACGGACCTAATGTCATCCAATCCGACAAGATGGTTAACGATCCCTACGCTCTGATCGAAATAGTTGTTCGTCACGCTGTTGTCGCCCATCGTGAGGTATCCGCTCTTTCCGGGAAGGCTCTCCATGTTGACCGAGACGGATTTCTTGGAAGCTGTTATGTTCTTGAACTCGAGGGTCCCGGTGATGTTGCTCCAATCGGTCCCGTTGCTCGATTTCCATTCCCCTTTGTAGTTCTCCAACTGAGGAGCGCTCCAGGTCCCTGTGGACGAATCATAGTCCAGCCACAGGATCGCACGGTGGATGACGGGGTTCTGATCGTTCCCGCGGTCGTAGATTATCACGGATCCGTAGTCTCCGAACGAAGAGTATCCGTCGACGGTTCCCTGGACATAGCTGTGGATATCGGCTTTCGAAGAATCACGGACTATGACCATGTCTCCCGTGTCGATGGCTCCGAGCTGAGAATGCGTCTGATCGTGCTGCATGCTCTGGGAAGTGACGACGCTGAACGGCGTTCCGAAACCGGTGTACGCGGCCAATCCGGCATATCCTCCCACGATGATGATTGCTATCGCAGCTATGGCGATATAGAATCCACGATCAGATCTGCTCACGGTGAGAGGTTAACTCTTGCTTTGTTATATTACTTGTTAGGTTCTGTCTTGCAGTCTGCAAGGCATCCTGCAGATGCCTGGAGAACCTTCCATGCACCTCAATCCTTTTATCTTTGAAACCAACGTGATGGTATGCCCTATTCAGGCGGGAAGAACGTCAGCAGTCTGACTGACCCGGACATCACGATCGAGACGGTAGGCGGAAAGGCCATCAACCTCGCACAGATGACGAAGGATGGATTCAGGGTCCCTCCCGCATTCGCCGTCACCGTAAACGCTTATGATTCATTCATCACCGGCACCGGGCTCAGAGAGAGGATCGGCGCCGTGTTGTCGGATATCGATTTCGATGATGAGAGATCGTTGTCCAAAGGCACAGAGGACATCCGTTCGATGATAATCGCCGAGGACATGCCCCAATCATTGGCGGATGAGATCGACGGTTTCCTGAAGGAATATGGAGATTCTTACTACGCGGTCCGTTCCTCTGCGGTCGCGGAGGACCTTCCCGAGGCGAGCTTCGCCGGGCAGCAGGACACTTTCCTCTTCATCAAGCCTGAAGATGTCCCGAAGATGGCCATATCGTGCTGGGCATCCTATTGGAACGAGCGCGCCGTCAAGTACAGGCATGATGCGGGCATAGACCATCTCTCCACCGGGATGGCAGTCGTGGTTCAGAGGATGGTCTCCTCCGACACCAGCGGCGTCATGTTCACGATGAACCCTGTGGACGGCAGCGACGACGTGGTCATAGAGTCCTCCTGGGGATTGGGAGAGTCGATCGCTTCCGGGACCATCACTCCTGACAGGTTCGTCCTCGGACGCGACGGCACTGTCAAGGATAGCAGCATCAGGCACAAGGACAAGGGATATTTCCTGGTGGACGGATCCAACCAGCTCGTAGACATCGAACCGTCCAAGAGGGACATCCCTTCTTCCGACGACGGGATCCTGAAGGACGTCCTGGAACTTGGCCTCAAGCTCGAAGGGCATTTCAAAGCGCCTCAGGACGTGGAATGGGCCGTCGAGAAGGGCGTTCTCTATGTGCTCCAATCCAGGAACATCACCACGATCACCAATGACGAGGAACGCGACGATGTCCTCTGGACCAGGGGATATGGTGACGAGTACTGGGCCGATGCGACCACTCCGATGTTCTTCCAGGTCATGGGGAAGATGCTCACGGAGTACGTCAACCACGAGGGCGCCAAGATGATGGGCTACAAGGACCTGACATCAGGCGAGCTCATCAAGCTGCACAAGTCGAGGGCGTACTTCAACGCCCACACGCTGGAGCGCGTGTTCTCCTATTATCCCAAGTTCGTCCGTTCCAAAGAGCTCC
>CAVCVB010000037.1:0-15422 GCA_963605395.1 Firmicutes bacterium CAG:194
TCCATGGCGACATCGAGGGCATGATGGAATGCAGAATACATGGAAGGCTCAGGAACTGGTCCCTCGTCTATCGGTATGATGGTGAGGATATTGTCCTGCTTGCCTTGAGTAGGAAACGTGACAGAAAATTGTAAATGTGGATGCCAAGGGCGTAAACGCCCTTGGATATGCCTAATTGCTTAGGCCTGGTGTTGTCTGACAGCAAGCGCGTTGTTCACGTGCCTGCTGATGTGAATCAGAGCCATATCAGTGCTGTTTGTTGCTGCTTGATGCGAACTGTGCTTGAACCGCGCTTCTCGTCCGTTGTGCTTGAACGAACCCCGCGTTCGTTGATTGTGCTTATGCTCGTCCCCGAACCCTGTGCTCGTTGTTGCTGTAGCGAACTATGCTTGTGCTTGAACCGCGCTTCTCGTCCGTTGCTGCTAGCGGACCTTGTGCCCGATGATCGTGCTGATGCTCGTTCTCCGAACCCTGCTGTCCGTTGCTGCTTGATGCGAACTGTGCTTGAACCGCGCTTCTCGTCCGTTGCTGCTTCTTGCAAACGTTGCTGATATTCGTACGCCGACCGCGATTTTGAATCGTAGCCAGGTGTGCCTGTCAGACTCGGATCTCTCCGAACCGTCCCGTTGCCGGGCGGAACACACTTCCAAGCTTCCGTAGTGCTTGCGCACATCGAACTGCTGTTATCTCGTTTTGCTGAGTTAACTAACTTGGCTGATTCCGTGTAGCTATGACTGAATATATAATAGCTTGTATGGATGGATGATAGATGCGTATCCACTGCCACACAATGACAATCTCTGATGCGCATTTACATGCATCCTGCTCTCATGGACCGTTTCGGAAACCTCCTCAGACAGTGTCTTTTTATATCAGATTACTACGGCCGCCTTCCGCGACGCAAATGCGCCTTTGTAGAGGCCGCCTGCAGCCATCGTAGTGTGCCATGCGATCGATGCCCCGGAAGGCGAGCCCGTCCCCGCAGACTGGACCATGGTCCGATCGGTGATGCGACAGACGATCTCCTCGGAGAATGGCCATCCAGATGGAACTGCAGGTCGCACCTATTATCTACCTTCCAGTCCGATTCTGTATGAGAGGATGATATCATGAGCGGATGTCCTGAAGATACCAAGAAGGAGCTGGGCCTGGTCCATGTCTACACCGGGAACGGCAAGGGGAAGACGACGACTGCCCTCGGTCTGGCGTTCCGCGCCACCGGAAGGGGCCTGAACGTCGTGATGCTCCAGTTCCTGAAGCCCGACGGCTGCTACGGAGAGCATATCGCCGGGAAGAAGCTGGAGGGATTCACGATCGTCCCGATGGGCGCAGACCACATGTGCGGAGAAGCCGTCCCCAGGGAAGTGGACGAGGAGCTCACCCGCAAGGGCCTGGAGAAGGCAAAGGAAGTCCTGACGTCGGGAGAGTACGACCTGGTCATCCTCGATGAGATCAACAACTCCATGAAGTTCGGCCTGGTGGACCCGAAGGGCCTCATCGAGCTGCTGGAGTCCCGCGCCCCGCACACTGAGGTGGTTCTCACCGGCAGAGGGGTCCCGCAGGAGATCATCGACTACGCCGACCTTGTGACGGAGATGAAGCTGATCAAGCACCCGTTCGACAAGGGGATCGGGGCCCGCAAGGGCATAGAGTACTGAACACCGTTCGCAACGGCACCTGGCAAAGGACCGTCATGCGGTTTTTTGTACAGGAAGCCAATCCCGAACCTCGCTATGACACTATTCAACAGCATCACCGAGACCATAGGGGAGACGTCGCTCGTGCGCCTGAACAGGATCAATCCCCCCGGGACGAAGGTCTATGTGAAGATCGAGAAGGGCAACCCGGCAGGCTCCATCAAGGACAGGGCCGCCCTCCAGATGATCAACGATGCTGTCGCCCGCGGCGCTCTGAAAGAGGGAGGCACCATCGTGGAGCCCACCTCGGGGAACACTGGGATAGCCATCGCCATGATCGCGGCCGCCAGAGGCTACAAGGCGGTCATCGTCATGCCGGACACCATGTCCAAGGAGCGCATCTCCCTGATGAGGGCCTACGGAGCGGAGGTCGTCCTCTCTCCCGGCGCCCAGGGGATGAAAGGAGCCGTGGACCTGGCCGAGAAGATCCGCGCCGAGAGGGACGGATTCATCTGCGGGCAGTTCGACAACCCCGCCAACGTCGCCGCCCACAGGACCGGCACCGGGAAGGAGATCCTCAGGGACCTGCCCGATGTGGACTATGTCTTCGCAGGAGTGGGCACCGGCGGCACAGCAAGCGGCATCGCCCTCGCTTTCGCCGACGCAGGCTCCAAGGCCAAGGTCATCGGCGTGGAGCCGGCAGAGAGCCCGCTGCTCACCGAGGGGCATGCAGGCCCCCACAAGATCCAGGGCATCGGAGCCAATTTCGTGCCGGGCAACTACCACAGCGACCTCGTCCCCGAGGTCTGGACTGTCAAAGGCGAGGACGCCATCAGGACATCCGTCGCACTGGCCCGCGAAGAGGGCATATTCGCAGGGATATCCTCCGGCGGCAACGTGGCCGCGGCCATCAGGATGGCGGAGAAAGACCCCTCCGCCCGCATCGTGGCCATCCTCCCCGACGGCGGAGAGAAGTACATGAGCCTGGGGATCTACGAGTGATGATAGCATGCCGGTGAAGATCCCAGACGACCTGCCCGCGGCGTCCATCCTGGACTCCGAGAACATATTCGTCATGTCCGAGAAGAGGGCCGACACCCAGGACATCCGTCCCCTCGACATCCTCATCCTGAACCTGATGCCCACCAAGGTGGAGACGGAGACGCAGCTTCTCAGGTGCCTGAGCAACAGCCCCCTCCAGACCAACGTGGAGTTCCTCCAGGCCGCCACGCATTCCTCGAAGAACACCTCCGCCGAGTACCTGAACAGGTTCTACAGGACCTTCGACGAGGTGAAGAACCGCAAGTTCGACGGGATGATCATCACCGGAGCGCCCCTCGAGGCCATCGAGTACGAGGACGTGGACTATTGGGACGAGCTCTGCGCCATCATGGACTGGACCCGCACCAACGTCTGCTCCACGCTGTACATATGCTGGGGGGCCCAGGCGGGGCTGTACCACCAGTACGGCATCCCCAAGTACAAGCTCGATTCCAAGATCTCAGGGATATTCGAGCAGAAGCTCCTGAGCCACAACGAGCCCCTGATGAGAGGGTTCGACGACCGCTTCTTCATGCCCCAGTCCAGGCACAGCGAGGTCAGGGCCGAGGACATATCGGTGAACCCCCATCTCCACATCCTGTGCGACTCCGACAAATCCGGCGTCGGCATAGTGATGTCGGAGAAGAACGAGGTCTTCATCACCGGCCACTTCGAGTACGACCCCGGAACCTTGGCATACGAGTACGAAAGGGACACCAATGCGGGGATGAACCCCCATGTCCCGGACAACTACTTCGAGGACGACGACCCCTGCAAGGACCCGATCGTCAGATGGAGAGGGCATGCCACTTTGTTCTTCACCAACTGGCTGAACTACTGCGTCTACCAGCTCACTCCCTACGACAAGGACGAGATCGGAGAAGTCAAACATTGATTGTGCGGGGGTTCACGAGCTTCCCGACGATCGCGTCCCTGACGAAATCGTTCAGGCCCGTGGTATCGCCGTCGCCATCGATGACCTTCTGCACCTCGGAAGCGACATGCTGGAAGACCTCCCTGAAGATCCTGCACGAGTCCCCGCCGTTGTTCTCCAGCCCGCACTCGTAGTAGGCGTCCATCGAGCAGCCCCCGTTGCAGAACCTGAACACGGGGCAGGACATGCACTTCTCCCTGCGCTGGATGGACCCGATCAGTATCCTCCTGAACCCTTCGGATTGGAACAGGTCTCCGATCGTGCCTTCGTTTATGTTCCCCATGAGGAACTCCTGTGGGCAGGCCTTGGCGCACGGGTAGACGGAGCCGTCAGGGTTGACGCACATCCATTTGGTGAGGCAGGACGTGTGGGCGCAGTCCGAGGGCACGGGGTCTCCGAGGTAGTTGAGGATGTAGAGATAATGGGGGATCAGCGGAACGTGGGCCTCGGTGTCGTGGAACCATGCGTCGAACGCTTCTATGCTCCCTCTGATGTACTCGTCCGCGTCGGGCACGGTGCCGTTGCACTTGGCGCATCCGGCAGGGATCACCGGGCTCAGGGACAGGTTGGTCCCGTCGGCCTTGAAGAAATCGTAGAGCTCCTTCTGCTTGAGGGCCGTCTCCGACGATATGGTCGCCGATACGGAGTGCTTGTTCTCCTTGGCTGAGAGCATGGCCAGGGCCTTGGACGGGTCTCCGTCGCGGAGGACCTGGTTGTACGGGCCCTCGTAAGAGACCCCGACGTTGATCCTCTTCTCCCGGCAATAGGCCATTAGACGGCGGTTCAGAAGGGTGCCGTTGGTCTGGATGGTGTTGCTGCAACGGTTGGAATCCTTTCCGAAATATTTCTCCTGGAAGGATATCGCATCCTTGTAGAAGGACATGGGGAGGGTCAGCGGTTCTCCGCCATGCCAGATGAACCATACGGTCTCGTACTCCTCGGAGCACTTCCGGATCAGGTTCTCCAATGTCTGGGGAGTCATCTCCCCTTTCACCCTCTCCTCGGGAGTGTGGTAGCAGTGGCTGCACGAATGGTTGCAGTACAGCGTGGGCTTGACCACTACCGACAGATAGGGCTTCATGCGTCGAGCCTATCAGAAGGGCCAGTAGGTCCAGGCACCGTTGAATCCGTTGGTGCAGTAGCAGCAGCAGACAACGCAGACGACGACGCCTCCGATGAGGCATCCGTACCATCCGGGCGTGGTGCAGCAGCCCTTGTCATCGCAGCAGCAGTAGTCGCACTTCGTGGATCCCTCGTGGTCGCCCTTGTCGTAGCGGTCGCTGTGGTCCGTCTCGGGAAGTCCCTCCATTGCGAACGCGATGAACGCGGACGGGGACTGGCTCTCATAAAGTGCGGTCAATTTGTCTACCGATGCTGACTCGTACGACATTGGATACTCACCTACCGATGTATAAAATCGGTACGACCGCTGTACCTTGTGCGGATATTTAAGAATTCTGACAGCCTAGACATCAGCCAGCCGATTGGATGGAGACGTTCCGGCGACCTGTTGCGGATGACGACAGGATCGCGCGTCAGGACATGTGCGCGGATCAGCGATTAATGCATCGGACCGCCTGAAATGGGGATGATTCTTAGGTAGCTAAATCTTGTAATTACACAACAGCCTTAAGAAGAGGGCATGACGTCGTTCATCATGCCAGGGAGGTGGTCTGGACGCAGGCTCCCTCTCTTGCTGCGCACAGGCTCGCCCTGAGAATCCTGAAGGAGGTGGAAGAATCACCGACAAGAAGGAGGACTGGGGCCTTGGTCTCGAAATCGCGGCCCTGGTCCTCGGAGTGGCTCAGCTTGTAGTTGAGCTGCTCAGTTGAAAACACCTTTAAGGCGGTCTTCGGACCGCCCGTGATGCTCGCATCTCCCATCGACGAACGACTATTTTTCGATGTCGCGGCTGCTCCCGTGAGTCGGGAACCTCCCGTTTCCCGCCTGGCATCCCAAAACTAATATCGCTCCCGATGAATCACGACGGCGATGTTCGGCTACACCACCCCGTTCTACGACAGGATGTCGCCCTCCGACATGACCCTATACAAGAGGTACTACTGCGAGGGATGCCACCAGCTCAGGGACGGGTTCGGCCTCACAGGCACGCTGACCGTCAACTACGACATGACGTTCAACACGATCCTCCTGTGCGGGATAGCCGGAGGCCCGTTCGACATCGGCCCGGGAGAGCGCAGGATCTGCGTCCTCGACCACTGCAAGGCCCCTTCTGAATTGATGGAGCAGATGGCCGCGTACACCCTGATCCTCACCAAATGGGAGCTGTGCGACGACAGGACCGACAAGCCCTCGCTGAAGACGAACCTCATATCCCTCACGCTGAACCGCGCCATCGAGAAGGCCGTCAAGAAGTACCCTCAGTACGACGAGATCGTAGGCAGCGGGTTCGAAGCGCTGAGGAAGCTGGAGCTCGACGGATGCCGCGACGCGCTCCTGATGGGGAGGACGTTCGGGAGGAGCCTGTCCAAGGCCCTGGAGGACTTCGCCGGGGACTCCTGCCCCGACAGGCTGGGCGATGTCTTCACCGAGCTCACCGCGGCCGTCTATGTGATGGACGCCGTGGACGACCTGGACGACGACTTCATGGACGGCACGTACAACCCGATCCTGCCCGAGAAGGGGTTCGTCAACAAGAAGGACTTCGTGAACAGGAACCTGTTCCAGGTGACCGGCCTGCTGAACGAGGCCATCGGAGGGCTCCAGGGCAGCTACTCGGAGATCAGGGAGCACATGAAGGGCAACCAGTCGATCTGCGACAACATCGTCTACTACGGCGTCCCGGTCTCCGCGAAGAAGGTCGTCTCCGGAGACACCCAGGCCAAGGGGAGCGTGAAGAACGTCCTGTCCAAGAGGAAGGACAGGATGTCAGCATGACCCTGCGGGGTCGTAGTCGGAGCAGACGTCCAGCTCGAAGACCTCCTGCCCGGTGAGCCTGCATGCGCCGTCCGAGAAGGATGAGCAGTTCTCGCAGCATCCCGGCCTGTAGCGCCCGCATGTCCCGTCCCTCTCGGTCGGCCTCGATTCCGGGAGGCAGACCCAGAGCCCGTCGGCATGCTTGCAGAACCTGCATGTGCGGCATTTGCGGTAGCTCTCGTCCATGCATCGGATTATGTCGGGCATCGTTTAAACAACCCGTGGTCCGAAGGCTCCGACCCCAAGATATTTAGGACGCCCGCGATAACCCCCGGGCATGCGCGTCACCATGGCCTACATGGGCATACCCGGGTCCAACTCCGAGCAGGCCGCCATAGATTTTGCCGAGAAGATGGGGTTCGAGGATCCCGAGCTGCTCCCGAGGATGGATTCCCAGGGCACCGTCCGCGCCATGGACGAGGAAGGCGCCGAGTACGGCGTCGTGGCCGTCAGGAACATCAACGCGGGGCCCGTCATCGAGACCCAGGAGGCCCTTGCCGGCAGAGACGACATCGAGTGCGTCGACAGCATATGGGTGCCGATCCACCACTGCGTGTTCGTCCTGCCCGGGACGGAGAAGGTGGAGCATGTGGCGTCTCATATCCAAGCGCTCCTCCAGACCGCCGGGAGCCTCTCTGCGCTATTCCCGGACGCCGACCGCATCGAGGTGGAGGACACCGCCGTGGCCGCCAGGTACCTCTCCGAGGGCTCCCTTCCGGAAGGGACCGCTGCCGTGTGCAGGGCCAACGCGGGAGCGATGTTCGGGCTGGAGATGATCCACGAGAACATCGAGGACCGCAAGGACAACATGACGGAGTTCCACCTGCTGAAGAAGAGGGCATCCCCATGATAGCCGAGCAGATCGAGGAGGACGCCCGCAGGCTGGACGAGATAGTCGCCGGCCTGAACAAGGAGGCCGCCAAGCACAGGTCCGAGAGGGACGAGTACAACAAGCGCGCCCAGACCCTCATGGACAAGAGGGACAAGCTCCAGGCCCAGGCCAGGAAGCTCTCCGCGCAGGCGGCGGTGTTCAAGCAGCAGAGGGACGAATGCAACATGTGCGCCAGGGAGGCCAAGCAGAAGCGGGACGAGTGGAACGACCGCGCCGCCAGGATGAGGGCTGCCGGAGGCCTCGGGGACATCGGGGAAGCCCGCAGCCAGGCCAGCAACTGGCATCAGAAGGTCGTCAAGAACTCCCAGGACGGGCAGGCGGCCCACGACAAGATGCACTCGCTCATGGACGAGGCGGACAAGCTGAGGGCTCAGGCACAGGAATGCCATGAGCAGATCGCGATCCTCAGGAAGGCCGCCGATGCGGAGCACGAGAAGTACATCGAGGCCGTCAGGAAGATCGAGAAGGTCAGGGACGAGCTCCCCGACTGATCCTCAATCCGGGAAGAGCATCACGTCGCTGCGGAGCAGCCTCATGAACCTGTAGGTGCGGATGCGCCCGGTCTTCGGGTCCGGCAGGTCCCTTTCGCCCACGCGTTTGTAGTTGCATTTCTCAAGCACCCTGCCGGAGGCCTCGTTCTCGGTGTCGAAGCGGGCCTGTATGAACGTGTAGTCCGTGAAATCGAAGATGAACCTGGACACCGCTGTGAGCGCTTCGGTCATGATGCCCCTGTCCCAGTAGTCCTGCGAAAGGCAGTATCCGATCTCGCACCATCCTTCCGCCCTGTGGTCCTGGACCGCCGTTATGCTCCCGATGGGGCGGTTCGTCTCCGCCCAGACTATGCACCAGTCCATGGAGCCCAATTCATACTCTCCCACCCACGAGGATATCACCGCGCGCGTCTCCCCGGGATCGGCGTGAGGGGACCACGATGTGAACGCGGCCACCTCAGGATCGGACATCCATTCCCTGAAGCAGGCCTCTGAATCGTCTACCGTGAACCGCCTGAGCTCCAGGCGGGGTGTGGAGAGATGGAGCGTGCGGACCGTCATATGACCTCTATCTGGAGCGAGGACATGACGTCCAGGGCCTTCTCACCGAGCGAGCTGTCGTAGCTCGCCACGCAGTCCCTCCTGACGACTATCCTGGCCTGGGGACTGGCGGTCCTTGCGATGACGGCGTTCGCCATCACGCAGATGTTGGTGGCCACCCCGCACAGCTCGATCTCGTCGTAAGCGGGGAGGATGCCCAGGAGCTCCTGGCATCCGAAGGTGCCCTTGCGGAGGATCCTGCAGCCTTCCGACAGCTCGCGTACCTTGCCGTGCAGCTCCCAGCCCTCGGTGCCCTCTATGCAGTGGGGGACGGGCAGCATCCTGCCCTCCAGGGTGTCGAGGTAGCCGTCGCCGTGGGTGTCCATTGTGAATACCACGTCGTCCGATGATGCGAGGTATTCGCGCACCCTGCTGCAGACGGCATCCTCTATGGCGACGGCATCGGCGCTGCCGAGGGATCCGTCCACGAAGTCGTTCTGGTAGTCTATGACCAATAGCACCCTCATGGATGCCGGGAAGCCTTAGACCTTAATCTCCATAGCGGCGCTCGTGTTCCGCCTGATGACATCGTAGACCTTGCTGAACGGGATGTTCTTGGAGATCGCGATGTCCACGCAGGACATTCCGTGGCGATAGGCCTTCAGGATGACCTCCTCGAAGCTGCCGTCGATCGGCACTACCTTGCGTGGCCTCTTGCGTCCGAGCTCGTCGATGTCCTGGGCCCACGTGCGGGTGGTGCACATGGGGCACCTGCAGGGCAGCTTGTTGCCCTTCGAATGCCAGACATACCCGCATCTTTTGCAGGTATGCTCCTGAGGTGGCGTGTTCCATTGATGGGAGCCGCACGACGGGCATCTCTTCGGCGTTCCGTTGTGGGAGTTCCATGTATGGTTGCAGCGGAGACAGGTGACTTTCAGCTCAGGATTGTCCCATTTGATGGAACGGCACTTCGGACACCTTTTCGGGTGCTCATCCCCCCTGGGGGTCCAGATATAAGAGCACCTGGCGCACTTCACTGCGCCGCTTGTTGCTTTGTCTGGAGGCATGATATACATTTGGGACTCTATAGTATTTATTTCTTTCTAAAATATATATAAGTTGGATGTAATGTCCCTCCCGCCTGGATGCAAAATCACCACCCATAGCGGAATCCGAGCCAGATGGCGATGTACACACGGGCGTTCCGGGGCCTGCGGAGGATCGCGGCGAACCCCTTCGGCACGGAAGCCGTCCTGCCCAGCGGGCGCATGGCATCGGCGATGTCGGAATCGGACCATTCGGCGAAGATCCCGCGGGCCTCCATGAAGTGAGGGTTCCTGTAGATGCAGCGGGAGTACCACCTGCCGTAGCGGCAAGGCCTTCCGGCGATCACCGCCTCCGCGGCCTTCCTCCCGGAAAGCATGGCCGCTCCGATCCCCCCGTAGCAGAGGGCGTTGGCGAGGGCGGCCGCATCTCCGACCAGGAGCGCGTTGCCCGAGACGGCCTCCGGCACTCCTCCGAACGGGAGGTGCCTGGCGCCGCGGGACACTGTGCCCGGCGGGTCCTGATGGCCCTTCGGGAACCCTATGGACACGTATCCGTCATGGGACGGGAACCTCCACGAGTAGCATCCGCCATACTCCTCCCCGACGGTGAACCCGAGATCGGCCTGCTCTCCGGGGGATATTGTGTTGACTATGGGCAGCATCCGGGCGGGGGAAGTCCCGAAGATGTCCCTCCTGACCACGGAATGGGCTCCGTCCGCGCCGATGAGGTACCTGCAGCGTAACTCTCCGGCGGTCGTCTCGGCGACGAAGCCTTCTCCGTCCCTCACTATCTTCAGAGCGGTGCCCCTGACCAGCCTGGCCCCGCACTCTCTGCGGAAGCCTGCGAGCATGGACGGGCGGTCTATCACCGCGCCCTTCACGGGCATGGTCACGGACATGCCGTCGGAGGACGAGATCGTTATCCCGTCCACGTCCCGGACCCTGTGCTCCCTCCCGATGCCGTTGAGCCTCAGCATCCTGTCGCTGACGGCCTCCCCGCACACGGAATGGTATCTCGGGATGGCATCGTCGGACAGCCTCTCCAGGAGGACGACGTCAAGGCCGCTCCCCTTCAGTGCAGCGGCCGCGGACGCTCCCGCGGGCCCCGAGCCGATTATGAGCACATCCGTCTCCATGCTATCACGCCAGCAGGATCAGCTGCTTCGACACGGCCATGCGGATCCTCATCATCAATGTGCATTGGCCGTGCATCTCGTCCGTGTACTCCGCGCTGGACTCCAGGTCCTTCAGGAAGGTCTCGGCGCACTGCTCGGCTATCTCACGGGAATAGATCAGCAGGTTGGTCTCGAAATTGAGCGACAGGGACCTGTGGTCCATGTTGGCGGACCCCACGGAGCACACGTCGTCGTCCATCAGGACCATCTTCTCGTGGACGAAGCCGTCTTTGTACCTCCAGACCCTCACGCCCTGGTCCATCAGGAGCTTGGAGTAGGTCCTGTTGTTCCAGTAGACGAACATGTGGTCCTTCTTGTCGGGGATCAGGATCCTCACGTCCACGCCCCTGCGGACGGCGTTGCCCAGGGCGGTGACCATGGACTCATCCGGCACCAGGTACGGCGTGGTGATGTACAGCCTGCGCTTGGCCCTGGACATCATCGCCAGGTACTGCATCTGCACGGGGTTGTTGGGCATGGAATCGGGGCCTCCGGACACGACCTGCATGCTCGCATCGCCGTCCTGGGGGATCCCGGAGTCGAAGTAGCGCTCCAGCGGCCTCATGGGGTCGCGCTTGGCGCTGTACTGCCAGTCGGCGCAGAACCTGACCGTCATCGGGACCACTCCCGGGCCGACCACCCTGACGGTGGCGTCCCTCCAGTGGCCCAGAGGGCCCTCTCCGAGGTACTCGTCGCCGATGTTAAATCCGCCACAATACCCAATCTTCCCGTCGATGACGGCGATCTTCCTATGGTTCCTGTTGTTCTTCTTGGGGCTCAGCATCAGGTTGATGGAGGAATGGAACATCGCATAATGCCCTCCGGCGTTGATGAACCTGAAGATGCCCTCCTTCGGCCCTTTCCCGATGCCGAACCCGTCGGTGAGGAGCCTGACCTCCACTCCCTCCTTGACCTTGTTGATCAGGATGTCCATGAAGGTGTTCCCCACGCGGTCGTTGCGTATGATGTAGTACTCGATCAGGATCGTCTTCTTCGCTGCGCGGAGGTCCTCCATCAGCGCGGTGATCTTGTCGTTGCCCTCGGTGTACAGGGTCATCTCGTTCCCGCGGGTGTACGACCACGCCCCGGCGCGCTCCATTAGCTTCGCCATCGCGTACTCTTCGGACAATGCCGGATTGCCGCCCAGGTCCTGCTCCAGTATGTTCGACTGCACCTCGGCCCCTTTCATGAGCTGGGTATCGGTGATGTTCTTGGGCATGAACTTCCTGCGGTTGTAGATGGTCGAGCCCATGTACATGTACAGGATGAACCCCACCGGCGGCAGGAGGACCAGTATGATCAGCCATGTCAGGAACACGCGGGGGTCGTACTTCTCCAGCAGGAACATGATGAAAAGGGCGATCACGTCCGCCACGACGATGACCATGACCAGGTCCGAGATGACGTTGGTGTACGACAGGATCTGGTCTGCTGAGGTCATCACTGTTGCCATGGCCTGAGGGTATTTGTCAGTATTGACCGTCGCTCCGGTCAGACGAAGACCATCTGGACGAGGAGCATGTAGAGTATGGTCCCGGCGCCTATGCTCAGGAGGATGTTGCGCTTCCAGACATGGAGCGCGATGACCGTCACGCAGGCTATGAGCTCAGGAAGCCCGTAAGGGTACGCCAGGACGGAGGTGGACTTGAGGCAGTACACCACCAGCATGCCGATGATGGCGGGAGGCAGGACCTTGCCTATGTACACGACTGTGGGCGGGACCTCCTTCCCCTTGGGGAACGCCAGGAAAGATGCGGCGCGGGTGGCGAAGGTGGCGACGGCGACCACGAGGATCATCGCCAGCGATGTTATGGGGTCAAGCATCCTTCGCGCCTCCTCCATCTTCGGCCTCGAACCTCTTCCTGCACACGAGTACCACGGCGACGATCAGGAGCATGGTGGGCAGGACGAAGTTGCTCGCGCCGAACACGATCAGGCACACGACAGCGGCGGACAGGCCGAGGAGCTCGGACATCCTGTTGCCGCGGGACATCCACATCTCTATGAACAGCACCAGGAACAGGGCTGTCATGGCGAAGTCGATGCCGGTGGAGTCGAAAGGTATCGCCGTGGCTGCGAGGGACCCTATGACGGCGCCCGCGACCCAGTAGATCTGGTTCAGGAGGGTGATGGAGAACACGAAGTCCTCCTCGTCCACGTCATCGGGGACCTTGGTCGTGCACACCACGGAGTAGGTCTCGTCGGTCATCCCGAAGATCATGTACCATCTCCTGCGGCCGAAGCGGTTGTAGCGGTCCACCAGAGACAGCCCGTAGAAGACATGCCTGATATTGACCATCAGGGTGAGGAACACCGCCTGCACGAAGGAGTACCCGGGGACGAAGAAGTTCACCGCCAGGTACTGCCCCGAGCCGGCGTAGACCACGATGCTCATGAGGGCGGCCCAGAACACGTTGTAGCCCATGTCGGCGAACATGACGCCGAAGGCCAGGCCTATGAACAGGTATCCTGTCAGGATGGGGATGGTGTACGGGAACGCCTTCCTCATCGCATAGCCGAGCTCGCTCATCCTATCTTCTTCGCCGGTGTGAGAGCGGGGCCCGACGGCCCCGCATGGAAACTCATTCTTCGTCGGATCCGGACCTGACCTTGACGGCCATGCCCTTCTTCATCCTCTTCATCTCGGACGCCACGAGGAACGCCCTTCCGGTGGCCACGGGCCTGTCGGCGGAGTCGGTGACGATAACCTCCTCCATCGGACGGAGCTCCGGGTCGCAGGACGTGACGAACTGGCAGAACACGTTCCTGCCGTCGGAGACGAACGGGACGGCGTCGTCGGTGACGGACACCCTCATGTGGGGAGCGGGCACTGCGGAGACGATCCTCTTGGCCCCTTCCATCCTCAGGGTGTACAATCCGTCGCCTGCGCGCATGGAGAGCACGTGCTCCCCGTCGGAGATGACGTTCCTGATCTTGCCGGTCTTCTTGCTGGTGACCAGCTCGATGGGCTCCCTGAACAATGCATCCGCGGCCTCGATGCCGAACTGGTACCTGGCGACCGCCTTGGCCCTTATGAGGTCGGCGTTGTACTCCTCCGTGCCGTCGTCGGGGATCTGCTCGGGCTCTATGGCCTTAGTGAATCCCTTGGCGGTGAGGAACTGGAATGTGAGCCTCTCCGACTCGGTCTCGGTCTCGGCGTCCTGTATCGAAGGGAACAGGGACTGTGCGAGAGGGTACATCTCGTCGAGCTCTGCCGGGACGGGGCCCCAGGGGGTCACGACGATGGGCGTGTATCCCGCTTTGCGGGCCTTGTCGAACGCCTCGGCGTAGGGCCTGCTATAAGGCTTCCCGGCGCAGTCCGGGAAGAGCACGGCCTTGTCGGTGGGAGGAACATATCTCTCGCCGATCCTGTCCAGGTAGCGCTTGTAGACGGGCCTGGACCTGCTCTCGGGACCGGTGTAGAACACCGCGCCCTCCCTGCTGATCGGATCGTACAGCTCCATCTGGCCCTGGTACTCCCTCAGCCTCCTGAGGCCGTCCAGCAGCGCGGGGTGGGCCCTGCACCTGTTCTCGGCCAGCTCCCAGAGCCTGCCCTCCTTGAGGTACCTCTTGACGAGGGCCAGCTCCTGGGTGATCTGGTAGAGGTTGTGCTCCGCGATGAGCTTGGTGCGCTTGTTCTTGTCCATGCGCCTGAGGCTCTCCAGGGTCTGCCCCCTGCATGCGGGGCAGTTGCAGTCCAGGGTCTGCATGTCCTGGAGCCTGAAGGTCCCGTCGAGGAACATCATCCTGTCGTCCCTGGCGAACTTGGCGTAGGAGGCGGAGTCGAACAGGTCGCATCCCATGAGCGTCAGAAGGGCGAGGACCATGGGGTGTCCCGCTCCGAAGGCGTGGACCGGGCGGTTGGGGTTCAGCCCCTTCTTGGAGGACATGACCACATCGACGAGCTCGGAGTAGCGGTACTGCTCCATCAGGGGGACGATGCCACCGATGGGATGCACGTCGACGTCCATGTCGGCCATGCCGGCGGCGCTGTACTCCCTGAGGTCGGTGTAGATGGACCCTTGGACGACGCCGTTGATCATCATGTCGCCCTTCATGTCGCAGGCCTCCTTGGTGCGCTCCAGGGTGGTCTCCAGGGACCATTTGGTCTTGGCGTAGGTCCAGTCGGGCTCGGTGAAGATGTCCAGCACCGTCCCGATGTCGGTGCCGATGGACTTCTGGAACTCGATGATCTCCGGATTGGTGACCTCCACCTCGCCGTACATGTGGCTCTGGAAGGTCCCGGAGTCTGTCATTATGACGCCGGGGAAGTCCAGCATCTCGTGGAGACCTACGGCCTGGGCCTTCTCCTTGAGGGCCGGGCTGTTCCTGATGATGTATGAATTCGTGATGAGCGCCCTGAATCCGAAGGTGTCGTAGAGCTCCCTCGGAGGGACGGTGCATATCTTGGGGTTGACCACAGGGAGCAGAGCCGGGGTCTCTATGGTCCCCGACCTGGTGGCGAACTTCCCAATCCTCGCCATCCCGTCCCTTCTGACGATCTCGAACATTACGGGAAGGATGGACAGGTCGTATTTATATGGGTTGAGAGGGGAGGGCGGACGCCCAATGCCCCCTCTGCTGAGAAGTTCAGTTGATGATGTCGATCTGGTTCCTGTTCTCGTCAGCGAACACCTTGGCTATGGCGTTCTTCATGATGGTGTCGGGGACGTCCTCCACAATCTCCCTCTTCCAATCCAGGGTGGGCCTTCCGAAGGACACGAGCTTG
>CAVCVB010000038.1:0-15247 GCA_963605395.1 Firmicutes bacterium CAG:194
GGTGATCTACGTCGCTGACGACGGCAAGATGGAAGCCATGGCGACAACGTACAATCCGGATACGGGGATCCTGAAGTTCTCGACCGACCACTTCTCCTATTTCATGGTCGGGACCAAGAGCATGATGTCGACGACTCCCACTATCATACCCGACGATGACGACTACGACTACATCCCCCCGTATGTCGCGCCGACGAATACCGATGACAACGACGATGACAGCAAGAAGATGCTCGCATGCGCGGCGGCAGCCGTCGTGGCAGCTCTGATGGCCGCGTTCCTCGTCATTGACAAGAAGCGCTGAGCTTCACAAACAGGATGGCCTCCCGCCATCCTTTTCCAGATGCGCCCTGTGCGCATGGAGGTGCGGTCCCTTACGGACCGCACCTCCTCGAACGGCTTCGGAGAAGTCCAAGGATGCCGATATGCTTCAAGGTCGTGACCAAATCCGCGGCATCCCGATAATCCTCTTCCCTGCACACGCCTCTCTCTTTTGCGCGCGTGCGTGACAACAATTAAAAGGACAGCTTACATTCGCGCAAAAGGTCACCATGGCAGAGATCAAGCGCGAAATCATCGAGCAGATTGCAGTACTTTCCGAGTCCCCCAGCGGCTGGACCAAGGAGCTCAACCTGGTCAGCTGGAACGACAAGGACCCCAAATACGACATCAGGGACTGGTCTCCCGACCACAGCAAGACCAGCAAGGGCATAACCCTGTCCGACGAAGAGGTCGCCGTCCTCAAGAAGGCCCTCGACTCCAGGGACATCTGATAACACAATATTCTCAAGATCGGAAGGCGCGGGAATTGGCAGTCACCAACGTGGTCTATCTGGAGCGTTTCCTGGAGGACGTGGACCGTCTCACGTCCGGACGCCCGGGATCCGTCTCCGAGGACCGCTGGCTGATAAACAACTACGATTCCGGGAAGGTAGACCTGCTGAAAGGCTACCTGTCATGCGACGACGAGCGGATCCGCGCCGAAGTGGTCACCCTCTTCGGCGAGGTCCGCGAGCGTGCCGTCAAGGACAAGATCGACGACATGGGGCGCAGGGAGGGCGAGAAGGTCCGCATGGCCTGCATCGGCTACCAGAGCGTCCTCAGCTCCGACGACGAGCTCATTCCCCGCTTATTCGAGATAATGGACCACTCCGAAGGCTCCGAGTTCATCAAAGCGGCTTCCCGCATGGGCTCCATCGCCACGGAGGACGACATCCCCCATCTCAGGAAGATCTACGGCCAGGTCGGCGGCGAGATGCGCTCTGCCGTCAAGGTGGCGCTGGAACGGACCATATCCCGCTATCCGGAGCTGGCCTCCAAGAGGGACCTGATCCTCTCGGTCCCGGTCTATCCGAACGAGGACGAGTTCGAGAGGTTCCTCGACAACTCCATCGAGTACCTCGACGTCCGCTACAGGGCCAACATATTCCCCCAGGAGAGGATCAAGCAGGCCACCTACAGCAACGTGGCCCGCGCGCTGAGCAAGATGCGCACCCGCCTCTACAACGAGGCCGACAACCTGGACGTCTACGGGGCCGACAAGACCGACCGCAGTGAGGAGCTGGCCGCCCTCATGGCATGGGCCGGCGAGGACCTGTCCAAGAAGAAGGTGGTCGCTCCCGACAATTCCCCTTCCCGCGTCTGCTCGTCCTGCGGAGGGCTGCTGGTCTGCTTCAAGGGCATGTGGATCTGCCCCGACTGCGGCGGCGACCTCTGACCTTCTGGCTTACGATGGGCGTTCATTTTCCGAGTCGGTTCTATATACCGCCTCGTCATTGACCGTGAAAGAGGCGTCTAGGTAACCTCCGGCCCCCGAGGGGCCATGGAGCAATTATTCAGGATACCTTGGAACAACAAGGAGTGATACACATGGCGTACGGAGGTTACGGAAACAACGGAGGCAGAGGCGGATACAGGGGAGACAGGGACAGGCCCAAGGAGTTCTTCAAGGCCACCTGCTCGGACTGCGGAAACGAGTGCGAGGTCCCCTTCAAGCCCACCCAGGGCCGCCCCGTCTACTGCAGGGACTGCTTCAGGAAGCACAAGCCCGCAGAGACCGACAGGAGCAGGTTCTGAACTGAACCAGGGCCTCCGATGCGTCGGAGGTCCGAGAAACCCCATTTCCATTCTCAATTTTTCTTGACTTTCCTGTGCTGGAAGTCGTACAATGCGAACGTCTTCGTGATGCTGAAGCAGATCATCGATATCGCCACGCCGACGATCATCAGGATGACGCCGGGCATCACGGAGCCCATGAGGTAGAGGCCGATGCCGAAGAAGACCAGCATCGCGCCGAGGAAGAAGGTTGCGCGGCAGAGCCGCCTGAACTTGGCGATCTCCATCAGATCACTCTGTCGCCGGTGGTGCCCGAGACTCCCTCGTCCCAGACCTCCAGGGCCTCGAACACCCATACCGCGACGCAGGACATGCCCATCTTGTCGAGCTGGGCGCTCATCTTCTCGAAGATCGGCCCGGTGTCGAGCCTGGCCTTGGCGACGGCTTTGATGGAGTAGGCGTCCTTGCCCTTCCAGACGAGGAACTCCGCCTTGGGGTTCCTCTGGAGGTTCTCGGACGCGCGGTACATGAACACCTCCCCGACGATGATGGTGTCGGGCTCGGTGACCATGAGGCTGCCGCAGACGATGGCGTGGGGCTCCCCTTCCGGGGAGACGGTCGTCATGACCTTGTTGGTGCCGGGATGCTTGATCATCCTGACGACGGGCTCGGTCATCAGAACCATGGGATGACCTCACTCGGCGTCTGCCCTTTTGATGTTGGCGATGGCGAGGATGGCCAGATAGGCTGCCCCGACGAAGACGAAGTACCAGAATCCATCTACGAATTCGAACATGCGACCTGCATCCGCTGAACCGATATTAATCCTTGCGACGGATTCAGGCCTGGTCGGGGCACTGGCAGACCGGCCTGAGGTGCTGGACCACGAGCTCCAGCTTGCCGTTCTTGAACAGCGGCACCACGGAGCAGTCGCAGACCTTGCCGGTGGCGGGGATCACCCTGCGCTTGACGCTGGTGTTGACGGGGCCGCCGATGGTGGTCACGGTGGCGTCGCAGTCGGAGCACGGCACGGTGCTGTCGAAGAGGTGGTAGCACTTCGTCCCTATCACATCGTCCACGCACTTCCCGAACGCGCGCTCTCCGGCCCTGTTCATCCACACTATGGTGTGGTCCGAATCGTGGATCACTATGATGTCGTCGATCACATCCATTATGATGTTCATCAGCGTCTCAGAGTAGACTTCGTCAGATCCCATTTGCAGCCTCCGGGAGATGAATCCAGATGGGCGGTATATTATGGTTCATGCGGAACCGGGCAATCATGACCAGTATCCATGGTCTTCGGTTGTTTGAGGACAAACCGTTCGGTTGTTTGAGGATTTTTCCTGGCCGTATGTCATGGCCGGCCTTCTCGAGCACTGCCGGGATGCACCAATGGAGCATCCTGCCCGAGTTGACGGAATCTTGCAGTACTGTTACGATATTCGTAGCGAAAAAGCGGATTTCATACAGAACGCGCCTGGCGGTGGCCAGCAATCGCAATCTCAGTATGTCACATTTTTATACACAGATATGATTCCGTGGTCTCAATGTGCTATGACGTGGTCATCGTAGGGGCCGGATGTGCTGGGCTGACGGCCGGAATTTATGCCAGATCGAAGATGATGAAGACGCTCATCCTCGACTCGGCCCGTGTCGGAGGGCAGCTCGTGTCCCTGTATCCGGAGAAAGGTATCCACAACTACCCCGGATTCGAGACCATCCAGGCGAGGAAGCTCTCGGACAGGCTCTATGCCCAGGCCGAATCGGTGGAGTGCGACATACACGAGAACGAGAAGGTCGAGAGGATCGACAACGGGGACGAGAAGCTCATCGTCGTCACCAACAAAGGCTCCTACGAGGCCAAGTCGGTGATCGTCGCCATCGGAATGGGCAGCTTCAAGCCCAAGAAGATGGGCTGCCCCGGAGAAGAGGAGCTCGCAGGGAAGGGAGTGACGTACATCCTCCCCGCCAAAGAGGAGCTCGTCGGCAAGAAGGTCACGATGTTCGGAGGCGGCAACAGCGCCATCGACATGGCCCTCATCGCCGATTCCGTCACGGACACGACCATCGTCCACAGGAGGCCCGACTTCAGGGCCGACGAGTCCACGGTCGAGCGCCTGGACGCCAGCGCCATCAGGAAGGTCATGAACGCCAACCTCGTATCCATCAACGGAACCGACAAGGTCGAGTCCGTGACCGTGTCCCAGGACGGCGCCGAGACGGTCATCCCCACGGACCTAGCGGTCATCAACATCGGGATCTCCGCGGACCTGGACGACCTGAAGGCATGGGGCATGGAGCTCACGGACGACGGCCTGGTGAAGGTCGGGTTCGACATGAGCACGAGCCGCCCCGGGATCTTCGCATGCGGGGACGTCGTCAGCTACCCCGGCAAGTTCAAGCAGATCACGACTGCCATGGGAGAGGCGACCACCGCAGTGCTCATGGCGTACAAGTTCGTCAAGAAACCCTACTGGGCCTGAGAGCCCCGACGGGGGACCGCCCCCATCTTTTCTTCTTGAAGTCAGGACGTCAGTCCAGAACGGAATCGACCGCGCCGGATGTCCATCTCTTGGCCTCCTCCGGGTCCGAGAGATCTATTCCCAGGTACTCCCCGGCCTCGGCCTTCCTGTAGAAGAGGATCATCAGGGTGTCGATGAGCATCAGGGCCTTGAGGCGGCATTCCGTCTCGGGGATCCTGCCCGAATAATGCTCCCTGACCATCTTCAGGACCTCCTCGTCGCCCATGGGCATGGTCAGCAGGACGTCGGGGACGACGACCCTGACCAGCTTCTCGTAGCGGAACATGTCGTCTCCCATGCAGATGAGGTACTTCCTCAGGCGCTCCTTGGCGGGAAGCTCCTTCTCGGACAGGACGCTCTCCTTGGTGGTCTCCATGATCTCGTAGATGCTCTTCATCAGGAGCGTGTTCTTGGAGCCGTAGTAGTAGTTGATGAGAGCGGGATTGACGCCGGCCCTCCCGCCTATGTCGCGGGAGGTGATCGACATCGGGTCCTCCCTTTCCTGGAGGAGTTGGACAGTTGCTTCCAGAAGCTTGGTATCCTTGTTCATGCGGCCCGGCACCTGCTACATGGGCGACGTATAAATCCCCATCGGGCAGATACGGCAACATGAACGATTCATCGCCGGCCGGGAGGCTGGTGGTCGGAGGCCTGGTCTGCGACAGGCGCGGCACGAGGCAGGGATGGGCGGTCGCCGAGGACGGGGCCGTCGTGGAGAAGGGCTACGGCCCCTGCCCGGAGAGGCCCGACGTCACCGGCTACATGGTGTCCGACGTGCTGAACATGCACACCCACTGCGCCGACTACGGCCTCAGGATCCCGGAGGGGATGGGGCTGCAGGAGCTTGTGGCCCCTCCGAACGGGCTGAAGCACAGGTACCTCCGCGAGACGCCTCCGGACGTCCTGAGGGAGTCCATGTCCAGGTTCTCCGACGATTCCATGAAGGCAGGCTCCCTGTCCTTCGTGGACTTCCGCGAAGGAGGGGAAGAAGGGTGCAGGCTCCTGCGCTCGGCGTCCCCCGGAGCCGTGATCCTGGGACGCCCCGTATCCAAAGAGCTGGACACGGCGGAGGTCGAGGGGATCCTGGACGTCGCCGACGGGATAGGGATCTCCAGCATCTCCGATATGGACCATCGTTACATCGAGGCCGTCGCCGACATCGTCCGCGAGCGCCGGAAGGTGTTCGCCATCCACGCCAGCGAGAGGGTCCGCGAGGACATCGACTTCGTGCTGTCCCTGGATCCGGCGTTCGTGGTGCACATGTGCGAGGCCACCGATTCCGATCTCGCCAAATGCGCCGAGGCCGAGGTCCCCATCGTTGTGTGCCCCACATCGAACATGTACTTCGGCAAGGCCCCGCCCATCGCCAGAGCCCAGGCCGCAGGCGCGGATCTGGCTCTCGGCACCGACAACGGGATGCTGTGCCCTCCGGACATGTTCTCCGAGGCGGCGGCGTTCGCCGAGGCCGCCACGATGCAGGGAGGGGACCCGGAGCAATGCTTCGCAGCCATGTCTAAGGTAACTGGCAAGATATTAAATGCCGTCAAATCCAATTCAGGTGCAGTAAATCCAGACGGAATGACGGTGGTCCCTGCAAGGGGGGCGTCCATCACGGAGGCCCTCAGGGACAGGGGCTCCTTCATGAGCCTGGGGACAAAGGAGGTATCTCAACATGGAATTCAAGAACATACTGGTTCCGACTGATGGCAGCGAGTACACCAAGGCAGCGGTGAGGGAGGCCGTTGAGCTCGCGAAGCTCTCCGGCGGCAAGGTCACCGCCCTCTACGTCCTGGACCAGTCGGTGTTCACCAACATGCCCATGGACACGGCTGTCATGAACGTCTACAACACCCTCGAGAAGGAGGGGAAGGCGGCAGTCGACTTCGTCCGCGACCTCGCTGCGGAGAACAACGTGGAAGCCGAAGTGTCCATCAAGGAAGGGACCCCCGTCAAGGTCATCCTCGACGAGTCGTCCAACTACGACATCATCGTCATGGGCACCCTGGGAAGGACCGGAATGTCCAAGCTCCTGATGGGAAGCGTCGCCGAGAGGGTCGTCAGAGCCGCTCAGTGCCCCGTCCTCGTCGTCAGGGACCAAAGGCAGGGAACCGAATGAGCGGCAAGACAGTCTCAGAGGTCATGATCGCCGCGCCCATAGTGGTCGAGGTGCCCGGAAGCCGCAACGACGCCATCAACGTGATGGTCCGCAACGGCCTCACCGGCCTCCCGGTGGTCCGTTCTTCGGACGGCAAGCTCATGGGGATCGTCTCCAGGAGGGACGTGTTCCGCAAGTTCGACGAGGACCAGCTGTCCCTCATCATGAAGAAGGACTGCATCACGATCTCCCCGGACGCCACCGTCGAGGAGGCCGCCCGCATCTTCTGCGCCAAGAGGATCCACAGGCTGCCCGTCGTCGAGGACGGCAGGCTCATCGGGATCGTCACCCCGACCGACCTCCTGCCCCTGGTCAAGGACATGAAGACGACCATGATGGCAGAGGACGTGATCCGCACCACGTGCGTCACGGCCTACGAGAACGAGCCCCTCCAGTACACCATCGTGTCCATGAGGATCAGCGACGTGCCCGCAGTGCCCGTCCTGGACGGACACGGGAAGCTCGTCGGGATCCTGACGGACCGTGACCTGTTCAGCGACCAGGTGAAGAACGTGGACGACCTGAAGGCCCTGGGCATCGCCGACATCGGCAACATGGCAGGCGCCAGGAACGTCCTCCCGCTGTTCTACACGGCCACGGACAAGCTCTCCGTGGAGGACGACACCGTCAAGGACTACATGGTCAAGGACCCCTACTCGGTGTTCAAGAAGACCAGCCTCTCGGAGGTCGCCAAGGCCATGCTCGCATACGACTTCGGCCAGGTCCCCGTGCACGGGAACAAGGACGAGCTCGTGGGCATGATTTATGATGTGGATGTGCTATGCGCCCTCCTAGGTAATGTAAATGACTGACATCAATGCCAATGACCTGATGTCCCTGTGCAAGCGCAGGGGCTTCATATGGCCCTCTTTCGAGATCTACGGCGGCGTGGCCGGCATGTACGACTACGGCCCCCTCGGATGCTCCCTCAGGAACAACATCGTCGACGTATGGAGGTCGATCTACAAGGGAAGGGAGGGCTTCGTGGAGATAGACTCGGAGACCGTCAATCCCAGAGAGGTCTTCAAGGCATCCGGTCACGTGGACGAGTTCGCAGACCTCATCACATACTGCCAGAAATGCCAGGCCCCCTTCAGGGCCGACCATCTGGTCAAGGAGTTCTACGACAACCCCGATGTGCTCACCCCCAAACAGCTGGAGGAGGCCTTCGTGGAGCACGGTGTCAAGTGCCCCGAGTGCGGAGGGGACCTGGGCCCGGTGGAGGAGTTCAACCTGATGTTCAAGACCACCATCGGCCCCGGCTCCGCCCGTATCGGATACCTGAGGCCCGAGACCGCCCAGGGGATCTTCGTCAACTTCCCCAACCTCTACAGGTACAACAGGGAGAAGATGCCCCTCGGAGTGATCCAGACCGGCCGCGGGTACAGGAACGAGATCGCGCCCAGGCAGGGAATGATCCGCATGAGGGAGTTCAACATGATGGAGGTGGAGCTCTTCGTCGATCCCGAGGACAAGGACTGGCCCAGGTTCCCCCAGATCGAGAACGAGACCCTGGACCTCCTGCCCAACACCGGCACCGGCATGGTCACCGTGACTGTGAAAGAGGCTGTCGAGAAGGGCATCATCGCCAACCGCGTGCTCGCCTACTTCGTGTACACCACCAAGCAGCTCCTGACCGCTCTGGGGATCGACCCCGCCAGGCTCAGGTTCAGGCAGCACGAGAAGGACGAGATGGCCCACTACGCCGCGGACTGCTGGGACGCGGAGGTTCTCCTGTCCTACGGATGGATCGAGATCACCGGCATCGCCGACAGGGGATGCTGGGACCTCTCCAGGCACGCGGAGTTCTCCGGCACCGAGCTCACCCACTTCAAGAGGTTCGACGAGCCCAGGGAGATGGAGGTCGAGAAGGTCCGTGCCAAGCACAAGGCCCTGGGCCCCGCCTTCAAGGGCAAGGCGAAGGCCATCGCCGCCGCCATGGAGGAGGCCAGCCCGTCCGCTGTCAAGGACGGCAAGCTGAAGATCGTGGTCGACGGAGAGGAGATCGAGCTCACCGACGAGTTCTTCGAGATCGCCAAGGTCAACGAGAAGGTCACCGGCGAGCGCGTCGTGCCCCACGTCATCGAGCCCTCCCACGGGCTGGACAGGATATTCTACTCCGTCCTGGAGCACGCCTACTCCCATGACGAGAAGGAGGACTACACCGTCCTCAGGCTCAAGCCCGCAGTCGCTCCGATCAAGCTCGGAGTGTTCCCGCTGATGGAGAAGGACGGCCTGGACGACATCGCCCGCTCGATCTACGAGAAGGTTCACTCCCACAGGGTGGAGGCCTACTACGACGGGTCGGGGACCATCGGGAAGAGGTACGCCAGGATGGACGAGGTCGGCACTCCGTGGTGCATAACCGTGGACTACGACTCCCTCGAGAACGGGGCCGCTCCCGGCACCGTGACCATCCGCGACAGGGACTCCACCGAGCAGAAGCGCGTGAAGATCGAGGACGTCCCCAGGATCGTGGACGACCTCCTGGCCGGCGCTTCCTTCGCGGAACTCTAATCTATTTAATGCTTGCTGGGAATCGTACAGAACATGTAGCGGTTCCCGGCATTTCTCTCTCATCGATATCGATTTTCGAAGCGCTGGCATCGGAACTCGTAAATTCTGTCCGCCCATCCGAGAAGGCTTATAACGTACCCAGCCAATCTTCTATCCAGAGGTGAAATTCTAATGGCTGTAAAGGACCTAGAGGATCTGAAGAAGATTACAATGCTCAGATCGCAGATCGACGGCTTCTCCGTCGATGAAATCATGTCCGCCGAATTCCCGACCGTTTCCTCCGATGACCGCATCTCAGATGCGCTGTCGGTCATGAGGGAGTCCAGATACCAGGATATCCCCGTGGTGGACGCCGGCGAGTTCAAGGGGATGATAAGCTACGCTTCGATCCTCAAGAAGAAGAGCGTCACCCTTGACGCCAAGGTCAAGAACTACATTAGACAGCTGCCCGCAGTGACGATGGACATGCAGATCACCAAGATCGCGGAGATCATGGTGTCCAGCAACTGCCGTCAGCTCCCTGTCCTGAACGGAAAGAAGATAATAGGCATCGTGAGGAGGACCAAGCTGATCGAGATCGTCAGGGGCATCAAGGCCCTGAAGGAGATCAAGGTCTGGGAGATCATGACCAACCCCGTGGAGTCCGTCAAGGCCAACGACCTGATGGACGACGCCATGGACATGATGATCCGCGGAGACTACAGGACCATGCCCGTGGTCAACGACGCCAACAACATCATCGGTATCGTCGGGATGAGGGAGGTCATCGACTGCAACTGGAGGAAGGAGAACAAGCTCATCGGGGACCTGGAGAAGAGCTCCAAGGCCCAGATAACCGTCGAGTCCATCGCCCTCACATGCGTCCAGTCGATCCCGTGGGACAGCGACATCTCCGAGGCCATCGACATGATGGTCGACCACAAGATCTCCACCCTTCCCGTGGTGGAGGGCAAGGAGCTCGTGGGAGTGCTCACCGAGTACGACATCATCGAGCTGCTGTCCGCCTGCAGGGAGAGGGACATGCTCCTGGTCCAGATAAGCGGCCTGGAGGACGACGAGAAGGACGCCACCGCAGCGATATACGCGGACATCGAGGACATGGTGACCAAGATCTCCAAGATCTACAAGCCCGAGTCCCTCACGATGCACGTGTCCCGCTACAACGACACCGGAGGCAACTTCAAGTACAGCATCACAGCGAGGCTGTTCATCGCCGGAGAGGCGATCATGATGAAGGAGGTCGGATGGGACCTCATCCAGACCAGCAGCGACGTCATCACCAAGCTGGAGGACGCCGTCATCAACATGAAGGATTCCAAGGTCACCTTCCGCAAGAGGAAGAAGTGACGAGATCTCTCCGAATGGAACTTGGTGCTCTTACGCCCCGGAAGGGGCGGAAAACCCCTCCCTGCGGTTCCGCAGGGAGGATATTAAAAATAAAATAAAACGGGCCCCGGTCGTGCCGGGGCCTCTGCTCATTCCTTCTTGAGCATGCGTCCGCACTTGGGGCACCAGTCGGTGCCGGCGGGCACGTGGTAGTCGCATCCGGGGCAGGCGATCATGTCGTCCTCGGAGGTCTCGACCTCGCCGTCCTCGCGGACGACTTCTGTCTCGGATCCCTCGAACTTCGCTCCGCACTTGGGGCAGACCGTTGCATCGGCCGGCACCTCTGCGCCGCACTCGGTGCACTGGAAGAAGTCCTTCTTATGGGGCTTCATCTCCTCGGGAACGTCGATGTACGTCCCGCACTTCCTGCAGTTGACCTCTCCGGGGAGGACGGTCGCTCCGCAGTTCTTGCATCTGCCGTATCCCTTGGGGTACAGCCTTCCCTCGGCCTCCATCTTCTTGCGGCTCTTCTCGGCGCTGCGCCTCATGATGGTGGAGAATATCAGGATCATGAAGAAGATCACAACGGCGAAGGCCACGGTGTAGGCGGTCCCGGTGAAGTAGATGGCGGTCTGGTTGCATCCCTTGTCGATCATGAAGGTGACGCTCTCGCTGGTGGAGACCGTGTTGTCCTGGGTGATCCCGGCTCCGACAAGGTACAGCTTCCCGTCGTCGAGCTTGAAGTCGCTGACGGAGCAGCTGTAGACGTACTTGCCGTCCTTCGTCCCTGCATCCGTCACGGTGACGATGCCGTATCTCGTCGGCTCTGCGATGTATGTGGGATCGGACGTCTCTCTGTAGACGACCGAACTTCCGCCGGCCCGGTTGGGGTTGCCGAAGGACATACCTTCTACGGGCACGGTCTCCACGATGGCGTACCATGTCCTGGGGCTCTCGGAGTCTCCGGGGAGGCGCTCGGTGATGATGGTGAATGTGAACGTGTTCGAATCCGCGTCGTAGACGATGTCCTGCACGGTGTGCGTCTCGGACGTGTTCTTGTTGTTCTCATAGGCTTCTATGGTGCCGCTGTACGCGAACGTCCCGGCCACTATGGCCATGACGGCGAAGACGACTCCGATTATCGCTTTGATCTTGACAGACGACACCCCGAGAAGATGGGGTATCATGTAGAGGACCACTGCGACGATGAAGAAACCCATGCATGCGGTGCCCATGAACATCTCCAGCAATAGCGATATGATTATCGCGGCGATGATTCCGGCCCACTGCTTGGTGGTCAAGGCCATGAACTCCTCGGCGAGCTTGGAGACAGGGCCAGGTGCGGTTGCGGTCATTGTGTGATGAACATTCTGACTAGTAGATAAACGTGAGCGAACGTCCAACGTCCCGGACGCAGATGCCAGGCAGGGTCTCAGCGGGTTCGACTGCTCGGTTATATAGAGGACAAGGCCATCCGCTCGCCATGGCGATACTGACGCTCACCTGCCCGAAATGCGAGAAGACGGCCCTCATCGACGATGAGGACGACGAATCCTTCTGCCTCCACTGCGGCAACCGTTTCACGCCCGAAGAGAGGGCAGGCGCGGACGCGTCCGGCCTATACGACCTGATGCAGTCCATCGACTACACCGACGCGAACGTGGAGCGCTTCAGCAAGAAGCCCTGGTACGACGACATGATCGGCTTCCGCACGATCCTCGGCGAGGAAGGCCCCGCCAAGGCCGCGAAGGCCTTCGACGACCTCATCTCCTCCAACCCCGACGATGTCGGCAGCATCGCCGAGTGCGCCACGATAGTCATCGTGGACTGGACCATGTCGCAGGTGGACACTCCCGCAGGCTACTGCGGAGGCGTCCTCGACCTGATCGACGTGCTGTGCAAGCACACATCCGAGAAGTCCTTCGACGTCATAGGGTCCATGCTGGACGTGTTCCTGGCATCCTTCCTCCGCTCATCGGACAATCCCGACGACCTCATGAAGGACATGGGCTCCGCACTGGTGCTGATGGTGGAGGCCATGCGCTGCTCATACGATATCATCGGCGTCCTGGAGATGTGCGTTGATTTCATCAGGTTCACGGACGGCTGCATAGAGGTCGTGGACTCCATGGTAGACGACGATGCCAAGCTCGCGGAGTATGTCACTTACATCGATGCCCTCAGGGACTTCGTCAAGATCATCGGAGACACCATCTCGGACGCCACCTCCGACGAGGCCGCCGTGGATGCCGCGGCCGATGCCTGGTTCGAGGTCGAGACGATCGACCACGGGGGAGACATCCTCGCCTTCACACAGGTGTACCTCGACTGCAACGCGGACCTCACGCCCCTGAAGCCCCTCGTCGAGGGCTTCCTCAGCGGATACATGAGCCGTTCCGCCTGATTTCACTCTTTTAGCCGATGCCAGGCCTCCAGGGCATCGCGGCTAGGTTAATGCTTAATACTGGCGGTCCTTGACTGGGAACCTGGAGGCAATCCTATGGCGACCATCGAGGAGCAGATAAAGGAATTGGAGGAACAGATCTCCAAGACCAAGTACAACAAGGCTACCGAGGGTCACATAGGGAAGCTCAAAGCGAAGATCGCCAAGCTCTCCCAGGAAGAGGAGAAGAGGCGCGCTTCCAAGGGCCCCACCAAAGGATTCTACGTCAAGAAGGCCGGGAACGCCACCGTGGCCCTGGTCGGATTCCCTTCCGTGGGAAAGTCCACCCTTCTGAACCAGCTCACAGGGGCCAAGTCCGAGGTCGGAGCATACCACTTCACCACCCTCGACGTCGTCCCCGGAGTCATGGAGTACAACCATGCCAAGATCCAGATCCTGGACATGCCCGGTCTCATCAAGGACGCGTCCAGGGGAAAGGGGCGCGGGCGCGAGGTCATCGCAGCCGCCAGGGCATCGGATGTCATCCTTCTCGTGGTGGACATCTTCAACCCCAACATGAACGTCCTGTTCAAGGAGCTGTACAACGCGGGGATCAGGCTCAACCAGAAGCGCCCCGACGTCGTCATCACCCACTCCGACCACGGAGGCATCCTGGTCAAGCCCACGCTGAAGCTCACAAAGATCGATGTGGACACCATCAAGGACATGACCTCCGCCTACGGCCATGTGAACGCCACCGTCGTCGTCCGTGAGGACATCAACGTCGAGCAGATGCTGGACGTCCTGGCGGGCAACAGGGTGTACATCAAGGCCGTCATGGCGATCAACAAGGTCGATCTGGCGAAGCCCGGGCAGCTCGAAGCGGTCCAGGAGATGCACAGCCAGTACCACACCGTCCCTATCTCCGCGGCCACAGGCTACGGGATGGTCGACCTGAAGCAGGCGATCTACGACACCATCGACATGATCAGGATCTACCTGAAGCCCCAGGGCCAGGAGGCCGACATGGATGTTCCGCTGATTGTCAAGCGCGGGAACACAATCGGAGACGTGTGCGAGCTCATCCACAGGGACTTCAAGAACAACTTCCGTTATGCGATGATATGGGGGACCAGCGCTAAGTTTCCCGGCCAGACCGTCGGTATGGACCATGTGGTCAACGATCAGGATGTCGTCTGCATCATTGTGAAGAGATGAGTTTTGTCCGCCATCGGACAGCTTCGTTCTTAACTGTCCATTGCGTCGCACAGGGTTCTTAAAGGTTCGCATCTATCAGCGTCCATGGCAAAAAGGGACTTGATTTCAGTTTCCGATATGCAGGACAAGTGGCCAGAGATGGTCGACTTGGCCATCAAGCTCAAGGCCGAGCGCGGCCACCACGGAGCCCCCCTCGCCGGAAAGACCCTGGCGATGATCTTCGAGAAGCCCAGCACCCGCACGAGGATCTCCTTCGATGTGGCCATCACCGAGCTGGGAGGACACGCTCTCTACATCGACGAGTCCAAGATGCAGATGGGAGTCCACAGCGAGACCGTCGAGGACACCGCCCGCGTCATGAGCCGCTTCGTCCACGGCATCATGTACCGTGCGTTCGACTACAAGATGATGGACCAGTTCGGAGAGTACGCCACCGTTCCGGTCATCAGCGGGCTCGACAACCTGGAGCACCCCTGCCAGGCCCTCGCTGACATGGTCACCATCAAAGAGAAGCTCGGAGGGTTCCGCGGCAAGAAGCTCGTGTACCTGGGAGACGGCAACAACGTGTGCAACTCCCTGCTCTACGCCTGCGCTATCATGGGCATCGACATGGTCGCATGCTGCCCCGCTGTCCGCATGCCCAATGCGGAGATCATGTGGCGCGCCACGAAGATCGCCGAGGAGAACGGTTCCAAGATCATCGCGTCCCACGACCCCAAGGAGGCCTGCCAGGATGCCGATGTGCTGTACACCGACACATGGATCTCCATGGGAGACTCCACGCCCGAGGCAGAGGCCATCAAGCTCTTCCAGGCGTACCAGATCAACAGCGACCTCCTGAAGCTCGCTAAGCCCTCCTGCATCGTCATGCACTGCCTCCCCGCCCACCGCGGCCAGGAGATCACCGCAGAGGTCATGGACGGGCCCCAGAGCGTCGTGTTCGACCAGGCGGAGAACCGCCTGCACGCCCAGAAGGCCGTCCTGTACACCCTGATGAAGGATTGATAAAACCACTCACCGGCGGGAGACCGCCGGACTCTATATTCTCCAACATCTCGTTGCTGTTCT
>CAVCVB010000039.1:0-15072 GCA_963605395.1 Firmicutes bacterium CAG:194
CATTGGATCTTCCTGATCAATGTTCCGTTCTGCATCATCACGATCATAATGGCCCTCAAGATCCTGCCGAAGGACGAGGGATATGACAAGTCCAAGAACCCCGACTTCATCAACAGCGTTCTGGCCGTCCTCGGTGTCGGTTCCGGTATAGTGTGCCTTCAGAACATCGGGGCCTCGCACATGTCTGCCATGGCGATAGTCGCATGCGGAGTCATCTCGGTGATCTTGTTGGTATGCCTGGGGTTCAGAATGGCTAGGCATCCGGACCGCCTGCTGATCTCTCCCAAAATGCTGAAGCGTCACGATTTCCAGCTGCTCTCATTGGCATTCCTGTTGTCTGGTACGATCGTTATGGGAACCGACTATGTCCTGCCGTATTTCTTCCAGATATGCGGATCCTATACTGTGTCTGAATCCGGCATACTGCTGGCTGTGGCTTCGATCTTCGCAATCATCTTTTCCTTCATAGTCGGAAGATGGTGCGACGCCTACGGATGCAAGGTCCCCACAGTCCTGGCCGGTGCCGGGCGCATCGCATTCTGTCTGATCTTCCTCGTGGTCGCTCCCCGCGATCTCTTGCTTCTGCTGATAGGCTTGGCTGTGATGGGGATCGCATTGGCTTTCGCCACAACCGGTATCGCGACCGCTTTGGTCCATCACGCCGGCGAGGAAGATCAGGCCGATGCCGCTACATTCATGATGGAGCTGAAATACACTGCGGCCTCTCTCGGAGTGGTCCTTTACTCGATGGTGTTCCAGCACGGGCTGGGAACCGGAACTGCCGCGACCGTCAGCGCAGATGTCCTCGAGAACAGTTTCCATATGACCATGATCTTCGGTTGCGCGCTCGCAGTGATAATCCTGATATGCGCATTGCGCGTCAAGAACATCGTCCCTGTCAAGGACACTGACGGAGCCATTGATCAATGACGGTGCTCCTGTCGGACAGAGACAGGTCGATCATGCAACCGACGGATCGAAAGCCGGGCGGACTGCCCGCACCGGTGTAGATCTCCTTTATGCCCCCTGGGCGGTCATGGCACCGCTCATGGGGGTTTAAAGACCATTATCAATGCGTCTCCATGTCGATGTAGAACGTGTTGATGATGCTCTCTCCCTCGGGAGTGAGGGCGTACTTCTTGGTGAGCTCGTCCTTCTTCAGCCATCCGTTGCCCACCCACTTGGCGATGAAGTCCCTCTGGTAGTACACGGCCTCGGCCTGGACCTGCTTCTGCTTCTTCTCGGGGTCGTTGGTCTCCGTGTCGCGGTACCACAGGCCCGCCTCCTTCAGCGCGGGGATCATGGTCCCGCTGGTGGCGGACAGCTTGGCGACGTTCTTCTCGTGGAGGATCCTGAGGCCGCGGACCAGGTGCTCCTCGGGGATGTTGATCGGGTACACGGGCACGGCTCTGGGCGGGTAGGTGCTCTTGGTGAGGCCGACGGGCTTCCCGCCGATGTAGTAGATCTCCTTGGCCTTCTCGCTTGAGACGGTGTACTCCTTGGTGCCCACGGAGAACGGGGTGACGCCGGGGACCATCATCGATGCGACGGTGGCCGCGGCTGAGTACTCGGGGGTCCCTGCGGAGATGTTCACATAGACCTCGCAGTCGTCGTCTCCCGCCTCCGTCTTCTCGGACTGGATGAGGCCGAGGACGGTGCGGAGCATATCGGAGAAGTTGCTGACGTGCTCGTTGTGGACCACGATCTCGATCTCGCGTGGGGATTCGGCGTTGAGCCTGTCGCAGACCGTCTGGCGGAACTCTTCGTACATCTTCCCGGACTCGGAATCGGGGTCGCGGATGTACCTTATGATATGAATCTTGTTTATCTCGTAGTACAGCGCAGGCTCCACGATCTTCGATGTCTCGAAGGTGACGCATGCGATCATAACCCTGTTCTTGCGGCCGGTCGGTATCTCGACTCCCCCTTTTTAACAGGATATCCGATATGCATTATTGTATATAATGTCGGAGATTACAAAATGTCTGTAATGAACGTTTATCTGCAGATTCGGGCAGGAATTGCTTGTTTTCCTCTCCGAACAGGGCTTGTCCGAGCCCGTTTCAAAGGAGCGAAATCGGAATCTTTATATTCAGGATGTCAATCCAGAGATTCGACGGACAGGTGGCCTAGTCTGGATATGGCAGCAGCCTCCTAAGCTGCAGGCCGGGGGTTCGAATCCCCTCCTGTTCGCCAATTATCATTTCATCTCTGCATCTGATGGGCCTTGCCATCGTGGTCTATGGCTCGGTTGAGATCAATGATTTCAGATTTTCCAATGCCGTTCGTGTTACCCGATATGCAATATTTCCATGAACGTGTTATCCGAGCCTCGCCGGAGTGGCACCGGTCGGCAAAGGATAACACGCGGTGATACGCATCCGGCCTTCTTGCAACCGCGGTCGCACGCATGCGGAGTTCTTATCCCAGGCGGGCGGAGGCTATAAATCCGTACAATTCCAGGTCATCCATTCGATAGAATGGGTAGCATCAAGAGCTTCTTCGAGGACGAGGTCAAGCGGTCCGTGTTAATCCTGGCGGTCGCGGCGGCATCGCTGATAGCGTCCCTCGCGATAGGAGGGGACCTGCCGGTGGACCCGGCCTGGGTCGCCATCATCCTGTGCGGAGTCCCTATCCTGTGGGATGCCGCCACGGGACTCGTGCTGAGGCACGACATCAAGGCGGATGTGCTCGTGGCGATGGCCATCATCGCATCGCTGGCGCTGGGAGAATGGTTCGCCGCCGGAGAGGTGGCGCTGATCATGGAGATCGGAGGGTTCCTCGAGGACTACTCCGCCAACAAGGCAGGCAAGGGGATTGAGGCCCTTGCCGACATGTCCCCCCGCACGGGGAGGATCGTGGATGAGAACGGGGAGCGCGAGGTCCCCGTGGAGGAGATCCGGCCGGGGCAGGTACTGAAGGTCCTTCCCGGAGAGTCCGTGCCCGTAGACGGAAGGGTGGTGTCCGGAGAGACATCCATCGACCAGTCCGTCGTCACGGGGGAGTCCATGCCCGAGGACAAGTCCGTCGGTGACCCCGTCTACAGCGGGACCATCAACCAGATGGGCGTGTTCGAGATGGTGGCGGAGAAGACCGCCGGAGACTCGTCATTCCAGAGGATGGTCGACATGGTGTCCTCCGCGGACCCTGCCAAGACCCGCATGGTCAAGACGGCCGACGTATGGGCCACAAGGCTCGTCGCCATAGTCCTGGTCCTCGCAGTGGCCACGTACATCGTCACGCAGGACATCTACCGCACGGTGACGGTCATGATCGTGTTCTGCCCCTGCGCGTTCATCCTTGCGACGCCCACGGCCGTCATAGCGGCTATCGGGAACCTGGCGAAGCGCGGAGTGCTGGTGCGGGACGGAGACGCCCTCGAGAGGATGTCGCAGGTCGGGACGGTGGCCTTCGACAAGACAGGCACGGTCACGGTCGGGAAGCCCCGCGTGGTGGAGTTCTCGCCTGTCGGGGACGGGAGCCGCGTGGCATCCCTCGTGGCTTCCGCGGAGTCCGGATCCGGGCACCCGCTGGCCAAGGCGTTCCTCGACTACGCCAAGGAGAACGGCATAGCATACGGGAATCCGGACACGTTCACGATGACGGCCGGCCACGGGATAAGGGCCGGGAAGGACGGCAGCGAGGTGGTAATCGGGAACAGGGGGATCATGGAGTCATCCGGGATAGCCGTGCCCGCAGACGCCATGGCGCACGCTGACGAGCTGCACGACACAGGCGCTACCGTGGCGTTCATCGCAATAGATGGAGAATACGCCGGATCGGTGGCCTTCTCGGACACCATCCGCGAGACCGCCCGCGCCACGGTCGATGAGCTCAAGGGCCTGGACGTGGGCTGCATGCTCCTGACCGGGGACAACGCCCGCGCCGCCAGGCACATGGCCTCCGAGGCCGGGATAACAGACCTGAGGGCCGAATGCACGCCCGAGGACAAGGTCTCCACCATCGAGGAGATCCAGGCCGGAGGCGGGAAGGTGTGCATGGTGGGCGACGGAGTGAACGACGCTCCGGCGCTGAAGAGGTCCTGGGTCGGGGTCGCCATGGGCGCCACCGGCACTGATATCGCCGCTGACGCTTCGGACATGGTCCTGGTGAAGGACGGCCTGGAAGCGCTGCCCCACCTGGTCGGGATATCCCGCAAGATGATGTCCAAGGTGAAGGCGAACATAGCCTTCTCCCTCGGATGGAACTTCGTCGCAGTCGCATTGTCGATGATGGCCGTGCTCACGCCCGTCACCGGCGCGATAGTCCACAACCTCGGTTCCGTGGCCGTGGTGGTGAACTCGGCGCTGCTGCTGATCTTCGGCAGGCGCTGACAAACGTTTTCCTTCGGGGGGCCCCTTTCTAGGGCGGGGCCCCCTGGATCGACAACCTAATCTGTACCTGTCAGGTGTTGTTCTTTCAAGTTCGACTTGGCCCCAAAAGGCAATTTCCTTAACTTTTCAAGAGGACGAAAGGGGTAATTTCCTTAACATTTCGAAGCATCGAAAGGGGTAATTTCCTTAAGATCTTGCAACAGCAAACGTCCCGAGGCGGCCTTGGACACAATATAGACGATAAGAAGAAAGGGCAGCCCGGGAGCATCTTTCGACGCCCCCGGAGCTGTATCGATCAGAGGTTTCAAGCAGCCTTCGCGGCGCCGTTCTTCCTGAACCCGAAGAGCAGCATGACCGCGACGGCCATTATCAGCGCGACGACACCGAACACCGCCAGCATGTCGGGGTAAGACTCCCCGACAGCGCTGAACACGGGGATCGTGATGATGGACACCGCGAACTGCCCCATGTTCAGGGCGACGGCGTAGATCCCCATCATCTTCCCGCGGTTGGATCCCGTGGACCCGCTCACGATGGAGTTGACGATGGACGGGATCATCAGTCCGACCGCGAATCCTGAGACGATCAGGCTCACGAGGCACACGGGCACGTTCCCTCCGACCGTGAGGGGGAGGAGCAGCGCGACGGCCAGGAGCACGAAGGACATGGACACCATGTGCATGGACTTGACGCGCCTGGAGATCTTCCTGTGGAGGCAGGAGAACAGCGCGTTCCCGAGGCCGTGGAACCCGAGGAACAGCCCCATGAGGGTGGCGGAGACACCCATGGTGGTCTCCATGTAGGAGGGCATCCTGGTGGGGACCACGAAGATGATGATCATCCCGATGAAGATGGTGATGTAGCATCCGATGAGCAGCTTCATGTCGCTGCCCTCGTTGCTCACGGTCATGTCGGTCATCTCGACCACGTCGTCGGGCTCCCACACGTACCTCAGCACGAGGATGAGGAACGGGACGGCGATCAGGTACACGAGGAACGGGGCGTTCCAGCTGATGTCCGCCAGGGCGCCTCCGACCAGCTCGAGGATCAGCACGCCGATGCCCATGGCCGCGGACTGGAGCCCCAGCATGCGGACCCTGGACTCTCCGGTGTAGTAGCATCCGATGAGGGACGTGACCGTGCACACGATCCCGGCGATCCCGAATCCGAGGAGGAAACGGAGCACGAGGATGGCGTAGAGGTTGTCGAGGAAGTACGCTCCGGCACCGGTGACGATGAAGATCAGGAGCGAGGCGATGAGGACGCGGCGCTTCCCCATCTTGTCCGAGAGCATCCCCATCAGGAATCCGACGATGGCGACGGCGAGGTGGGGAAGGGTGATTATGAACGAGGCCAGGTCCGCGTTGTCGGCGAAACGGGCCTCTAAGCCGGGAAGCCCGGGCGTGACCGCGGCTCCGCCCATTAGGATGAGCATGGAGCAGGTCAGAAGGGCGGCCATCAGCCCCGGGCCTGTCTGTTTGTCTGTCATAAAGCGTTCAACGTGGTTGTATATTTACCGTTTTCCCAGCGACAACCGGGCGGACATTCCTTCCCGGTCCGGAAATGGACAAAGGCGGACATTCTCCATGCTCCGGTCTCCGTGACGGTTATCATCCAGGACGCGGTTCCCGCCTGCATGAAGAAGGCCGTCCTCTACGACAGCAACACCGGGAACACGCGCATGATGGCCGAGGCCATCGCGGAAGGCGCCAGGGAGGCCGGGGACGACGTGTGGATACAGGCCGTCCAGACCGCCGACAGGGAGAGGATGCTGGCCTGCGACGTCATATTCCTCGGATGCCCGGCCATGGGCCGCGAGCAGACAGGCGACGGCCAGACGGACCTGATGGCCGACGTGGGCAAGCGCTTCGCCGGGAAGAAGGTGGCTGTGTTCGGGTCGTGCAGGTACGGTACCGGCATGTGGCTGAGGAACTGGTGCAGCAGGCTGGAGGCGTTCGGCGCGGATGTCTTCGACTATCCCGGCGTGATGGCCGTGGGCAAGCCCGGCGATGAGGTCCTGGAGAAGTGCAGGGAGCTCGGCAGGGCCTTCTCCGAATGATGCTCAGATATCCGTCTCGAAGTAGTCGTACAGGTCGGATCTCACTTCATCATCGAGCTTGTATTCTATCTTCACCGGCGTGTTGGAGTCCAGGAACCTGGAGAAGCGCATCCGCCCGAGGTAGTAGAACTCCTTGGAACCCTTGTCGTTCTTGCTCTTCCTCACGAACAGCAGTATCTTCGCCCCGTTTGAATCGGAGTCCCTGACGGTCCGCATCCTGGAGCTCTCGGGCCCCTCGCGGGACTTGGACAGGGCGACCAGCGTGCCGCGGTTGACGAAATGGTCCTCGTACCTCTGCGATTCGACCACGTCCTCGCCCTTGTGGTAGTTGATGAACACCGGGAACGTGTTGGTCTCCTTATGATGGAAGTAGCCTCCGATGTTCTGCGCGGTCACGTTCCTCTTCCATCCCATGACCCTGCAGGCCTCCTCGTAGGTGTACCTCATGTTCAGCACAGGGCCTCCGGTCCCGGCGTTGGAGCTGTAGGATGAGGACCATCCGTCCTCCGCCAGCTCGACGACCTGCTCCACATGGTCCCTGAAGCAGGGGTCCTCCAGCATGGATGCGAGCTCCTGTGTCGCTCTCCAGACAGGTCCGTCCTGCTCTATGAGCCGGATGTCGTCGTTCCCGGCATCCTCGTCCTCTTCCCGGTCTTCGGACGAGGAGCTCCCGTAGAAGCTGCCGTCCAGCACCTGCAGGATGTTGCCCTCCTCGGCATCGATGCCGGCTGCGGCGAGGCCCGAGACCAGGTCATTAGCCCCGTCCAGGAGCAGCCTGACCGCGGTGAACTCGTCCCTCCTCTTCCCTGCGGCCGTGAACTTGACGATCCTCTTCAGGAACGCCTCCTGCCTCTCGGTCAGGACGGTATCGTACTCCTTCTCCTTCTTCGCCAGGAACCCGTGGTACGATCCGTACTTCGACAGGATGTTCAGAGGCTCGTATGTCCCATGTGTCCTGAAGTCCATCAGCCTGGGGATGCGGCCGAGCTTCATCTTCAAGGCCTTGTATGATTCCGTGATGATCCTGGCCTCCGTGAAGTCGGTCCTGTCGATGGAGTCGTAGATCCTCTTCCTGGCGACCTCGTCGAAGCTTATCGTTGAGTTGCCGGGTATGATGGAGTCTCCCGTGGAGACGGCCCTCCTGGTCTCCGTCTTGCTGTAGGAGCGGTCGTCGGACAGGGCCATGGGGATGCTGTAGTTCCTCTCGTAGTTGCCGATGAAGTCCAGGACCACCACGTAGTCCTTGTCCGGATGGTGCCTCAATCCCCTCCCGAGCTGCTGTGTGAAGACTATCGGCGACTGGGTCGGACGGAGCATGATGACCTGGTTGATGGCGGGGATGTCCACCCCCTCGTTGAACAGGTCGGCGGTGAAGATGTAGTCCAGGGCGAACTCCCCTTCATCGGACTCCAGCCTCTCGATCTGCGATTCGACCAGGCCCTTGTCCATCGCTCCCGACACCCATGTGGTGCGGTAGCCCCTGGCGTTGAACCTGCGGGAGTACTCCTCGGCATCCTCCAGGTCGGTGCAGAAGACAAGGCCTTTCACCCTCTTCCCGCAGAATCCGTAGTAGTCGGCGTTGGAGATCACGTTCTCGATCCTCTGGTCGATGTGCGTCTTCAGGAAGTGCGAGTAGTCCTCGTCGGATTCGCCGTCTATGGACAGGTCTGATATCCCGAAGTAGTGGAACGGGCAGATGAGCCTGTTCTCCATCGCCTCCCTGAGCCTGATCTCGCAGGCGATGTTGTAATCGAACAGCCTGTAGATGTCGTAGTCGTCGGTCCTGTCGGGGGTGGCGGTCATGCCCAGCAGGAATTTCGGTTTGAAATGGCCGATCACCCTCTGATAAGTCTCTGCGCCGGCGTGGTGGACCTCGTCGATGAGGATGTAGTCGAACGTGTCTGGAGGGATCATCGACAGCACACGGGGCTTGGAGAGGGTCTGGATGGTGGCGAAGGTGCAGTCCGCGTCCAGGTTGTTCCTGGCGGGATCGTACATGGCGACGGACTCGGTCCCTTCCATGACGGCCTCGAAGCTCTTCATGCTCTTGCGGAGGATCGGCAGCCTGTGGACTATGTACAGCATCTTCATGCCGGTGGCCCTGGCGTCGAACGCCGACAGGTACGTCTTCCCCGATCCCGTGGCGGATATCACCAGCGCCCTGTCTGCCCCCTTGTCCCTCAGCCTCTGCAGGGACTCCAGCGCTTCCTGCTGCATCCTGTTGGGCTGGGGCCTCCCGGCGCCTCCGGGGAGCCTGCGGTCCTTCTCCGGAAGGGACCTCCTGAGCTGCCTCATGTCGTCGTAGACCCTGGAGTACTGCTCGATCCATGCCTCGTCCACGACAGTGGCGATGGAGAATGCCTTCTCGAACTCGGATATCAGCGACTTTATGATCTCCCCCGAGTCCATGGAGTTGATCTTCAGGTTCCATTCCATGTTCTCGCACAGGGCGCTGTTGGTCAGGTTGCTGCTGCCGATGAGCACGTCGTAGATGTCCCCGTGCCTGAAGATGTAGCACTTGGAATGCATCTTGCAGGCGTCCTCGGTCATTATGCGGACGTCGATGCCCCTGTTCTTGAGGAGGGCCCTGAGGGCGGCGGGCTCGGTGAAGCTCTGGTACTGGGATGCGATTATCCTCCCTTTGACGCCTCTGCGGTCCAGCTCCCTGAACTCCTGGGCCAGTGCGTTGACCCCGCCGGAGTTGACGAAGGCCACCGAGAACATGAACTCGTCGCAAGACTCCATCTCCTGCTTCAGGGCGGTGATGACCTTCTCCCTCTTCTCGGGATCGTTGGTGATCAGCTGGGGCTTGAACGACTCCGAAGCGCTGATGCTGCTGTCGATGTAGCCGCTCTCCAGCCCCCTGAGGAGGGATTCCCCGCTCAACGCCTTCCGGCCTCCAGCAGCTTGACGGCGTCCAGGTCGGCGCCGGCCCAGTCCAGCCCCTCCAGGCCGGATATGTGGGTCCAGGACGCGGAGACATGCTCCTTCAGCACGTATTGCGGAGAATCGGAGCGCACGAGGAAGTAATGGATCAGGACGGACTGGTCGCTATAATCGTGGGAGAGGTCCGCGAAGGGCTCCGTGTCCATCCCGCCGATGTCGAGGGACAGCTCCTCCATGAGCTCCCTGGCAAGGGCATCGTAAGGGGACTCCCCTGCCTCGAGCTTCCCGCCGGGGAACTCGTACCTGTACGACAGGTACGGCCTCTTGGATTCTCCCTTCCGGAAGCACAGCACACGGTCTCCATCTGTGACGATGGCCGCGGACACCTCGATCATACGGATCTTGATCAGATCTGCAGCTATAACACTGCCGGGGCCGTCTTCCCCCATGGAATGCATATGGAAAGTGGGGGAGGCCCCCCGTTTTGCTCATCTGTGGCGCTTCACCGCTACGGCCCCGACGATCAGGATCGCGACGACCAAGATTATCGCCCAGTAGATGCCGCTGATCTCGAACGAAGCCGAATGCTCTTCGACGGACAGCCACTCCGCGTAGAGGCAGCAGTCGGAGTATATCGCGGAACCGTCCCATATCTCTGTGAGATCGCTGTCGAGGTACCATGCCACGAACGTGTGCCCGGACCAAGTGGTCTCCGGGATCGTCGGGACAGTGCCTGCCTCTATGGTGATCGGGGCGATTGCCGTGCCGCCGCCGGTGTCGAAGCTGACGGTCGCGACATCGCTGCCGTACTCGTTGGTGGCAAGAGGCGTAGGGAGCCCGAACCCATAACCGGTCGTTCTTTTCAGGAGGTGGGATTGGGCCGTGGTCATGCCATCACTACCGACAGTGCTCTGTCCGACTAGCAGGTACGTGTCGTCGACGCTTGAATCATCTATGTAGTCCCAAGTGGCATCAACAGTGTACCATGCGCCCTCGACAAGGACGATGTTCCACATGTGCATCGCCTCTTCTCCATCGACTGCCACCCAGTCCAATATCAGAAGGCAGGGGATGTCGTTCTTTTCGCAAATGGCTCTGAACGCTCTTGCGAATCCCTCGCATACGACGTCATGGTCTCCCAGCAGGGCCCTGTACAGGCTGCGTATGCTGAAGTTCGACTCGCCGGTCTCCTTCTCCTTTTCAAACTCGTCAAAGTTATAGCTCAGGGTCTTTGCGACATAGTCGTGTATCGACTTTATCTTCTCGACGGTACTGCCTGTGAACTCCATCGAGTCTATCAGGTCATCGATTTCTTTGTTCTTCTGAGATGTGTACTCATCCTCGATCGTGAATGTGATCTTCAGGTCGATGACGATCGTACCATTGCAATTCTCATCGGATTCAATATAGGTGCAGTATGTCTCGGGGCTATCGCAGCGTACACTGCACCAGAGTTGGTTCAGTGCAAGATTGAGTTTCTCGGATTCCCCGTCTACGTAGTCGTCATAGAGGTTCCCGGTGATGCTGTTAGGTATGTCCACCTCGACGGTCGTGCTACTGGAAGTTGAATTCAGCAGCCCGTTGTAAGCGTATTTCATTGGTGCATCGAGCTGGTTGTAGTACCATTTCGAATAATCAACGGCACTGGCAGCATCTGAGTCGTCATCGCAGATCGATGCCGTGAGGGGCACCGACAGCAGCATGACTGCCACCAAGGCCAGAGCAAGCGTCCTGCGTTGAATGCAGCTCATGGTTTTAACTACGAGGTCTTAGGCATATATTACTTCCCGTCGATACTGTCCGCACGTGCCGACAAGGGCAGGTGCCCGGCACGGTCCCGATCCCCATCGGGCCGGCCGCATCCAACAGTTCTCCGAGGGGCGCATCGTCATATGCAGGATCAGCGCTCGTTCTCATCCAAGACGATCTCGTTGGAGTGGACCCTGTTGCAGAGGTTCTTGGACAGCAGCCCGCACTCCATCCATGCGGCATTGAACACTCCCATGGGGCAAAGGCAAGGCACCGACAGCGGCTCCCTGCATTCGGGGCCGACGATCCTGCTCTCGTTGAATCTCATCAGGTCGTCCATGGTCACGCTCGTGAGGCGGCGGGCGTACTCCTGCACGTTCCTGCAGTCTGATTCTATGGAGATGTCGATGTCGCCGTCGTCCCTCATCGTCGCCGTGATGTGGTGGGTCTTGCTGCAGGTGTTCATTTTCACTGTGACTCTGGAAGCCATGCTGTCGCCGATTCCTACAATCTGATGCAGGATATAGGTTCTTTTCTGCATGCTGTTCATCCGGGTTCACTAGCCTAAGAACCGCAGTCAGAGCCTGTCTGATGTGATTCTTTATCTGCTCACCTAGCCCGAAAGAGTCTGGTCTTTCCTGGGATGACATCACATCATCCTGCTGTTCAATTGTTCGGGTAGGTTGGGTGTGATAAAGGCCAAGGTCTGTTGGGCGCTCTCATCCTGGCTAGTTCTAACAGAAGATTTCGGTCAACATGTATTACATACAAATTATATACATTGTAATCAATTTGTAATAAGTGGTCACATGAGTACATTACAGGTAGTTGCTGCACCCAAGGACATAACGTATCAGTTGAGGATGAACAGCGAGATCAAAGCTGAGGTGGAAAAAATCTATGCTGACTGTGGCGTCACTCTCTCGGATGCCATCAATATATTCCTTCAGCAATCTCTCAACGAGCGGGGCTTTCCTTTCCCTGTGGTATCCAATCAGACGGTTGCTCGTAGGCAACGGATGGTCGAAGATCTGTTGGAGATCCATCGTAAAGGTATGGAATCTGGGGCTAGATACGGTTGGACATCGGAAGCGGATATGGAGAAGGAGTTCGGCGGGATCGAATGAAGCTTCTATACTCACATGATGCGAAGGAAGCGGTCCGCAGGATCCGTTGCAACATGGACAAGGGGAAATCAGCACACATATGGGCTTCGATCAAGGATGGATGTGAGAAGCTTAAGGTATATCCTGATCTAGGTTTTGAACTAGACAACTACGGGGGCTCTAGAGTCCGCGCTCTCATAGTAGGTGAATATGCGATCCTTTACGAGCACGATAGTGACACTGTATACATATCAGCAATAGCGCACACAGCATCGGATTGGAAAGGATTCGTACTCCGTTCCGGACCCTGATTCTGATGTCACGATCGGTCCTTGTTCTCGTCCAGGACAATCTCGTTGGAGTGGGCCCTGTTGCAGAGGTTCTTGGACAGCAGCCCGCACTCCATCCAAGCGGCATTGAACACGCCCATGGGGCAAAGGCACGGGACCGACAGCGGCTCCCTGCATTCGGGGCTGACTATCCTGCTCTCGTTGAATCTCATCAGGTCGTCCATGGTCACACGGGTCAGGCGGCGGGCGTACTCCTGCACGTTCCTGCAGTCGGATTCTATCTTGATGTCGATGTTGCCGTCGTCCCTCATCGTCGCCGTGATGTGGTGGGTCTTGCTGCAGGTGTTCATTTTCACTGTGACTCTGGAAGCCATGCTGTCGCCGATTCCTACAATCTGATGCAGGATATAGGTTCTTTTCTGCATGCTGTTCATCCGGGTCCGCGAGCCGAAGAACCGCGGTCGGGGCCTGTCTGGGTCGATTCTTTATCTGCTTACATCATCATGAGACGGCGGAGGTAGGGCAATGACAACCGATTCGGCCAAAGGAAATGCTGTCACGGTTCGGTCAGACAACAGCCATGACATGGCTGAAACGCTGATGGCATACAGTGAAAAGCATGGAATATCTGCAGAACAGGCTAACGATCACATAGTACAGAATCTCCTCATGGAAGGCGGTTGCATGGATACTGAACCCGGGCCTGCCATCATTCTCGATGATGATGCGTATGATCATCTGGAAGCAGAGTTCAAGGCGGGCCTCGACTCTGTAAGATCGGAATCCGATTGGATCTCAGAAGAGGAGATGAGCGAATTCATCAAGAGCCTCAAGTCGAACCGATGCACGCGCCACGGTTCCAATCCATCTGCAAGATTTTTTGACCGGTGAGTGTCATCGCATCTCATGGCCATGGATTTCATCGAACGCTCCCGTTCAGGAATGCCGACCAGCAACCAGGACCCCGACCTGGGGCAGTTCCTGGAGGCGGTGGACCGCGCCAGGACGCTCTGCCACAGGTTCAACACGTACATCGGTCCCAGAGAGGGCCGCATAGCGATACTCGAGGAGCTGTTCGGGCAGGACCTCGACCCGGATTCCGAGATATGCCCGTCGTTCCGTTGCGACCTCGGGACCAACATCCATATCGGGAAGCAGCCCACCATCAACTACGACTGCGTTTTCCTGGATTCCGCGGACATATGGATCGGCGATTACGTGCTGATCGGGCCGAAAGTCTGCATCGCGACTCCCGGCCACAACTTCCCTCCGGCGGACCGCAGGCATGTCAAGACTGTGGCGAAGCCCGTCAGGATAGGCGACGACGTGTGGATCGGAGCGAACGCCACAATCCTTCCCGGAGTGACCATAGGCGACGGCGCCATAATCGGGGCCGGCGCGGTCGTCACCCACGATGTCCCTGCAGGGGAGACATGGGTGGGGAACCCTGCCAGGAAGATACGCCACGAGTGAAGCGATGGCTTCGCAATCGCGGGAAGGTAATGACCAGCCCTGTTTTGAATCGCGGGAAGGTAATGATAATCTCCATTTTCAATCACGGGAAAGTTATAATCACTTCAATCATCTACCACCTGGCATGGCCGACCTGTTCAAGCGCAAGCTCTACGACCGCATGATGGAGTGGAAGAGCCGCACCAGAGGCAAGAGAGCGCTCCTCGTAGAAGGCGCCAGGGGGGTCGGCAAGACGACACTGGTCAAATCGTTCGCCGAGAACGAATACGCTTCAGCGGTGCTCATCGATTTCTCCAGGCCGTCAGCGGATGTGATAGAGCTTTTCGAGCACTACTATTCCGATGTCCCTGCCCTGCTCTCGTCGCTGGCAGTGCATTGCAAGGTTCCATTGAAGGAGCGCGACACGGTGTTCGTGTTCGATGAGATTCAGAATTATCCGAGGGCCAGGCAGCTGATCAAGTACTTCGTCCTGGACGGCAGGTTCGATTTCATCGAGACGGGCTCGCTCATCTCCCTGAGGAAGAACGTCCGCAGCATCCAGATACCTTCCGAAGAGGAATACGTCGAGATGCATCCCATGGACTTCGAGGAATGGCTCTGGGCCAACGGCGATGTTGTCACCGTTCCGTTCCTGCGCAGCAGGTTCGAAGCCAAGCAGCCTCTGGAGCCCCCGCTCCACAAGGCCATGATGGAGAAGTACAAGACGTACATGATAGTCGGTGGCATGCCCAGAGCAGTGGCAGATTACGTCGCGACGAAGGATTTCGGCTCGTGCGAGGCGGCCAAGAGGTCGATCATCGGGCAGTATCGCGACGAGATGTCGGAGATCTCTGTCAACAGCGGCTCCCATGCACTGAGGGTATTCGACAGCATCCCAGCCAACCTGTCCCGTAGGAGCAAGGCGTTCAGTCCCGGCTTGGCGTCTGATGGGGCCAAGACGTTCCAGTACGCAGGCAGCCTGTCCTGGCTGAAGGAGTCGAGGATCGTCAACATCTGCAAAGGGACCGATGGCCATGATGATGCCGACGGCAGGTTCAAGTGCTATCTCCTCGACACGGGCCTGCTGGTGACGCTGTCATCCGTCACGGGCCAATCCGCCTTCTCGGATGTGCAGCTCAGCTTCATCAGGGGGCGGCTGTCGATAAACGAGGGGATGCTCTTCGAGAACATGGTGG
>CAVCVB010000040.1:0-14344 GCA_963605395.1 Firmicutes bacterium CAG:194
GCGGACGTGTGCTTCGCGTTCAAGGTGGAGGACCCGTTCCTCGAGTGGAACAACGGGACGTTCAGCGTCCTGTTCCACAAGGGGAGGGCCGAGCTCACGGACAGGGAGCCGGACCATGTGCTCTCGATGTCGATCGGGACGCTGACCACGCTCCTGCTCGGATACATGTCGGCGACACAGCTCGAGAGGCTGGAGAGGATAGAGGGGCCGCATGAGGCCATCGAGGCCCTGGACGAGATCCTGATACACGAGATACCTTACATCTCGGACTACATCTGACGGTGCGGATGCTGCAGCATGCCTCCCCGGCCTTGGATCTCGGCCGGAGGCACGTGAGGCCCGTTGATCCCGTCGCTCCGCTCGGACCCGAGCCCCTTGCCCGTGCCGGCTGCAGGCCGAGGGATCCCGCTTCTTCTTGGATCCGCATCGATGGCGGACAAGCCGAGGCGAGCCTCGGCCTGTCCGTGTTCATGGCCTGTGCGGTCGGAACAGGGAATCGGTTTTCAGGATTCCAGCTTCTTCAGGGTGCCGGATTCCAAGTCGTACACGAACTTGTCGTCCCAATGCATCCTGATGCATACCGTGGCGGTCCTGTCCGTATTGCTGAACACGATGGACCATTGGGTGTTGCTCGTCGGATCGTCGGGCTTCTTGGGCTGGGCCGTGTTCACCAGGGCATCCCAGGCATCGTCGACCGTGGCTGTGCCGCGGGTCGCGTAGATGGTCTCCATGACGGTGTTGTAACGCTCCTTCCCATGGCCGTACTGCCCGTTCTTATGGTCCGGCTCGACCTTGTCCGCGTACATGATGTAGAAGTTCGTCACCGCCTCCGTTGGCGTGACCTTCGTCTCGCGGGTCGGGCTGTCGCAATCGAACTCGACGACGCGCCCGTCCCCGGTGGAATCGGTGATGTAGAAGTGGTAGTCCCTCCCGCTGGTGGCGAACATGTCGTACTGCTCCAGCAGTTCGACCGCCTTCTGGGTGGAATCGGCCCTGTCGAGGACCAGGCGGATCGCCAGGGACGTCGCTATGGTGGGCTTCCCTGTGTCCTGGCGGGTGGGCTTGCTGTCGAGGGTGAGCACCGCGATGGAGACGCCCTTCTCGTTCACGCCATCGAGGCAGATGAATGGCGCCGTCAGGCAGGCCAGCTTGGATCTGACCGACGACGGCTCGACGACACCGGCGTTGTCCAGCGCGGCGAATGCCACCGAGGAGTACCCTCCCTTGGGATTGCATCTCACCAGCATCGCAGAGGTGTCGAGCTTGAAGTCGTAGTTGCGGCCCATCACATGCTCCCCGTCCTCCATGGTCATGGAGAACGCCGTGCATTCGAATTTCGGTGCCTCGATGTGCACCGGAAGGTAAGGGATCGACTCCTTCACGACCGCGTCCACGAATCCCTGGTCATCGGTGATGCCGCTGTCGATTATGCGGTCGATGCTGTAGTCGTACTTCACCTCCATCGAGTACAGGCCGAATCCGTCATCATAGGATTGGATCTGCTCGATGGAATCCATTGTTTTGATGCGCGTGCCGTAGACCATGGTGACCGTTCCGAGGATCACCACCACAACGACCAAGACGGCGATGAGCGCTACCATCAGCTTGTACATGTATGCACCTCCGGTGCGAATAAGATTGCAGCCCGTAGTATATTGCCGTTATCTGACACTCTCGTTCGTGAAATGCGTGTTTAACATCTGGAGGATTCCGCTCGCGGATCGCCCGACAGGGCTCCCGACGGGCACCGGCTTTCTGCTCGCCCGGCCCGTTCTCCTTTGAAAGGACAGGCACAACCATTGCCTTCGGACCGGTTCGGACCGAGAGCATTATCATCGTCCTGCCGATGCATCGGCATCATGTGGAGGATCGGAGACCTGCGGATCCCCGGGCCGGTCGTGCTCGGGCCCATGTCGGGATACACTTTCAGGAGCTACAGGGAGTTCATGCAGCCGTTCGGAGCGTCCGTGGTCATGACCGAGATGACCTCCGACAGCGCGGTCCTCAACAACCCCTCCTGCAGGCCGGAGTACCTCGAGTTCGGCAGATGCCCGTTCACCGGCCTCCAGCTCTTCGGGAGCAGCCCGGAGACGTTGGCCGATGCCGCCGCTGAGGCGCTGAGGATCAATCCGGACATCGATTTCATAGACGTCAACATGAGCTGCCCGGTGGAGAAGGTCATGCGCAGCGGATCGGGATCGGTGCTGATGTCCGATCCGAAGAGGTGCGGGGACATCGTCCGTTCCATCAAAAGGAGAGTGGACGTCCCCGTGACCGCCAAGATACGCCTGGGGGCCAATCTGGAGTCCCTGAGCTTCCGCGACGTCATCTCCGAGCTCGAGGCCGCGGATGCGGATGCGGTATCGCTCCATGCCCGCACGGCCAAGGACAGGTACGCCGGGGAGCCCCGCTACGGCCTGGTCGAAGGCCTCCGCAAGGAGATGGGCGTGCCCCTGATCATCTCCGGGAACATCTACACCGCCGAGGACGCCCTCCGTGCGAGGGACCTCACCGGAGCGGACGCGGTCATGGTCGCCAGGGGCGGCGTGGGCAACCCGTGGCTGCTGACGCAGGCCGACCGCCTTCTGAGGGAGGGCACGATGCTCCCCTATCCGACGGTCTCCCAGCAGGTCGACTGGTGCATAGAGCTGGCCCGGATGGTCTTCGAGGAGAAGGGTAACGACGTCGGAGTGAGGAAGATGCGCAGCATCGCCCCGAGGTTCGTGACCGGCTGCCGCAGGTGCAGGGAGTACCGCCTCAGGCTCGCGACGGGGATCGACGATTGGGATTCGATGGTGTCGATACTCGAGGAGATAAGGTCCAAGAAGGGGGACCTGAGGATAATGTCCGTCGGCGGAAAGGCATGTGCCAGACGACGCGTTTTCGACGGTTTTCTCCGATACCGATATAAGTATGGAAATCATTGGACCATTAGGGTGGATGCATGGAAGAGATGGTACTGCTGACGAGCCTCGCACTTTTCACGCTGCTCGCTGCAGTCTGTTCCATAGTGTTCAACCGCATCAAGCTGCCTCCGCTCATCGGATACATCGTCGCAGGGATCATCATAGCGAACGTCTGGACGGTCACCGCGGAGAGCGAGCAGGTCGTCAGCATACTGTCCGACATAGGATTGGTCATGCTGATGTTCTGCATAGGATTGGAGATCAATCTCAAGAAGATCAAGAAGCAGGGGCTGTTCGCGATAGAGGTCGCGGTGATACAGCTGCCGCTGATGGTCCTGGGAGGAGTGATCGGAGGGTCCCTGATGGGATTCAACAGCGTCCAGTGCATCTGCCTGGGAGCGATCATATCCGGTTCGAGCACGGCGGTCGTCATGGCCGTCCTGAAGTCTCAGAACCGCCTGGACAAGGAGCACATCGAGATGCTCGTCCTCATCACCATCATGGAGGACATCGGCCAGGTCATCATCCTGTCCATGATCACCCCCATCATCGCGGGGCAGAACATGAACGTCAACGAGCTCATCGTGATGATCGTGAGCATCCTGATCTTCATGATCGTCAGCCTCGTGGTGGGGCTGAGGCTCATCCCGAAGATGATCAACTGGGTTTCGGACAACGTCTCGGACGAGATCCTCACCGTGTTCTCGGTGGGCCTGGCGTTCGGCATGGCGCTGCTGTCCATCTACATCGGCCTGTCCATGGCGATCGGTGCGTTCCTGATGGGAATGATGATAGCCGCGAGCAGGAAGAGCAAGGAGATCAACCACAGGATAGAGCCCATGAGGGACCTGTTCATGGCGGTCTTCTTCATATCGATCGGTATGGAGATACAGGTCGGCACCCTGCTGGACAACGTCCCGACGATCCTCATGTTCTACGTCCTGTTCGCGGTGCTGAAGACGGCCACCGTCTTCCTCGCCTACTGGATCGGGGGAGAGTCCTGCCGCAACGGGTTCCTGTCCGCCACCGGGCTGGCAGCCATGGGAGAGTTCGCGTTCATCATCGCCGCCGAGGCATTGGGCTACGGGGTCGTGGACAACGCGTTCTACACGTCCGTGGTCGGAGCCGCGCTGGTGTCCATGATAGTCCTGCCCTTCCTGACGAAGTTCGCCCCGGACATATGGGACGGAGCCGTGGCGAGATGCCCCAAGCCCGTGTACGCAGCGGCATGCAGGATCAACAGCACAAGGGACTCCGTGTTCAACCGCGTGTCCGCCACGTCCAAGAAGTCGCAGAAGGCAGTCCACAGGAGCATGACGCACACCTACATCAACATCCTGGCCATCGCCCTGATCGAAGCAGTGTTCTACGTCGGGCTCAGGCCCGCGGTCGAATGGCTGACCGAGAGCTTCGGCGCCAGCTCGCTGGTGTGGGGGATAGTGATGCTCACGGTGAACTTCCTGATCCTGTCGATCCCGATCTACCACCTGGTCAACAACGTGAAGTTCCTGGACGAGCTGGTCATAACGGGAGCGCGCCACATCGCCAACAGGGAAGGCTCCAAGAGCGAGCCCATGGAGATCTACCAGAAGTTCCTGGACATCAACACCTACATGATGGTGATGGTGATCGACGCGCTGATAATCCTCCTGGTGCCCAACTACCTGGGGCTCTGGCAGCACCTCGTGGTGCTGGGAGTGGCCGCGGTCATCCTGCTGGTGTTCTACTTCAGGAGGTTCAGGGCCCGCCCTGATGCCGAAGCGCCGGAAGACGAGCAGGAAGAATGATCTGCGATAAAGTCAGCGCTTGCGGACCTGGTTCTCGATCCCGTCACGGATGCGCTCGGTCTCCGCTCTGATGTTGGCCACTGTCCTCTTGGCGGTGCGGTCGGCGGACCTGGCGGTCTGCCTGGCCTGCACCCTCAGCGCAGACGGCGAGTGCATCATGAACTTCGCCAGCGATGCGGAGGCCATCTGCACCTTGCGGGGGACGGTCTTCTCCAATCCGATGACGTCGTTGCGATGGTCCTTTATGGAGTCCAGGAAGGAATCGACATCGTGGGCGTCCGAAACAGTCACGACACGGCCGAGCTCTCCGAGGGTGTGGCCGTCGGAGCCTCCCGTGAAGCCGATGCCGTACCTCTTGGCCGCTTCGAGGGCCCCGCGGTTGGACTCGCGGGTCATCCCGCTGCATATGACCTCGTAAGCGTCCATGCGGCGGACCACGGACTCGTCCAGGACCTTCTTGCGGACGCATATCTCAGCGCCCTTGAGGGTGCCCAGGTAGCCCATGGGGTGCGCTGCGGACACGACGCAGTTCTCGCCCTCCAGAAGGTCGAGGAGGGTCGCCGTGGGGCAGTCGCGGAGCGCCAGCCAGGGGCATTCCCCCAGCTGGGGGCGGATGGCGCGGTACCAGAACTTCTCCAGGTCGTTCAGGTCGTAGAAGTAGACCAGGATGTGGGGGCCGTCGGTGGTGCTGACCTCCATCCCCGGGATCACGGGGACGGGCAGCTCCATGCCCTTGATCCTGGTCAATGACGAGATCAGGTTGTGGTCGGTGACCGCCAGCCCTATCCCCCGCTCCTCTGCGAGGGACAGCGCGGACTTCACGTCTGTGAAGGAGTCCGAGCAGCTGGTGTGGAAGTGCATGTCCATGGCCATGCGGCCGCTCGCATGTATCTTCTCCCAATCGGGCTTGGCGAACACCGCTTCCATGGGGGATCATCTCATGCACAGGGTGCGCCAGGCATCCTCCGACTCCGCAAGGACGGACTCGGTGTCGAGCGTCGTTATCCTGCCGTTGTCGACCACGACGTCGCCCTGGCAGAGGACGGTCTTGACGTTCAGGCTGTTGCCGGAATAGACGATGTTGGCGACGATGTTCTCCGGGAGGAGGGGCCTCAGGTTGGGGGCCTTGCCGTCCAGGATCACGATGTCGGCGTACTTCCCGGGCTCGATGGACCCGATGGAGTCCTGCATGCCCACGGCCTTCGCCCCGTTCACGGTGGCGAAGTCCAGGAGCTCCTGCGCGGCAGCGACGGTGGGGTCCCAGCGGCTGGACTTCTGCAGGAGGCCGAGGATCTTCATCTCGGCGAACATGTCCAGGGTGTTGTTGGTGGTGCTCCCGTCGGTCCCGATGGAGACGTTCACGCCGTACTTCTGGAACTCGGGGACCGGTGCGACGCCTCCGGTGGCCAGCTTCATGTTGGACACGGGACAGGAGGAGATCGACATGCCCGCGTCGCCCATCAGCCTGACCTCCCTGAGGGTCAGCCATGCGGAGTGCGCTGCGACTCCCCTGGGGCCCAGGACGCCGATGTTCGACAGCCACTCGGCCGGGCGCATGCCGGTCTTCCTCTTGTGGTCGTTGACCTCCCCTCTGGTCTCGGAGAGGTGGAAGTTCATCGGAGCGCTCACTTCGTCGGAGAACTCCTTGGCCCCGACGCAGGTCTCCTCGTTGCACACGTACACTCCCTGGAGGCCCACTCCGGGGACGATCTTCCTCTCGTCCTTGAACCTCTGATGGAAATGCTTGCAGTTGTCCAGGGGGTTGCCTTTCTGGGTGGTGCACTCCTGGTCCAGGACGCACCAGCACAGGACCCCTCTGATGCCCGCCTCCTGGGTGGCCTTGGCGATGACGTCCTCGGAGTAGTAGAGGTCCATGAAGGTCGTGGTCCCTCCGCGCATCATCTCCATGCATCCGAGCTTGGTGCCCAGGGCGAGGTCCGCATCGGTCCTGTCGGAGTCGATCCTGAAGACCTTGTCCAGGAAGTCCGGGAACGTGAGGTCGTCGACGACCCCCTTCATGACGGACATGGCCACATGGGTGTGGGTGTTGACCATCCCCGGCATGACGATGTCGCCCGTGGCGTCGATCTCCCTGTCGGCGGTGCCCTTGTACTCGGGACCGACCGAGGCTATCCTCTCGCCGTCGATGACCACATCCCCTTTCAGGATGCGCCTGGAACCGTCTTGCGTGACGATCCATCCGTTGCGGATCGCAGTAATCATGGGCCCCTGATTGGAGGATGTTGTATTAACGATTGGCGCGGAGGCATCGGCATCCGTTTATCCCATGGGATGCGATTCTCCGTCCATGGCATCCGATCCCCGCGACAGGGTCCTGCAGGCGCTATCCGGCGATGCGCCGGACCTGACCCCTGTGGCGATATTCACTCAGCCGGCCACATACGGCCAGATGGACGCGTGCGGGGCATCCTGGCCCGAGGCGCATTCGGATCCGGCGAAGATGGCGAGGCTGGGGAGCGCCCAGGCCGATATCTTCGGGTTCGAGTCCGCGAGGGTGCCGTTCTGCGTCACCGGCGAGGCGGAGGCCCTGGGGTGCGAGGTGGACCTGAACGGGAGGGAGGGGATGCCCGCGATCAGGAGGAGCCTCCAGACCGTGGACCCCATGACGGAGGGCCTGCCGGAGGTCCCGGACATCGACCCTTCGGAGTACGTGTCGTCCGGAAGGCTGGCGGTGACGATTGAAGCTGTATCGATCGTCAGGAAGGAGCACGAGAATCTCCCGGCCATCGCCGGAGCGGTGGCCCCGCTGACGCTGGCGGGCCAGGCGCTCGGGGCGGAGGCTGTGGCGTTAGGGTCCATCATGTGCCCCGACGAGGTCGGGAAGTGGTCCGCTGCCATGGACAGGCTCCAGACCGAGTACGTGAAGGCGCTGGCGGATGCCGGCGCGGATGTGGTGCTCATGCCCGACGGGGTCGCGTCCCCGGACCTGATCGACCCGTCTCAGTACATGGAGCTGGCGGGGAGCAGGAGCTCCTGCCTCCGCACCGGGAGGGTGAAGTCGATACTGCACATCTGCGGCGCGGCGATGCCCATAGCGGACGACATGGCTTCCACGGGAGCGGATGCGCTTTCCCTGGAGGATTCGGTGGACCCGTTCGAGCTCATGGAGAAGGTCCGCGGCAGATGCCAAGTGGTAGGGAGCGTGGGGCCTGTGAGGAGCCTGCTGGGAGGCACGGCCGGGGACGTGATCGCCGAGGCCAGGAGGTGCGAGGATGCGGGGTTCGCGGTCGTCGCTCCCGGATGCGGGATATGCCCCGGGACGTCGGACGAGAACATGAGGGCGCTCAGCGGGTCGCTGAGAAGGCGATTCCGAATCTTCCATACGTGCAGTTTTCGGTCTTGTGGAATCTTCCATACGTGCAGTTTTCGGTCTTGTGGAATCTTCCATACGTGTAATTTAGAGCCTTGCGGAATCTTCCATACGTGCAGTTTTCGGTCTTGTGGAATCTTCCATACGTGTAATATGGAGCCTTGCGGAATCTTCCATACGTGCATTTATATCTCTGCCCAGACATCTCTGAGCGATGTTCAGGCGCAAGATATACGATCAGCTCAAGGAGTGGAAGGAGGTCGATGACGGGAGAACGGCGGTCCTGATAGAAGGCGCACGCCGCGTGGGCAAGACGACAGCCGCCATCGAATTCGCCAAGCAGGAGTACCGGTCGTACGTGGTCATCGATTTCTCCACCGCGTCCGATGTGCTGATGAGCATCTTCAAGGAGCATTCTCAGAACCTCGATGTGTTCTTCCAGAGGCTCCAGCTGGAGACGGGCGTGACGTTGCACGAGCGCAAGAGCATCGTGATCTTCGACGAGGTCCAGTTCTATCCGAAAGCAAGGCAGATGATCAAAGCATTGGTCAAGGACCGCCGCTACGACTACATGGAGACGGGCTCCCTGATCTCCCTGCATCAGAACGTCAAAGACATTCTCATACCCTCCGAAGAGCACAGCATCACGATGCATCCGATGGATTTCGAGGAATGGCTGTGGGCCACTGGGGACGAGACGTCTGCCACGATCCTGAGGGAGATGTTCGCGCAGCGCACGCCCCTGGGCCTGCATGCCCATGCATCCATGATGGAGAAGTTCAAGACATACATGGTCGTGGGCGGGATGCCCCAAGCCGTGGATGCCTTCCTCAGGACCAACAGCATAATGGCCTCCGAGAGGGCCAAGAAGGACATCATCGACCTCTATTCCAAAGACATCATGAAGCTCCCCGGGAAGAGCGGAGAGCTCACAGGCATGCTCTTCCGTGGGATCCCAGCGCTCCTCTCATCGAGAAAGAAGGCGTTCGCTCCGGGCACGATCCGGGAAGGAGCACGCAGCAGGGACTTCGCCAAGCCGATTGAATGGCTGGAGAAGTCGGGCATCGCCGTCCCCTGCAGGATGTGCGCCGACCCGAGCGCCGCCATGTTCCTTCCAGCCGACTCCAGCAGGATCAAGCTGTACTTGCTGGACACCGGGCTCCTGGTGAGCCTGGCGTTCGGAGACAATAGGAAAGGGCTCGAAGGCGCGTGCAAAACGCTCATGTCAGGGAAGCTGTCCATCGACGAAGGGATGCTGTTCGAGAACGCCGTGGCCCAGCAGCTGGCCGCCCTCGGCCACGACCTGATGTTCCACGAGTTCAGGATCGGCGGAAGCCAGCTCTATGAAGTCGATTTCATCCTGCCCGGGACCAAGGGCATCATCCCACTTGAGGTGAAATCCTCGGCATCGTCCAGGCACAAGTCGCTGGACGTGTTCATGGAGAAGAAGAAGGACAGGATCGAGAAGGCGTTCGTGATACACGGGAAGGACCTCAGAGTGGACGGGGATGTAGTCTACATCCCAATCTACATGACGATGTTCCTCTGACAACGCAGGACTTCATCCGAAACTTTGTAAATCTACTGAGTCCCTGAGCTCAGTGGATTTACAAAAATTGGCTTGGAGCAAACGTTCTAGATTGTGACAAAAAGGAATCATCGCAATCATCTTGCCTTCAACTGGTGGATTATGTTGCTGGAGGTGCTAGATCATAATACGAGCATGGCGACAATACCATTTCGAAGTTGAGTGGTAAAGTATCCATGGCCTGTAGGTACAAAGGGCCACCCAACGGCAACCGACACTACAGGTCTTATCTGGATACGTAGAAAACTGATTGATTCTACATATAGTCTTTCAGTATAGCAGACGGTGTGAATGATGAGCCGAGTGTATTTTATGATCCCGCATTGTTGGTGAAAAACATGTCCATGACAGTGTCGTTCGACTCGCGCATAGCCCAATGTGCAGAGAAAATATCGTCCAAATTGGGCATAAGCGCCTCAGAGTACATCACCGGAATAGTCGAGGAAGCGATCGAAGATGCTTACGACTATGAGGAATGCGCAGAGATCTTAGCCAACAGAAACGACTCGAAGACCTATACGCACGACGAGATCATGAAGGAGTTTGGGTTGAAGTGACATATCACGTCGTCTACGACAAACATGCTCAGATCACTTCACAAGATGGATGGAGGCACAAGAAATCTTGTCATCAATTGGATTGACAAAAACCTCGAAGGACGCGATGACCCGCCTATCCACGGCAAAGCCCTCAAAGGCAATCTGAAGGGCATCTGGAGATGCCGTGTCGAAGATTATCATGTACTCGCAGAAATCCAAGAGGAGACTTTGGTAATCCTCGTTATCGATGTCAACTTGAATTCCGCAGCCTCGCGCGCATGCGTGCGAGGCTGCACAATTCAAGATCATGCCATCGGGCAGTTGGAATCCGCCCAACAATAGAGGTCAATCAACAACATTAAGATCATCGTGACGTCGAAGGCTATTATGAACCGATTATCCGAGATAACAGACACGATTGTTTCGGACCATCTTCCTTTAGAGCCTTCATCCTCATACAGCTCGGCAACCATGCGCCGGATGTACGTCATCAGGAACGCTATCGTATTGAATATAACGAATCCGCAAAGAATGATGACAAATGCGATCTTGTAGATTCCTGTCGTAGACATGCCCTCTATAGAAGAGCCCATCATTGTAAGCCCTCCCGACATGGCCATGACGATGGCCGCGAATATGCCGAGGATTACTATCACCTCCGTCTGCATCTTCCGGACCTTTCCTCTTGCTTCCTTCAGATCGCTCTGAGTTTCCAGAATCTTGTCCTGCAATGCCTCTACGGTTTTACGTGTGTCCTCGCGATTCTCCTCTGAATCGTCAAGTCTCTGAACTTCCAGGTTGACATGATCGCTCAGTTTCAAGACATTCCCGTAAAGGTTGCGATATGATTCCACAAATGCCTGCCCTGCTTCAGAAGAGCATGTCGAGTCCTGCATCAGATCCTTGATGTGTTCTCTAACAGATTCCAGATTGCCTGTCAAGAACTCCAATCCATCTTTCAGCCTCCTGGACCTGATATCGACAATCATCGGAAAGATCTCTGAATACATCTGACGATATCCTTTGGAATAGATATCGGCCAGCGAGCTGACCGTTTGATCTAAATCCTCGTCATAACCGTCAGCAAGACGATTGAGCAAGGTCTTGAGCTTGTCTCTCTTCTCTTCGAGGACGGCATCATCCAATGGCAAGATCAATTCTGACATTCTAACCTGATGATGGAACTGAAAGGAATCGCAGTATCGCCGTTACCATCCCCATACGCCTTCTCCCAGGGTTTTCCAGGTGCGTGTGTACGGGTTACAAGATCCCTTGCGCTCATATCCTTGTACTTGTCGGCGAAAGAACGGAGGAACTCCGCAGTATCGTCATCGATCTTCTCTTCGGGCGGCTTGGTTATAGAAATCGGCATTGCAGCATAGATGCGGTACTCGTAATACACTGGAGGAACGACAGGTCCGAGCTTCCACGCGTAGATCTTATCCTCGAACAGATACTTGCCATCATGCGAGGTGAAGTACTCAATCCACGCATAATAGAGAAGCTTCTGGAGCTTCATGTTGGTTGTAGATTTCTTGATGTCAATATAGTGTTGAACCAAGAAACGGGCAACATCTGTCGCGGTGTTCATTTTACCTGCTCCTATGCATTCATACTCTTCTAATAATTAAAGCAAGCAGTCAACGCTCCTGTAGGATTGCCTAAAACTTATGGAAGGCAGCATCGTCACTAGGATATACGTCATCGGCGATGGAGCATCATGAGCTTCCGCATCACATTCCTGGGAACCGGCGGCGGTCGTCACACGACCATGTATCAGGTCCGGTCCACCGGCGGGATGCTCATCGAGCACGACGGCAGGTTCCTGCACGTGGACCCGGGGCCGGGCGCGCTCACCCAGATGCACCGCATAAGGTACGACCTCACCCGGACGGATTCCGTGGTCGTGTCCCACTGCCATCCCGACCATTACTCCGACGCCGAGTCGGTGATCGAAGGGATGACCAGGGGCGGATGGACCAAGAGGGGGTCCCTGTACGGGTCGAAGACCGTCATATCCGGGGAGAACGGGCTGGGGCCCTGCATATCCGACTACCACCGCAGGATCGTCAGCAACGTATCGCAGTTCGCTCCGGGAGACGTCCTGGACATCGACGGCTTGGAGACGGACATCTGCAGGGCGGACCACAGCGACCCGACCAACGTGGGGTTCAGGTTCCACACGGAGCACGGGATCGTATCTTACGTGAGCGACACCGCCTACTCCGACGAGATCGCGGACCAGTACATCGGGTCCAGGGTGCTCATACTGCCGGTCACGACCCCCATGGGGAACCGGATCAAGTACCACCTCTGCACCGACGACGCCATCACGTTCATCGATAGGGTGAGGCCGGAGCTGGCGATATTCATCCATCTGGGAGTGGTCATCATCAGGAAGGGGCCGGAGGCCCAGGCCGAGATGGCAGAAGAAGCTACCGGTGTGAAGACCATCGCCGGAAGGGATCTGATGGTGCTGGATGTGGGAGAGGAGCTGGAGATCTCCGATGCCGAGACCTTCGAGGGAGAATGGATCCCGGACTCGTCGCCGTGAGCTCTTCCCGGCGGTCATCTTTAACATCCGTCCAGACGATTCCGTCCCATGGACAATACTACCGGCGGGCGGCGCTGCCGCCGCGCATTCATGATCATGATGGCCTCGGCCATCGCCATAGCCGCCATCGGCTCCGTCTTGATGATGGCGAACGACGGCATCGACGCGACCGGCGAGATGTCCGGGACCTGCGGAGACGGCCTGACATGGACCATCGATTCCGACGGGAACCTCGTCATCGAGGGGACCGGGCCCATGGACGAGTTCGAGCTCGGGACCGAGAAGTGGGGCGGGAACACCGTCATCACGGTGACGATAGGGGATTCCGTGACATCCGTGGGCGGGAACGCGTTCTACGGCTGCCCGCACCTGAAGTCCGCGACCATAGGCGATTCCGTCCTGTCGATCGGGGACGGGGCCTTCTTCGAATGCGAGTCCATGGAATCGGTCACCTTGGGGAAGTCCGTGGAGTCCATAGGGTACTGCTCGTTCTGGTACTGCGGCATCAAGTCCATCGACCTCCCCGGCTCGCTGAAGTCCATAGGGGAGACGGCGTTCATCATGTGCAATTCGCTGGAATCGGTCACGGTCCCCGATTCGGTGACATCCATGGGAGAGCGGCCCTTCGACCGCTGCGCCTCGCTGAAGTCGATAACCGTGGGGAGCGGCAACCCTGCGTTCAGCTCGTCCGACGGCGTCCTGTTCGACAAGGAGATGTCCAGGCTCATCCAGTATCCCGCCGGGAAGGAGGACCGCTCGTACAGCATCCCCGGTTCGGTGAAGGCCGTGGCGTCGGACGCGTTCGGCCAGAACGAGAAGCTGGAGGAAGTGACGATCCCGGGATCCGTGACGGACATAGAGGAGCAGGCGTTCGCGTACTGCACGTCCCTGAAGTCCCTGACAATCCCCGGTTCGGTGACGACGATAGGCGATGCCGCGTTCTCGGGCTGCTCCGCGCTGTCTTCAGCCATCATCCCGGATTCCGTGACGAAGATCCCCGGTGCGATGTTCCTCGGATGCTCGTCCCTGAAGTCCGTGACGATACCGGGCACGGTGACGGAGATCGGGTCGGGAGCGTTCATGTACTGCACCGCGCTGGAGTCCGTCGTCATACCCGATTCGGTGACGACGATAGGGGAGCATGCGTTCTCCACATGCAACAGCCTGCTGAAGATCGGCATCGGGAGCGGGGTGACGACGATGAAGAACGCGTTCCGCAACCACGTGTTCTATGACAGCGACGGGACGACCGCCCTCGGGAACGATGCATCGGACTATGCCGGATCCTGCTTCATAGGGACGTCGATGGACAGGATGGTCAGGTCCGACTGGCCTTCCGTCACGGTGACGTTCGATGCGAACGGAGGGCAGTGCTCCGTGGGATCCGTGAAGACTGAGGACGGGAGGATCGCGTCCGTCCCGGTGCCGGCTCGCGAGGGATTCTCCTTCGGAGGATGGTCCTCTTCGGCGTCCGGAGGCGCGGGCGTCGACGGATCGACGCTGTTCCTCGAGGATGCGACCGTGTACGCCCTGTGGACGGAGCCTTCCGGGCCCGGGCAGGACAAGAGCATCGGGAACGCCTATTACGCCGGGATAGCCGTCGTCATAGCCCTGCTCATAGCCGGTGCGGCGTTCTACA
>CAVCVB010000041.1:0-14013 GCA_963605395.1 Firmicutes bacterium CAG:194
AGCTCGTCGAGGCCGTCAAGGAGGTCGAGGCCCCCTACAAGTGCATCTTCGGAGGAGCCCCCTGCAGCCAGGCCTGGTGCGACGAGATCGGAGCCGACGGATACTCTGAGACCGCAAACGAGATCATCACCCTGGTCGGCAAGCTCGTCCAGTGAAACTCAATCTAACGGAGTGATTAGAAATGGCAGCAACAAGAGCGCTCACAATCACGGACGTCTACGAGAGGTTCGTGAAGGGAAAGAAGGTCAAGGTCGAGGACTGGGACTACAAGGTCATCCCCGAGAACCTGACCGCCCTCAAAGAGAAGTACAACATCAAGATCGAGAACGACTCCATCATCCCCGAGGACAAGGAGCTCATCAACAACCTGTTCCTGGCCGGAATGGAGATGCTCGTCACCACCGGTTACTACTGCCAGGACCTCGGCCGTGTCATGCACGTCACCGAGGAAGAGGTCTGGGAGGGAATCAAGAAGACCCCCAAGAAGCTCATCCTGGGAGAGGGAAGGGACATCGCCAGGTTCTACCCCAGGCACGGCAACTCCAACGTGAAGCCCATCATCCAGGGAGGACCCACCGGATCCCCTCTGTCCGAGGACTACTTCATGAAGATCATGCAGTCCTACGCCCAGGAGGGTGTCGTCGACACTCTGGTCAACGGAGTCATGACCACCATCGAGGGAAAGCCTGCCAAGTCCAAGACCCCCTACGAGATCCGCGCCACCATGGCGGAGCTCAGGGCCACGAAAGAGGCAAGGACCAGGGCCGCCAGGCCCGGACTCGGTGTTTAGGGACCTGAGACGCCCCTCTCTGAGGCGGCACGTCTCGTCGCTGACTGTCCCAACGCCGGGCACAGGATCACCGACCCCCACGAGTGCTCCCAGCTCAACGAGCTGAAGATGGACATGACCGGACTGAACATGCTGGCCGGCTGGACCACCTCCGGAGACACCATCATGATCGAGCAGATGCCCATCCTCGGTGGATACACCGGCGGAGTCGAAGAGACCGCCATCTGCGACATCGCGACCACCCTCGGATCCTTCGCCTGCTTCAGCGGTAACTTCCACCTGGACGGACCTATCCACATCAGGTGGGGAACCACCATGGCCAGGGGAACCCTCCAGGTCGCAGCCCACGCAGCCGCAGCCATCGATGCCAACACCGACCTGCTGCTCGCCAACCAGTACTACCCCATCGCAGGACCCTGCACCGAGATGTGCCTGCTGGAGACCGCCGCCCAGGCGATCAACGACACCGCTTCCGGAAGAGAGCTCCTCTCCGGATCCGCAGCCGCAAAGGGAGTCGTCCAGGACAAGACCACCGGAATGGAGGCCAGGATGATGGGAGACGCAGCTCAGGCCACCGCTGGAATGAAGATCTCCGATGTCAACGAGATCCTCAACAAGCTGATCCCCCTGTACGAGGCCCACTACACCGATGCCCCCGCAGGACTCACCTTCCAGGAGTGCTACGACGTGACCACCGTCAGGCCCACCAAGGAGTACCTTGAGGTCTACGACAAGGCCGCCGCCACCCTGAAGGACCTGGGACTGGACATCAGCCTCTGAAGGCTCAAACATCTCCTCGGGGGGCCCAGCCCCCCAAAACCCCCTGTGCCCGCAGGGCGCAGGGGACAACCTCCCCGCCGGGTCCCTTTACTATTTTCCTATCCCGGCGGGGCAGGATTGCTTTAAGAAAGTGTAATGTATAGAATTGTGTGTTGTGGTCATGTGGTCGCTCGCAAGTGCTTGAACGTTTACGGTGCCTATGACAGGTTCGTCCAGGGCCAGAAGGTCTCCGAGAAGGATTGGGACTACCAGATAATCCCCCATAACGCCCGCCTCATGAAGGAGCGCTACGACATATCCTTCGGCAAGGAGTTCATCCCCGAGGACCCGGACCTGGCAGACAGGCTGTTCATAGCCGGCGTCGACATGCTCGTGACCACAGGCATGTACAATCCCGACCTCGGCACGGTGCTTTCCATCGAAGAGGACGAGATCTACGAGGGCCTGAAGATGGCCCCGAAGAAGCTGGAGCTCGGAAGCGGGAAGGACCACTGCTCATGCAAGGCCCGCCGCGGGAACGCGATGAGGAAGCCCGTCATCCAGGGAGGCCCCACCGGGGCGCCCGTGTCGGAAGCCATATTCTCGCAGATGATCGAGGCCTATGCCCAAGAGCCCACCGTGGACACCATAGTCAGCGGGGTCCTGAGCACCATCGACGGGCGCCAGGTCATGACCAACACGCCTTGGGAGATCAAGGCCACCCAGGCCGAGGTCAACCATGTCCGTGAAGCGATCCGCAGGGCCGGAAGGCCCGGCATGTGCATATAGGGGCCTCAGACCCCGCTGACGTCCACCGGACGTCTGGCCTCCGGTCTCGGGGACCAGGGCCTGAAGTGGTTCGACTCCCATGAATGCTCCCAGCTCAACGAGCTGAAGATCGACATGTCCGGACTGAACATGCTGGCAGGCTGGCACGGGGCCGGTGACATCATCATGATCGAGCAGATGCCGATGATGGGCGGATACGCCGGAGGCATGGAGGAGACCGCCATATGCGACGTCGCCTCCACGATGGCGACTTTCGCATTGTTCAACGGCGACATCCACCTCGACGGGCCGATCCACATCAGGTGGGGGACCACCACCACGCGCGAGACCCTGAGGGTCTCCGGGCACGTGGCCGCTGCTTTGGACTACAACACCGATCTGCTCCTGGGAAGCCAGTACTACGCCCTCGCCGGCCCGTGCACCGAGATGTGCCTGCTGGAGACGGCGGCGCAGGCGCTCGTGGACACGGCATCCGGAAGGGAGCTGCTCTCCGGAGTGGCTTCCGCCAAGGGGACAATACAGGACATGGTGTCCCCGATGGAGTCCCGTATAATGGGAGAGGCCTCCATGGCGACATGCGGGATGGACGTCTCCGACATCAACCGCATCGTGGACCGCATAATAACGCGCTACGAGAAGAACTACGCCAACCCGCCGAGGGGAAAGAAGTTCCAGGACTGCTACGACGTGGACAACCTGGTGCCCACCGACGAGTACCTCGACGTGTACGACTCCGCGCTCAACACCCTGTCCGAATGCGGCATAGATTTCTGATTCGCGTTGGATGGATGCATCTCTGCAACGGAATCATGAGCCAGCATATTCCGGTCGTTGGCAAGATGGTTCCATTTGTTGCATCTTCTCGGACTGTTCTATATATAATTATCTGAAAATATGACCAGATACCCATCCAACTGCACGAAGCATCCCGGATGTCATCTGCCAACCGCCAGGTTTTTATCCCGTCTGGCTAATGCCGTAGCCAACCATTAAATACCGAGGAATCGAGTCTTTTATCCAGTGGAGGGCGGTCCGGCGACCAGCGGGTCTCTAAAACCTAGCCAGCGGGGATCGACACCCCGGCCTTTCGCCATTCATCGATCGGTTGAGATTATGGTTGGATTCACAGACCCACAGATACAGCGCCTCATAGAGTACGGCGACCAGGACTACTCCCATATGGACTATCCCGACGCCGAGGAGCGCGACAGGCAGTTCGCCAAGCTGATGTCCAAGACGAAGGCGGCGAACGACGCAGGCATAAGCGACTTGATAGCGAATCCGCGCAGGCACGACCTGTCGGAGCTGGAGGCCGCCATAGCAGCCAAGCTGACCGCCAGGGGTTTCATAGAGGTCCGCACGCCGATCATAATCTCCAACGCCGCACTGGCCAAGATGACCATCACTCCCGACCACCCGCTGTACAAGCAGGTGTTCTTCATCGACGACAAGAGGTGCCTCAGGCCCATGCTGGCCCCCAACCTCTACGTGGTCATGAGGAAGCTCAGGGACCACACCGACGGCCCCGTCAAGATCTTCGAGATGGGATCCTGCTTCAGGAAGGAGTCCAAGAGCTCCCGCCATCTGGAGGAGTTCACCATGATGAACCTGGTGGACATGGGCCCCGCCGGGGACCCCACAGAGTGCCTGAAGGCCTACATCGACGACGTCATGACCGCCGCCGGGCTGGAGTACACCCTGACAAGGGAGGAGTCCGACGTCTACGTGGAAACGCTCGATGTGGAGGTCAACGGGATGGAAGTGGCGTCCGGCGCTGTCGGCCCCCACATCCTCGACCCCGCTCACGATGTCCACGAGCCCTGGGCCGGAGTCGGGTTCGGCCTCGAGAGGCTCCTGATGCTCCGCGACGGGAAGAGCAGCGTCAGGAAGACCGGGAAGAGCATAACTTACCAGGACGGATACAAGATCGACTGATTCTGAAGCTGATAGGATGATAGAAGAGATAATAGACAGGGCACGCAAAGGTGCCGTGACGGGAACGGATGATGTGACGGAGCTCATGTCCGTCACCGACCCTCAGGAGCTGGAGCTCCTGTTCGAGGCCGCCCGCAGGTCGAGGGAAGCCGTTTTCGGCAAGAAGATCTTCACCTACGGGTTCGTCTATTTCTCCACTTACTGCAAGAACAACTGCAACTTCTGCTACTTCCGCAGGTCCAACTCGCAGATCGACCGTTACAGGAAGCCGATCGAGGAGGTCGTGCAGCTCGCCGGGGCCCTGAAGGACGCCGGGATTAACCTTGCGGACCTCACCATGGGCGAGGACCCCGCGATGTACGCGGACGACTACAAGCTGCTGATCGACATGATCTCCCAGGTCCGCGAACAGGTGGGCATAAGCATAATGTCCTCCCCCGGAGCGCTCCCCAAGGAGGTGTTCCCCAGGATAAGGGAGGCCGGAGCCGATTGGCACGCATGCTACCAGGAGACGTACAACCGCCGGCTGTTCGAGTCGCTCCGCGTGGAGCAGAGCTTCGACGACCGCGTGAACCAGAAGGTCTGGGCGATGGAGGCCGGGCTCCTGGCCGAGGACGGCATGATGATCGGCCTCGGAGAGGACGTGCGCGACCGCGCCGACACCATCCTGAAGATGGGCAACCTGGGCTGCCAGCAGATCCGCGCCATGACCTTCGTCCCGCAGGAGGGCACCCCGATGCAGGAGAACGTCGCCATGGACTCCCTGGACGAGCTGAAGGCCATAGCGGTGATGAGGATCCTGTTCCCCGACAGGCTCATCCCCGCGAGCCTGGACGTGGAGGGCATAGCCGGCCTGAAGACCAGGCTGTACGCCGGTGCAAACGTGATAACATCGATCATCCCGCCGTCGAAGAACCTGGCGGGCGTGGCCCAGCACGAGCTGGACATCGAGAACGGCAACCGCTCCGTGGAGCACGTGTTCGAGATGCTCGACTCCCTGGGGTACAGGAGGGCCGAGAGCTCGGAATACGTCTCGTTCCTCGATTCTCACAGGCCCGGAGGCGCGTAGGATGAGACTATGCGTAGTGGGCGGTGCCCTGCAGGGCATGGAAGCGGTGTTCCTGGCGCATGAGGCCGGGTACGAGACCGTTGTCATAGACAGGAAGGCGGAAGCCCCTGCATTGTCGATATGCGACGAGCCCCATGTGCTCGATCCCCTAAAAGACGTCTCCGCCGCGCTTGAGATATTCTCAACATGCGACGCGGTGCTGCCGGCCTGCGAGGAGCTGGACCTGCTGGAGCTGCTGGACGATGTCCTTTCGGATTCGCACATCCCGTTCCTTTTCGACCTGGACGCTTACGACATATCGTGCTCCAAGCGCGATTCGAACGACATCATGGAGTCAGTGGGCGTGCCCCTTCCAGGGCACTGGCCCGAGTGCGGGTTCCCCGTGATAGTGAAGCCATCCTCCCAGAGCGGGAGCATCGGCGTGTCCGTCGCGTTCTCCCAGGAGGATGTGGACAAGGGCCTGGAGATCGTCAGGAAGCTGAACGACAAGCCCGTCATCCAGGAGTTCGTCCACGGCAAGAGCGTGTCCATCGAGGTCATTGGGTCCGGAGATTCGGCGAGGTCCTATGTGACCACCGAGGTCGTCCTGGATTCCAACTACGACTGCAAGATGGTCCGCTGCTTCCCGGACATTTTGGACGAATCGGACGACGCCCAGTTCAGGGAGATCGGGGAGAACGTGGCCGTCGCCATCGGGCTCCGCGCCCTGATGGATGTCGAAGCCATACTCACCCCCAAGGGCCTGAGGGTCCTGGAGATCGACGCGCGCATCCCCAGCCAGACGCCTGCGGCGATATACATCGCCACCGGCGTGAACCTGCTGGAGGAGCTCGTGACCACGGCTCTCGGCAGCCCTGCCGGAAGGGGATCCTCCGGAGGCTCGGGGATCTACTGGCATCTGCATTTCAAGGACGGGGTCCTGAGGACCACCGGCGAGAAGGAGTTCGGGAAGGTCCGTTCTCCGAAGATGGGCTCCGGGCTGTTCGGCTCGGACCGCTTTATCTCAGATTACGCCCCCGGCGCCGGGGAATGGCACGGGACGTTCATGGTATCCGGGACGACTCCGGAAGAGGCGGAGGCCAGGAGGCTCTCCGTCCTTGAAAAGGTCGAGAAGGAGTGCGGCGTGACGGAATACGTCGACGGCACCCCGGAGGTGGTTTGATATGACAAGATTGACACCGGATTTGATCGAGGGAGTGCCCGACGACAAGATAGACCTGGACCAGAGGCTGCTGAAGAGCACGGGGAAGACCGTGAAAGGGATCGCGCTGGAGGCCGCAGGCCTGCCGGACGACACCGACCTGTCGCAGTTCAGGGCCGTGGCCGTGCCCATCACATCCGGAATGGGCATAATCAGCGGGTTCTCGGCATCCGTCGATGCGATCGTGAGGAGGCTCGGCATGCAGTGCCATGTCACCGACGGCACCGATGTCCTCGGGTTCTCGCAGGGGATCGACGAGGGATGCGACATCATCATGATGGCCGACGACAGGAAGTTCGTCGCCTACAACACCCACGAGCGCAGGCACACCGACAACTCATGGGGAACCGCCAAGGGGTATTCTGTCGCGTTGAAGAACGCCGCCGGAGGCCTCGAGGGGAAGGACGTCCTGGTCATCGGAGCAGGGAACGTCGGAACGTGGGCGGTCAAGTTCCTCCAGGAGATGGGCGCCAACGTCTCCGTGACGGACATCATCAGGGAGAAGGCGGAGAGGCTGTCCTCCATCGGAGCGAAGCCCCTCGAGGACATCGCCAAGGCGATCTCCTCGCACACGCTGCTCCTGAACGCGGCGCCGTTCATCATCCCCGGGGAGATCATCGCCGAGGGCTCCATCATCTCGAGCCCCGGAGTCCCCCATTACTACGACCAGCTGGGCCGCAGCAGGGCCAAGGCGATCATCCACGATCCCCTGGAGATCGGTGCCGCGGTGATGGCTGTCAACAGCGCAGGATTCACCATAAAAGCAAGGAAGTGATGAGATGAGGTACGGGATAGCATTGGACATAGGGACCAGCGGCCTGAGATGCCAGGCCCTGGACCTGGACACCAAGGAGACGGTGGCCACCGCTGTTACGGAGAGGCACCCGATCCCCGGAATGAACGTGATCGACCACGTCAACTTCGCCATGAAGGCAGGGGAAGACGTGGCCAACGGCCTCCTGGTGGAGGCTGCCAACAACCTGTTGAAGGAGACCGGCATCGACTTGGGCTCCGTGGAGATCATAGCCGTCTGCGGGAACCCCTTCCAGCTGTCCCTCTTCCAGAACATCGAGATCAGGGACCTGGCCTACGCCGGCAAGAACATGCTGGAGTCCCTCGGGGTGGTGTCCCCTCCGCGCAACGGGGACATTATCGATGCCTCGTCCATCGGACTGGACCTTCCCAACGCGAAGCTGTTCATCCCTCCGGCGGTCACCCACGAGATCGGTGCCGATGCGATCGCCATGATGATGATGACGGAGATCCTCGACGAGAAGGAGCCCTGCATCGTCGTCGATTACGGCACCAACGCCGAGATGGCCCTGGTCGTGGACGGCCAGGTGTACACAGGGTCCGCAGCAGCAGGCCCCGCCCTTGAAGGGCAGGAGATCGAGCGCGGGATGCTGGCGGCTCCCGGGGCACTGAGCGAAGTGGAGGTCACGGACAAGGGCTGGAGATGCTACGTCCTCGACGACACCATGGAGGCCCAGCCCGGAGACATCATCGACCCCATCACCGGGAAGGTGATCGAGGAAGGCCCCATGCACGGCAAGGCGATAGGCATCACAGGGACCGGCGTGATCGCCGCCCTGGCCAACGGAATGTCCACGGGCATCATCCAGAGCCCCAAGATCCTCACCGACGACGGCAAGCTGCACCTGCAGGACGGGATAGACATCTCGTCCAAGGACGTTGAGGAAGCCGGGAAAGCCATCGGAGCGCTCCGTGCTGGTTTCCTGACATTGTTCGATGCCGCCGGATTGTGGGTGGACGACGTCCAGAAGGCGTACATGTCCGGAGCGTCCGGACTGTACGTCAACGCGAAGAAGGCCATGGAGGTGGGGATGGTCACTCCCGGCGCCAGGCACATCATCCAGTTCGGGAACACGTCCATCGCCATGGCGAGGAGGATCGTCCTCGGGGAGATCGGGATGCCGGAGCTGACGGAGTTCGCCAAGAAGCTCAGGGCCACCCACTGCATGTTCGCCACCTCGGAGTTCTTCAAGAACGTGTACTCCATCGAGTACTCCCTGTGGTGCTCCAGCATGCCCACCGACCAGTACAACCCCATGATGGAGATCTACGGTCTCAAGACGCTGCCCGAGCCCCTCGACCCGTCTCAGATAAAGGTCGAGCGCCTGGCCCGCAGGGACCTGCCGGACACCGAGAAGTGCAAGGTCAAGATCATCAAGTGCGGCACGCTGCTGTCCGACGTGGTCGAAGGATGCATCGGATGCAGGAAGTGCATGAAGCAGTGCCCGGAGAAGGCCCTGCAGATAGTCCCGGAAGGAGTATCGGCATACCGTGCCGAGATCCAGTCCGACAGATGCGCCGGTCTGGCCTGCAGGCGCTGCGAGGCGGCATGCCCCAAGGGCGTGCTGCACACCTCCGAACTGAAAGTCGTCAGATGACGGCGAAGAAGGGCGCCGGGACCTCCGGCCCCTTCACTTTATCATTATGCTCGCCACGCCCCGGCACGCTTTCAGCTCGGGGATGACCGCGGCGGGGATCTTCCCGTACACCACGACCACGAGGATGGCGGCGGTCTTGTCGCCGGTGTCGTCGACCATCGCCTGCCTGACGGACAGGCCCGCTTTGTACAGGACATCCATGATGTCGGCGAGGATGCCGGGCATGGTGGAGTCCGTCGGGGTGATGATCACCGACGAGCACCCGATCTCGGGCGCCAGGTCGATCATGGACAGGGTGCATCTGAGCTTCGAGAAGATGTCGTTCAGCGCAGGCGTGGCAGAGATCCTCTCCAGGGTCGCTCTCACGACCCTCCTGTCGACGCCGCATGCGCGGCCGATGGCTGAATCGCTCTGCACAATAGAACCGCAGAAGGCCTTTCCGCCCTCCACTCTGATCCCCTGCTCCAGGAGGAGGATCGCCACCTTCTCCTGCGACGGGAAGCCCGAGAACTCGTCACCGAGTATGTCCATGCCCATAGTATAATGAGGTCATTGATAAACATTATTGTACATTAACCTATTTACGTCTATTTTCATCGAACATTGATGTACATTCATCTAGATAGTCACGATTATTTTGTAGATAGGATGCCTCGACCATGGATAGACGAGATGATTGAAATCTCGGACGCCGAACGGCCCCCATAGAAACGATTATTATGTGTGCGACAATGGACTCCAGCAGGTGCAATCATGCCGAACACCGACGAACTGAGGGAGCAGATCGAGGCGATAGACGAGCAGATCATCGATCTCATCGCCACACGCATGGAGATCGCAGACGAGCTTGCAAAGGCCAAGAAGAAGAGCTCTCAGAGATATTGGGACGAGCAGAAGGAGCGCGAGGTCGTCGCAAGGTACCACGAGCTCTGCGAAGAGGTCAGCCTCTCCGAGCAGGAGGCCCAGCAGATCGCCGAGGTCCTTCTCAACATCTCCAAGGAAAGGCAGAAGCACATTTTCGAGTGATCCCGTTCGGGATCCCCGCATCCGCGAGGCGCAGATGGACGGAAGGCAGACGCGCGAGCTGCTGGAGAAGGTCTCGGAAGGCCGCATGAGCGTCGACGAGGCCCTTCTCGCTCTGAAGAAGGAGCCGTTCGACGACCTGGGCTTCGCGAAGATAGACCTGCACCGCGGGATACGCCAGGGCGTCCCCGAGATAATCTACGGCGCCGGGAAGACCCCGGAGCAGATATCGGAGATAGCGCGCCATATGCTGTCCGACGGCGAGGGAGCGGTGATCATCACACGCATCTCTCCCGAGGCCGCGGCGGAGGTCTCCGACAATATACAATTAGAATACGACCCCGTCAGCAGGATCGCCGTCGCCGGGTCCGGGCTCCCCGAGAAGGTGGGGAAGGTCCTCGTCATCACCGCGGGCACCAGCGACATACCTGTCGCTGAAGAAGCTGCACGCACCGCCGAATGCCTTGGCAACAACGTGGTCAGGGTCTTCGATGCCGGCGTATCCGGCATACACCGGCTCCTGGCGCATTCCGACGACATCATGACCGCCAACGCGATCGTGGCGGTTGCAGGGATGGAGGGGGCTCTCGCAAGCGTGGTCGGCGGCATGGCCGACTGCCCTGTGATCGCGGTCCCCACCAGCGTCGGGTACGGGGCGTCCTTCGGAGGGCTGGCAGCTCTTCTTGCGATGCTCAACTCCTGCGCCAGCGGAGTCAGCGTCGTGAACATCGACAACGGGTTCGGCGCCGGGTATCTGGCGAGCATGATCAACCGCCGCGTCGCATCCTCCCGCAAGGAGTGACGTCCCGCGTCCAGCCGCCTCTATGTAGTTTTTCAGTATGTTGTACGAAACATCAAAAATGATGATTTCTACAATAAACTATAAATATAATCCCAGTTAATCTCTTATTCAGAATCTTGCGCCATGAACAAGATTTCATGCCTTTCCGCATTCAGTCCCCTCCTACCTGGGTGCGGAAGGGTTTGCTTTATATTGATACAATGAATCCAGCCGGCGTGGAGCCTTACGACACTTATTGGAATTCTTTCCTACCGGCATTCTTCGATCGGATGAGCCTCCAGATGAGGAAGAACATGACATCCATCGTCGAACCGTACGGCCTCACGCATGCGCATGCCATCTACCTGATCGCCCTGAGGCTCCAGGACGGGCAGACCATGGTCGGGCTGTCCCACTTCCTTGATATGGACACGGCCAACACCAACCGTGTGATCAAGGTCCTCCGCGAGAAGGAGCTGGTCTGCGACGACAGGAAGAGCGAGAGCAACAAGAAGTACCGCATCTTCCTCACGGAACCCGGGAAGGAGCTCGCCGACAAGGTGATGAAGGGCGTCAGCGACCTCAACGAGAGCTATTTCGCCAACATCCCCCGCGAGAACATCCTCATCATGCGCAACACGTTGATCCAGGTCCTGAACAACATGAACCTGAACATCGATGATTACATGCACTCGAAGTACGACAACCCGTTCTACACGCTGCTCCACCTGGTGCCTCAGTCGGAGGATGCCTACGAGGCCATCCCGACGCGTGTCGGACGCAGGAAGAAGTCATCCTAAGGAACTATGACATTTCTTTAATACAGACAAGGAGATGAAGAGGCGATGGCAAGGATAGTGGCTCTGGTCGGAAGCCCGAACGTGTCCGGGAACACATCCGGGATAGTGGATTCCATTCTCGATGGAGCCATGGGGCTGTCCACGAGCACCATCGAATGCTACAACCTCTGGAAGATCCGGGCCAACGACCGCGGGGAGTACATCCTCCACTGCCACGACAGGGTCAAGCCGGTCCTCGACGAGTCGGCGCAAACCGTCCTGGACAGCATCCTGGCCGCCGACCTCATCGTGTTCGCTACGCCGGTCTACTTCGACATGCCCACCTCCCAGTTCCAGCTGGTCCTGGAGTACATGTACAGCATGATCTCCGCGGACTTCTCCAAGTCCAAGCTCAAGGGCAAGAAGGCCATCGTCGCCGTCAGCTGCACCGAGATCAACGATTCGAACCTCAACGTGCTGGACACCATCGTCCGCTCGCTGGGAGGATTCCAGATTGAAGTGGTCAACAAGATGATCTACCAGGACTGCAAGGGCCCCTTCAAGGACGATCCCGAGGCCAGGAAGAAGGCCGCGACGGTCGGTTCCAGGTTCATCTTCACCTTCGACGTGGAGCCCGAGGACGAAGTCCTCCGCCTCAACTGAGCATCCGTTTTTCCTTCGGAAGCCCGGCTGGAACGGTCTGCTCGGATTAAATAGATGTATCAGCATGTACATCCAGCGCTTCTGGCTTGAGTGAGGGCGGGATTCGCCCCGTTTGATGCCTGAAGCATGGCTTTGAGGATTGTTAATCGATGACAGATGTAGGCTACAGCTCCGAATACGAGGTCTATCTGACCATGCGCAATGGGATACAGATAGTCACGAACGAGCTGAGCCTTCAGATCCTTCACGAGATGCGCCACAGGGAGGTCTCCCCCTCGGAGATGGCCATATCCCTGAATCTTTTCAAGTCCACGATACAGGGGAGCATCGGAAGGCTCCTCCGCATGGGCATAATAGCATCCGATGTGTGCATCGACGACGCTCGCAGCACGGTCTACCACATCGATGCCATGCTCCTGTTCTCCAGCGACACCAGCGAGGACTGGCAGCTCTACGCCAGGGCCGCGTCCCTGGACAGGATAATGGCAAACGGCCAGTGCACCAACAGGGAGGACCTGTCCCTCTACGGAGTGTCGCTGATGGAGAGCGGGCTCAACATCATTCAAGGTCTGTTCAACGTCGGAGTCGCCCTGGTGAGGGGTATGGACGACCTCAACTGGTGGGACGCCACGCTGGGGTCCATCGTGTCCCAATGCGCCGATTACGGCATCACCGTGGAGATGGATACATCCGAAGCTCTCACGTTGAAGTTCTCATCCGAAGAGGACATCTCGGATGTCCCGTTGATCGTTGTCCCCATGCTGGGGGCCCTCCGTGCGCATTTCAAGTTCTTCATAGGGTACAACCTCTCCCATGAGATCCAGCTGTCCGTCACGGACAAGGGCCGCAGGGTCTGCATAAGGCTGGACCCGTTCCAAGGCCAGGAGTACGACACAGAGGTCGGGTTCGTGGACCCCATCGGATCCATCGGGAAGACCGAGCCTTTCGCGATCTACTCGATCAACGGCAAGGCGACTCTGTTCACCAATGCCACCATGATAAGCATCCTGGACACCCTCTTCGACCATGATCAGAGCCTCAACGAGCTGGAGAAGTCCACCTGTGTCCCGAAAGCGACCGTGTATGCTTCCGTTTCCAAGCTGATGGCACTGGGGGCCGTGGAGATCGACGAGGATTCCGGTTCTCCGAAGAAGTACAGGCTCACGTCCGAGCCGCTAATGTACACCACGGAGCCGGACACCACTGATGTGCACAAGCGCTCGGAGATCGCCGAGAGCTTCCGCAAGGGGGAGATTGACTACTATTCTGCAGTGATCTCCTATGCGCTGGAGTCCGCCCGCTGCATGGGGATACACTTCGACAAGATGTTCATCCGTTCTGGAAGCAGCACGGCGCTCACCCTCCTGAAGAGGGAGAAGACAATCGATCCGGAGGAGTTCGTTCGCATCGGATGCAACATGGTCTCCAATCCGGACCGGGCATCGGTCATCTCCTATCTTCCGATCAGGATCCGTCTGGACCGTTCCAGAGATACCCTGTGGGATGCCTGGCCGGGGGACTTCGTCATGGGATTCGTCGACGAGGGGCTGAAGATGTTGCTCGGGACGAAGTATCCGATCTCGATCGAGACGTACTATGACGATTCCGACAAGCCCGCTTCCATTCAGAAGTCCTGATTGTCGCTTCTGAAAATGCAGTTTTGAACTTCTTTATCGAACTCTGAGCTGATGTGTATTTAATTGTATCTGATATTGTACTAAACACACAGTTCGTGAACGAACACGTCTACGCGTGCGAGCACGCGTAGACGTGTTCGTTCACAGCAGAATCACCAGAATGATTGAATAAGCGG
>CAVCVB010000042.1:0-13678 GCA_963605395.1 Firmicutes bacterium CAG:194
GGCCGTGAAAGATTTGGAGCAGATGTATAGCTGGTTCAAATTACTTCCGATTCGGACCACGCCAAATCGCAAGATGAGCCAAATTTTGCCTAGTTTGAACCCCCTGTCTTGCATCATATGACGCTTGTCATACAAACTCTGTAAGACAGGATCGGACAGTCAGCCCCATATGAACATTCCCCTGTACAATTCCATGCAGATGATTGTACTGAATCCGAATGCCCAGAAGTAAGATTGCGGATGACCGAAGGCCATCGCGTCCTGCATAATATGACGTCGGACATGAGCATGTCCTACAACCGAGGACAGCGTCGGACAGGACGGACGCCCTCAGATATGCTTGTTGTTAGAAATAAGGCCCCGGGGGATCACCCCGGGAAATGAGGTTTCAACAAGATCAGCTGTCGATGGACAGGATCTCGATCTCGAAGTACAGCACCTGGTTCCTGGTCTCCTGACAGGTCTTGTAGGTGAAGGAGGAGCCGTTGTAGTTGGTGATGTACACCGTCTTGCCGTCGATGACGAACTCGACCATCTGGATCTCGGAGGACGAGGTGTCGACGGTGGTGTAGTCCTTCACAGCGAGGCTGCACCTGATGTCGCCGTCCTGGACGCTGCTGACAGTTATGTCGACAGTCCCGAAGCTGTGCTTCTTGTCATCGTCGTCGCCGTTGCTGTAGGTGTACGTCTTCCCGGACTCGGGCATGTTCGTGATGGTGACCGTGCTGGTGGCGGAGTCCAGGACAGCGGTTGCGCTCCATCCGTAGACAGTCTCTATGATAGTCGCTCCGCCTGCGGTGAGGCTGTAGTCGTACAGCTCGGAGAACCTGGTCTTGGACATGGTCTCGGTGACGGACATCGTCAGCGAGTTGTTGGAAACAGTGACGTACTCGGATCCCGCGGGGTAACCGTCGGTGATCTCCACCTTCACCTTGTCGCCGACCTTATGGCCAACGAGGCAGTTCTCGAACTGCTCCAGGGATCCCTTGCTGCCGATGGTCACGGAGTAGGTGTCCTTGAAGGAGGTCGCGCTGAACGAGTTGGATTTGATGATCGAATCGTTGTTCCCGACGCTGCTCCTGCTGGTGTCGAACACAACGGCGTTCTTCTCGCCGATGTAGTCGTAGAAGGTTCCGACGTAGTTCACGGAGACCTTGTCCCCGTAGGCCACGACTCCCTTGTCATCCGACAGGTAATGCTCGTTGACGAAAACTCCGAGCACCCCGGCGGCAGCCAGAACGAATATAACGAAGCAGGTAGCGAATATCGGGTCCCTCTTCTTCTTCTCTTCGCCAGTCATTTTACCAATTGGCGATAACCCATTTGATATAAAAAGGGGCACATAAGCGCGGTCGGACAGGCCGCCGAAGCATGCAATCTGTGCTTCACCTCACCCTGAACGCCGCTCCGAGCTCATCCGCGATCCTGGCGCACTTCTCCTCGGACTCTTGGCTTATAGACCCGCCCACGACCGACACGGTCACTCCGGATATCCTCTGCCTGCACTCGCGGATGAAATCCAGCACGGCTTCATAGGATCCCTCGCCAAAGGACGGCCTTGAGACTTCCAAATACTCCTCGGCGCAGGACGCGTTGAGGCTGATGGACACCGCATCGAACACGCCCTCCATCTCCGGAACGATGTCCCTGCCGTTGATCAGATTCCCCAGGCCGTTGGTGTCCAGCCTCACCGGCTTCCCTATCTCCGCCTTTATGCGCTTGGCGCATTCGAGAACGTCGTCGAACCTCTCGGTGGGCTCCCCGTATCCGCAGAACACGATCTCCCTCGATTTCGAAAGGTCCACGGAGCGCAGCGCCTCCATCACATCGTCCACAGAGGGCTCCCCGCTGAGCCAGAGGGAGTCCGCATCGCCCAGCCTGGGCGTGGAGTTACGGACGCAGAACACGCATTTGCAGGGGCACCTGTTGGTCATGTTGATGTAGTACGTGCTCCCGTAGCGGTAGAGGATGCTCATCGACGGCAGCATCGACCGGACGCCGATAAAGCTTCCGAAACATCCGTCATCCCCCCTTAAGTATCGGACGGCGATTCGCGGGACGATGTTCGATCTTTATGTCGTCACGGACTCCGGGCTCTCCAAGGGGCGCTCGGACGCAGAGGTCGCCAGGCTCGCATACCAGGGCGGAGCTGACGTGGTCCAGCTCAGGATGAAGGACGCCGACGGCGGGGAGATGCTGAGGCAGGCCCTGGAGATAAGGGAGATCGCCGACGAGATGTGCAAGCTGTTCATCGTCAACGACAGGGTCGACGTTGCCATGGCGTCCGGCGCGGACGGAGTCCATCTGGGGCAGTCGGACATCCCCGTGGCCGTCGCCAGGGACCTGATGGGCGACGACGCCATCATCGGGGCGTCCGTGGACAACGTCGAGCAGGCTATCGCAGCAGCGGAAGCCGGAGCGGACTACGTCGGAGTGGGCGCGATTTTCAAGACGTCCACCAAGCCGGACGCCGCCCAGGGCATCGGCCTGGGCCCGATATTCGAGATCAGGCAGGCCATAGATATTCCAATAGTCGCCATCGGCGGGATCAACAGGGGCAACATCCAGGACGTCATCCGCGCCGGAGCGGATGCGGCCGCTGTCGTCTCGGCAGTCGTCGCACAGGACGATATCGCAGCATCGGCGCACGAGCTCAGGGACCTCATCCTGAAGGTCAGGCCCCACATACCGCCGGAGTTCTGCTGATGATAGTCATAGTCAACGGAAAAGAGGCCGAGGTCCCCGAAGGGACCACGGCCGAGGGCATCATCTCTCTCATGGGCATGGAACCCTCCCGCGTCGCCGTGGAGATCGACGGGGAGATCTGCCCCCGTGCATCCCGCGACCGGACAGTCCTGAAAGAAGGCCAGAGGCTGGAGCTCGTGGGCTTCGTCGGCGGCGGATGACCGCGGAAACACGGATATACGCAGCAATACTACCCTGCATCCATGTCAGACGACCTCGTCATAGGCGGCCACAGGTTCACATCCAGGTTCATCCTCGGATCCGGAAAGTTCTCATTGGACATCACCCGCGCGGTGATAGAGAACGGCGGAGTGGAGATGGCGACCCTTGCCGTCCGCAGGGCCAGCGCCGAAGGCGAGGGGAACATCCTGGACAGCATGCCCGAGGGCATCACGCTGCTCCCCAACACGTCAGGCGCCAGGACCGCCGAGGAGGCGGTCCGCATCGCCAGGCTCGCAAGGGAGCTGGGCTGCGGGGACTTCATCAAGATCGAGATCATCCGCGACAGCAGGTTCCTCCTCCCCGACAACAGGGAGACTATCAGAGCGGTCAGGATGCTGGCCGACGAGGGCTTCATCCCCATGCCGTACATGATGCCCGACCTCACGGCCGCCAGGGACATGGCGGACGCGGGAGCGGCGGCCATAATGCCCCTGGGAGCTCCCATAGGGAGCAACAGAGGGCTCCTGACACGCGACTTCATCCAGATGATCGTGGACAACATCGACCTTCCAGTGATAGTCGACGCCGGGATCGGCCGTCCCTCCCAGGCCTGCGAGGCCATGGAGATGGGATGCGCCGCGGTGATGGCAAACACGGCGGTGGCAACAGCAAGGGACATCCCCGGCATGGCGAGGGCGTTCAAGCTCGCCATAGAATCGGGAAGGCTCGCATACCTGTCCGGCCTGGGGCGCGTCCTCAGCGACAGGGCGGAGGCGTCCAGCCCGCTCACCGGGTTCCTGAGGGAGTGATCCCATGGCGAAGAAGGGCACCGACGCCATGGAGTACACAGAGCACATGGAGATGCTGGACTCGGACGTCATGGACCGTGTCCTGGAAGCTGCTAAGCACCTTGATCTCAGCTCGTTCACAGCCCGCGACGTTCAGAACGCCCTGGGCCCCCGCTGCGATGCCGAAGGCTTCGCAGCACTGCTGTCTCCCGTAGCGGAACCGTATCTGGAAGATATCGCGAAGAGGGCAGAGGAGGAGACCAGGAAGCACTTCGGCAACTCCGTCTGCCTGTTCACCCCGCTGTACGTGTCCAACTACTGCCAGAACAGGTGCGTCTACTGCGGCTTCAACAGCTCCAACAGGATCAACCGCGCCTGCCTCACCCTCGAAGAAGTGGCGGACGAGCTCGATTCCATTAAGTCCACGGGCCTGAAGGAGGTCCTGATCCTCACCGGGGAATCGAGGACCAAGTCCGATGTCGGCTACATCGGAGAATGCGTGCGCCTGGCCTCGGAGAGGTTCAGCACCGTCGGGATCGAAGTCTATCCCATGAACGTGGACGAGTACGCGCACATCCATTCCTGCGGAGCCGACTACGTCACCGTCTTCCAGGAAACTTACAATCCGGAGAGGTACGCGGAGCTCCACCTGGCAGGCCCCAAGAGGGTGTTCTCCTACCGCTTCGACGCCCAGGAGAGGGCTCTGAAAGGCGGGATGAGGGGGGTCGCCTTCGGCACCCTTCTGGGCCTGAGCGACGACCCGATGAGGGACGCGTTCTCGTGCGGGCTCCATGCGGACCTGCTCCAGCGCAAGCACCCCCATGCGGAGATATCCATGTCGCTGCCCAGGCTGAGGCCCGCAGGCGGGCTGGACAACAAGATCGGAGTGACAGAAAGACAGCTGCTGCAGGTGTCGCTCGCTTACAGATTGTTCCTGCCCTTCGCCGGACAGACAATATCCACCAGGGAGCGCCCTGGGTTCAGGGACGGGGTCCTCGGCCTTACCGCAACCAAGGTATCCGCCGGAGTCAGCGTCGGCATAGGAGAGCATTCCGGCGACGCCCACGGCGACGGGCAGTTCGTGATATCCGACCCCCGCGGAGTCAACGAGATGGTCTCGGCGCTGAGGTCCAAGGGCCTGCAGCCCGTGATGAACGATTACGTGAGGGTCTGAATGATCGCCATAACCTGCCGGAAGATCTGCAAGGAACCATTCCTCGACAGGGTCTGCAGGCTGGCGGAAGCCGGCCCGGAGATGATCATACTCAGAGAGAAGGACCTCTCCCATCCCGACCTCCTGGCACTCGCCTCGGAATGCAAGGAGATCTGCGACGCCGCAGGCGTCCCGCTGTCCATCAACACCGACATCGCCGCGGCCCGCGAGCTGGGGATCCGCAGGGTGCATCTCCCCCTGTCAGTCCTCCGTGAATCAAGAGACTTATCGGACATGGATCTCGTCGGAGCATCCGTCCATTCCCCTTCGGAAGCTATCGAAGCCGAATCCCTCGGAGCGGACTACCTGATAGCCGGCCACATCTTCCCCACCGCCTGCAAGATCGGAGAACCGAGAGGGACCCCGTTCCTGAAGAGCGTCTGCGAATCGGTGAGCATCCCCGTGTACGGGGTTGGCGGCATCACTCCCGAGAACTTCCCCCGCGTCATATCCGCAGGAGCCGAAGGCGCCGCCGTCATGTCCTCCGCCATGCTCGAGGACGATCTGGAATCCCTGGTCAGGTCCCTGACCTGAGGAAAGTCTACAAAGTCCGACCTATCGCCCCCTCTCTTTATTAATATAAGAGGGCCTTGGGTTCTTTATGAGCGGTCAGGATGAATATCTGCGCAACTTCACGTTGCTCCTAACCGAGAAAGGCGTGGTCCCCCTCACGGACCCCCTTCAGATCGCAGTCTACAATCAGCTGTGCACAGGCAACAAGAGGCCCAGCGACCTCACATCCAGCCTGGACCTTCCCTCTTCTTCGCTCCACTTCGCCATCGACAAGATGCTCGACACCGGCGTGATCGTCAGGCTCAAGCCCGACCCGAGCAAGAAGACCGTCTACTACTCCAACCTGGCCATGAAGATCGCCAGCTCCGCCGTCCCGGACCCCGAGGCCGCGAAGAGGTGCGAGGAGACGTTCAGGAACCCCTCGGAGCACTGCTCCGGCCTCGCCGCGGTGGCCAACATGTTCGACTGCTACGCGGAGGAGATCGGCCTCAGCCTGGACCAGCTCCGCTCCAGGTACGCCACCGAGCTGGCCGACTCCATGAAGTACGACATCGGCCACGGCGACGTCCAGGACTCCATCCTCAGGATCAAGGAGCGCTTCGCCCGGCTCACCGGCTTCAAGTTCAGCGTGTTCTCGCTCAACCCGCTCACCCTCGTCTTCGAGGGGAGCGAGATCATATCCCGTGAGATCGACATGTTCTCCGCCTTCGTCGGAAGGGCGGTGGAGAACGCCACGGACAAGCCCCTGGCCATCACCTCCGTCGAGGACTACTCCTCCGAGGGCAGCACCAGGTACAAGGTCGTGTACGAGAGGACCGAGAAGGTCCCCGAGCCGTACATCAACATGTCCCTGTCCCACGGCGAGGCCGCCGACAGGTTCCTCATGGTCGAGCTCGACGGCTCCGTCGGGATCATCACCAGCCCGGTCCAGATAGACATCATCGATGCCGTGTACGAGAGGCCGCTCTGCGTCACCGACATCGTCGGCCAGGTGGACGCCCCCCGCTCCACGATCACATCCAACATGCTCAGGATGGTCGAGGACGGCGTCATCTCCGTGTTCTACTCCGAGTCCGGGATCGCGTACTACGGATTGTCATGCTCCATCCTCATGAAGAAGAGCCGCAGGGTCAACCGCGACAGCTCCGCCGTGTCCACCATCCTCAAGGAGACCAGGACCAAGGAGGGCGCCTTCATGGAAGGATACCTCAGGTTCACCCTCGAGACCCTCAAGGGCCTGGGCCTGGACACCGACTACATGATGGTCGTCCTCGGAGCCAAGTACATGAGGCTGGCCGGCAGCGAGGGCCCGAAGAACTTCGACGTGTTCTTCGGCAAGATGTCCTCCGTGGCCCAGTCCATCGGCATTTCGATGAACGTGGTCTCGGTATACCCATTGACCATCGGCATCGCGAGCTCCTGCCCCGATTCCGAGATCTACCCGGCCATGACCTTCGTGAAGGGGATGGCCCATCAGGGACTGGAGATGGCGAGCAACGGTATCTTCGTCAGGGTGTCCGACGACAGCCCCGCCGACAGGAAGGTCTCGTTCAAGGAGATCTACCCCACCCTCAGCCTCACCCCGCTCAAGGGCATCGAGGTCAAGGGCCTGGCGGACGAGGTCCCCGACAAGAAGAAGAGGGTGTCCTCTGTGAAGGTAGCCTTGAGGAACCGCAACGCCAAGGAAGGCGGGAAGCCCGCCAGGACCGTGAGGTACATCACCGGCATCGCCATGGCCATCATGCTCGCAGGAGTCCTCGTCTTCGGACTCGCCGGCAGCACCGACGAGCTGGAAGCAGGCAACTACTCCATGACCCTCGACGAGGGCTGCGACGGCGTCACGTTCTACGACGAGAGCGGCAGCATCCTCCAGATGCCCCTCAGCGTCGCCGGCGGAACCCTCCGCTTCTCCGTGGACTACCTGGGAAGCACCAAGGAGATCGGGATGACCGACCAGGGAATCGTCTATCCGATCGACAGCCTGCTCAGATCCGATGACAACGGGGTCTACACCATCGCCGTGAAGGAGAACATCGTGTTCAGGGCCATCGAGAAGGCCGAGCTCCCCGCTGATGCAGGGCTCACATACTCGGTCTACGACTTCGGCTCCAACGTCTCCGATGCGAAGGCGTACAGCTTCGACGAGTACATCCCCGTGGAGGAGTACATCGAGAAGGCAGGAGACCTGTGGACCACGTCCACCACCATGTTCGAGGTGGAGTCCGCGCCCGGGAAGTACATCACCGCCGGAGAGGACCACGACTGCGAGTTCCTCTTCGAGAAGGTCGTCTGCGAGAGGGACGAGGTGGGATCCGTCGGATCCTCGAGCCTGCCCTCCAAGTACACCGAGGTCGAGCTCAACGGCAGCTACATGGCCGACGAGACCTTCGTGAAGGACGTCGTCCTCAAGGTGGTGCCCGACAGCCTGGTGTCCCTCCAGTTCCTCACGTCCATCACCAACGTGACGATCGCGATGAACGGCTCGCCCCTGGCCCAGGACGTCAACCATGTGGTGACGTTCACCGTCGGAGACGAGGACATCGTCATCACATACGAGGGAACGGACTGGTACTGACATGATCAACTGCCCGAACTGCGGGGAGTCCGTCTCCGATGACGTGCCGTTCTGCCCCGCATGCGGGCAGAACCTCTCCGTCGAGAGGCGCAGACGCAAGCTCAGGTTCATCCTGATGGATGTCCAGGAGGACAGGCGCTTCAAGCACCTGTTCTCCGCCATAATCATCGCCGTCGTTGTCATGGCCGTCCTGGCCGTCGTTCTTACCGCGCCGGCGAGTGACAACAGCACTTCACCTTCCCCGAGCCCCGGCCCGTCCGACACCGCCGTGCTCGTGCCCGGGACCAGCGACTACATAGAGCTCTACAAGGGCTTCGAGAGCCCCGGGTTCATCGCGTTCTTCCAGCAGAACAGCAAGGGGAAGCAGGAGCTCCACATCGCGCTGGACAGCAGCATATCCGGCAAGTACAGCAACTTCTCGTGGATCGTCCGCAACGAGGTCACCGGCGGCATCCAGGTGTCCATAAAGGACCAGGCGGAGATCGTCTGGAGCAACCCATCTGTAGGGATATTCGGCATCACCGTCGCCTGCTCCACCGATTCGGGCGAGCAGTACACCCATGTCGGCAGGATACAGTACTTCGGCGACAGCGTCTGGTCCGGATCGTTCGATTTCAACGGCCGCATGTTCTCCATCGAGGCGAAGACGGGGCTGAACGAGTACCTCTCGCTGACATCCGCCTCCGGAGACCGCTCCGCTTACGACACGGCCACAGCCTCCTCGTTCGTGAAGTCCACAGACTCCGTGAGCCTGCTGACAGGCAGGCTCCAGGACGCTTTCCTCAGGATATACCCCGACGCCGGCATCAAGGGCCCCGAGTTCGCGTCGTTCGTCCTGACGTACATACAATCCTGCTACATGGAGATCTCAGACACGGCATCACATTCCGTGGAATCATACTGGGCGTACCCCGGCGAGACCATCTACACGGGCCAAGGCGACTCCAAGGACCTCTCCGTCCTGGCGGCCGCTATCCTGAAATCATCCGGATACGAGACAGGCCTGCTTCTCCACCACGGCAGGACGTTCCTGGCCATCCAATCCGATTACACCGCAGAGAACGTCCCCGAAGGCAGCTCCTTCGTGTCCTTCACCCAGGACAACAGCAGGTACATCCTCTGCGACCCCGCCGGCGATCGCCCCCTGGGATGCGTGGACGACGCCTACGGATACCGCTCCGGAAGGTGCTACTACTACGGCGAGATGGTGTCCGCCCCGGGATTCGCACGCGCGTGAATATATACGGGACCTGCATCAGCACATCCATGGCATTCGGATTCAAGGTCGTGAGCTCTTCCGAGGAGTACAAGATAGTCGTCCTCGTCAGGATGGACCTGGACATGGGAAAGGGGAAGATCGCCGCTCAGGTCGGCCACGCGTCCGTGGACCTGGCGCTGCGCGCCCAGAAGATGGACAAGAAGTCGTTCGATGCCTGGATGTCCAACGGCCAGAAGAAGGTGGTCCTGAAAGTGGCCAACAAGGACGAGATGATCAGGTACATGAACGAGGCCAGGAGCTGCGGCCTCTACACCTGCGCCATCACGGACGCCGGAAGGACGCAGATAGAGCCGGGGTCGATGACCGTCGTCGGGATCGGGCCCGCGCCCGACTCGGAGATCGACAAGGTCACCGGGACCCTCAAGATGCTCTGATCAGCACACCTTCGTGAGCTTCCCCGTGTGGGAGTCTATCACGAACCCCCAGATCCTGACATCGTCCGGGATCAGGGGGTGCTTCTCCAATATCTCCACCGACGACCTGACGGATTCCTCCACGGAGTCGAACCCGCACAGCCAATCGTCGAAGTCCACGTCGAAGTACCTGCACAGGTCTATCGCATCGTCGGATATCCCGCGGGACCTCATCGCGTCCAGCATGTCCGGGCCGCTGATGTGCTGCGCGCCGCAGTCGGTGTGGCCGACGACCATCACATCCTCCACCCCCAGCTCGTAGATCCCGACCAGGATGCTGCGCACCTCGGTGGAGAACGGGCCGCGGATGACCCCTCCGGCGTTCTTGATTATCTTGGCGTCCCCGTTCTTCAGGCCGAGAGCGGCCAGGAGGAGCTCCGTGAGGCGGGTGTCCATGCAGGCGACGATGGCCACCTTCTTGTCGGGGTACTTGGTGGTCTCGTACTTCTCGTACCCTTTCCCCTCGACGAACCTCCTGTTGAAGTCCAGGATGTCGTCGATCATATTATCGCCATCCTGACGGCGGAATCGACCTCTTCAGGGGTCAACGAGTCCATGGCATCCATCAGAGCGGCCTTGAACGTGCCCGGCCCGGAGCATCTTCCAGAGGCTTTCTCGGAGGCGACGTTCAGCGCGGTGATCGCAGCCGCCACGGACCAGACGCTCGGTCCGCAGGCGCCGACGTAGCATCCGATCACCGATGACAGCATGCATCCGGTCCCGGAGACCTTCTCCATCATCGGGGACCCGTTGGACAACTCGACAGTGGTCTTCCCGTCGGACACGTAATCGACAGGGCCGGAAGCGGCCACGATGCACCCCTCGGACATGGCGAGCTTGCGGACGGCGCTCGCAGTGTCGGAGGATCCGTCGGAATCGACTCCCCTGACCTCTCCCCCGAGCCCGGAAAGGACCCCGATCTCGCCGGCGTTCCCCTTGATGACCTCGGGATGCTTCGACATCAGCATGCCGGCGACCTCCGTCCTGTACGGGGTCGCTCCCGCACCGACAGGGTCCAAGATCATGGGGATCCTCCCCTTGGCGGCATCCGCCGCCACGGCCATGGAATCGACCGTGCGGGGGTTCAGGGTCCCGATGTTCAGCACTGTGGACGAGGCGATCGCCACCATATCGGCGGTGTCCGGGCCATCGGTCATGACGGGGGACCCTCCGGCGCATATGCAGATGTTCGCGCAGTCGTTCACTGTGACGTAGTTGGTGATGTGATGCACGAGCGGCCTGCCTGCGCGGACCTTCATCAGAAAATCGGAGGGCTTGAAATCCATGCCCGGTCATAGGACATCGGAATCTTATCGTTGACGCTCGGAATGATGATGCCCGGCCCCGTCGGGGGCCGGTAAGATGTTCATGCTCAGGCCGAGGCCGTCTCTATGGGATGCCAGTAGTAGACGGTGTTCGGCGTGTAGCGGCTGCCGAACGACTCCCCGATGTTGTACGGCGTGCCGTCCGACCTCTTGCTGGTGGTCTCGCAGAAGTAGTAGCTCGTCCCGTCCTTGCTCACATACAATCCGCCGGCCCCGTCGACGGACACCGCGGACATGGCATGGTTCGAGAAGACCACCATGGCCGCCTTGTATCCGGAGATCAGCATCAGCGTGTCGTAGAAGATGGTGGAGTCCTCGCAGTCCCCTCCGGAGTTCCACAGGTACTCCAGCGGGTAGGCCCAGTACTCCGACTGGCCGTACACCGTCTGGTCCTCCAGGTACGGGATGCTCTGCACGAATGTCAGCACGAAGCTGGCGTACTCGTACTCGCTCATGCCCTCGGACATCCCCCTCAGGTCGGAGACGATCTTCTGAAGATGCGGATCGTCCACGGTGTGGTATGTCGCCAGATAGGCAGCGTCGTCGTAGGATGTCCTCATGGCGTACGGGTGGTTGTACACATAGCCGTACATGTCGCTGTACTTCAGATTGACATTAATGGAGTAGCTCTTTCCGGAGTACGTCCATGTCTGGGAGAACGTCTTGTAAGCTTCCTTGACGAACGTCAGGCACTCCTTGACCCCTCCGGACCCGGTCGTCGCCTTGTAGAGCCCGGGATCCAGCCTGCTCAGGTCCGAGGAGACCTCGTTCCCGTCGGAGTCGGTGACGGTCGCAGACCCGAACCCGTAGTCCGAGAGGGAGTCGCCGTCGTCCATGACGATGTACGGAGTGCCTGTCCTCGCCTCCACCGACATCGTAGGGTCCATGCGCTCTATCGTCACCGTACGATCGGCGGAGTACTCCTTGCCGTCCACGTACCATGCGGTGAAGCCCTCCCCCTCCGCGGTCAGGGTGACATCGTCCCCGATCGTGAATTCGCCGGTGCCGCTGACCTTCAGCGGATAGGACGCGGTCACGTCGGGCTCGAAGGTCGTCTCGGGCTCGAACTCGTACACGTCGGAGAGGCTGTAGGCGACCGTGTAGTTGCCGGACTGGTACTGGATCCTCACCTGGAGGTCCATGTGGTACAGCCAGTACGTGGAGCCGTCGTTGTCCGTCCACACGGTGCAGCTGTACCCGTCCACGGTCTCGTTCCTGAGGTAGTAGATGGTGACCAGGTTCTCGCCGGTCCAGCTGCCGGTGGTGCTGTCGTCCACGGTCTCGGTGCCGGGACCGGCGTAGGTGATGTTCCTCTCGGTGGTGTAGTAGGTCTCGCCGTCCTTCATCACGATGTTCTTCTGTGTGAGGGTGCCCGATATGGAGTACGACTGGAAGGCCCCGTAGGACCCGGACACGTCCCACACGTATGCGGTGCCGGTGTGGTCGGAGTCCACCCAGCAGGCGTAGAGGACCAGGTCCCCGGACGTGTTGGAATCTATGACGACCAAGGGCTGCTGCAGCGCCTCGTCGAGGTACCATCCTCCGAAGTCGCACCCGTCCTTCTCGGCATCGGGCAGGTCGGTCTCATGCCCGGAGACGTAGGTGTAGCTTGCGTCCTCGGATATCGTCCCGCCGTCGAGGTTGTAGGCGATCGTGTACTCCGTCCCCTGGAGCCATGCGGCGTACAGGGTCAGGTTCCCTCTGGTGCCGGACGTGATGGAATCGATCTTCTCAGTCAGTCCCTCGTCCGTGCACCATCCGCCGAAGACGTATCCTTCCTTGGTGGGAACGGGCAGCTCGACGGCAGTTCCTTCCTTGTACTTCGTGGGAGCATCGTCCGGAAGGATGCCTCCGTCGAGGATGTAATCGATCGACCGCTCGCCGTCATCGTTCGGAAGATGAGCGCCGACGACGGCAGCGCCGACGATGACGACCAGTATCGCCACTATCGCGACAGGCCATGTTTTCCTCATGATCGGATGGATTCCGTCATCGTTTATGAGATTATCACAACTCTACCCGAAGGATCCAAAGTTCGCGTTCCTGCCCCGGACCCTAAAGAACAGTTTTATATTGTCATCTTCTGGACGCTTCAATGATAATTCTCGATGGCAAAGAGGAACCTGTGTTCCACAATATCGCGCCGACCTGCTCGGGAGCGCCTGCCGGGAGGGATGGCAGATGCTGTCTCTGATGGCGATCGTCTACATCCTGAACCTGGTCCTGCTCCTGTCGATGCTCTTCCTCGAAAGGGGGGACCCGCACAGGGTCATGCTGTGGCTGGTGATCATGGTCGTGTTCCCGGTCCTGGGATTCGTGCTGTACCTGGTCTTCGGCCAGACGTTCTACTCCAATTTCGCCTTCCGCCCGAAGAGGGTGGGGGACACCGAGATCGGGATGCTCAAGGACGCATCGATGTCGGCCATCGCGGAGGATGCCTCGGAAGGGTTCCGGGACGCCGCTACCGCCAGGGGGCTGGCGGCCTCCGGCGCTTACTTCTACAGCAAGGACAACGAGGTCGACCTGTTCACCGACGGGAACGACAAGTTCGCCGCCCTCATCGAGGACCTGAAGTCCGCGAAGAGGTTCATCCACCTGGAGTACTACATCATCCGCAAGGACGAGCTCGGGGACGAGATCGTCCGCATCCTCACCGAGAAGGCCT
>CAVCVB010000043.1:0-13137 GCA_963605395.1 Firmicutes bacterium CAG:194
TTATCGGCGCGAGGACGGAGTCTATGTGCTGCCGATCACCGGCTTGAAGAACTGAGATAGACTGTGCTAAACACGGTCTTCTTGAACGAGTAACTAGAACACTTCCTAGAATCGAAAGAGCGACTGTGTGTTTAGTACACAATCTTGTGAAGAGCCATAAACAAGACGTCACCGCTCTTCCGGGGGCCGGCCGGCGATGCCCGTCAGGTACCTCTCGACATTGAGGTACCAAATGCCGTCTGCGGCCGCGTCCTCCCCGCGATAGATAACGTACTTCCCTCTGACGGGGCCGTAGCGGTGCTCCGTCAGGGATATCTTCTCCGCATCGTCGAGGTGCCTGCGCTGAGCCTTCGCCATCTCGGCACTGTGCTTCACCTCGTATGCCTCGCATGTCCCCGACTCCGGATCGAACACGACCATGTCGAACTCGCCGACCGCGAACCTGGCTACGAACACCTCCTTCTCCGGATGAGCGGACATGGTCTCCAAGAGGACTATGTCCTCCATCATCCTGCCCCTGACCTCATCGAGGATGCGGCCGGTTATGCGCCTGCGCTCCTCCAGGGAGAGGTCAGCGAATGAAGAGTCGTCCATCAGGCTCCTTATCAGCGCCTCTGCCTGGGAGTATCTCAGCCCGGGCTGGGTGATGAGCGTCCTCTCCAGCTTCTGGTCGGTGAAAGGCAGGCGGACGACGTCGACGCTCTTGACGAGGTCCAGGAGCCCCAGGTACTCCCTTATCTCGCCGACATGGGCATCGGTCAGCTCGCAGGCCCTCTCGTCGCTGTCGAGGACCTCCAGCATCCTGCGGAGCCTTTCGGTGACCGCGGCACGGTCCACGGCATAGAGGGCGTCTGTGGGATGCTCCCGGTCGCGAAGCATGTTGGAGGCGGATATCCCGAGGTCATGGGATTCGAAGTCCCTTGTGAGAACATCCAATGCGAACCTGTGGTTCATGTCCTCCACCACTCTGTTGATCACGCTAGTGAGCTCGTTGCGGTCATACAGATCTCTGAGGTGATCGAAATGGTCCCCGTGCCTGTATTCGCGAAGGGAATGCTGTATGTTGCAGGCTATGGCCGAGTCCACATACGCATCGGCAGACTCCTTGGCTCCGAAAGGGGACCTGTTGTAGCGGGTCCCGCTCATGCACATGGTGCCTCCGTAGCGGATGTACTCATCTATCCCCCTGACCCCCAGGACCCTTTCGAACTCGCGGTAGGGTATGAAGGTGGTGCGGACCATGATGCAGCGGTCATAGAGCTGCTCGTCCTCGGCGAAGGCGAACCCGAGGGAATCGGTCCCCGAGAGGACGATCCTCACTCCCATCGAGGCGTATATGTCCGAGAACAGAGAGGCGCCGTCGATGAAGCCCTCGATGGCCGTGGCCTCGTCGATGAAAACCGTCTCGGCCCCTTCGGCCATGAGGATGTCCAGGTCGTGCTTTGCATCGGCCATCGTGTCGCCCGACGAGGCCTGGATGAATGCGGCCTTGGACAGCTCCTCCCGGCCCATGGATGCCATGGCCTGGCGCATCAAGGTGGTCTTCCCCGTCCGGCGGAGCCCGGAGAGGACGAGCACACGGCCTGACGGAGGAGCTTCCAGATATCTCGCCAAGTCTTCGAAGCAGTCGCGCTTCCTGAGCCCGGCGACGGATGCGGACAACTTCAGGAGGGATTCTCCGCGATAGACAGCCATCCTGAACTCCGAGGGCTCCGGATCCCGGGGTCTCTTGAGCTCGGCGAGCTCTGCCTCCAGCCCCTTCCTGACCGCTATCCCTTCCAAGACCTCGCGGAGCTCGGATTCGGGGACGAACTTCTCCTTCAGCTTGCCACCCTCGTGCCAACGGCGATAGTGGTAGGCCTTCCCCTTGACGGTCTTCCTGGATACCGAGCCTTTCGGCAATGCTGCTATCCGATCTTCCAGTTCCCCGATGCGCTCCGACTCCTGCATGCCCGGCCCCCTCAGTTATACCATATTTGATTATTGTATGGTATAACTGGTATAACCCTTTTGCCGGGGCAGTTATCATGGCTTATCGGATGTCAGAAGGCCTTCGGAACAGCCTCGGCTTTGACCATCGTTTATATAGATAATCGTCGCTGGACATCCGATTGCTTATGAAAACGAAGATCAAGGCATCCAGAAGGTCGATGGGAATGAACTACGCGATACGCGAGGTCACCGTGCCCGCCGCCGAGGCCGCCAAAACAGGCTTGAAGATGCTCAACTTCAACATAGGCGACCCCAACAAGTGGGACTTCGAGACCCCCGAGTACTTCAAGGCGACGCTCCGTGCTGCGGTCGACGAGACCGACAACGGCTACGGCGACTCCCAGGGCAACCTGGACCTCCGCGAGGCAATCGTGCAGAGGGAGAAGGAGAAGCACGGCGTCACCATCACCCCCAAGGACGTGTACGTCACATCCGGAGTGAGCGAGTGCATCAACATCATGATGGGCACCCTGGTGGAGCCGGGAGACGAGATCCTCGTCCCGGGGCCCGGATACCCGTCCTACGCGCAGTACATCGGCTTCTACGAGGGCCGCACCGTCTCCTACCGCCAGATCGAGGAGGAGGACTGGAGGCCCGACATAGACATGATCAGGAAGCGCATCACCAACAGGACGAAGGCGCTGGTCGTGATCAACCCCAACAACCCCACGGGAGCGGTGTACGACAGGAAATCCATCACCGAGATCGGAGACGTCGCGGCTGAGTACGACATCCCCCTGATATCGGACGAGATCTACGACAAGATCATCATGGAAGGGGAGTTCTACTCCGCGTCCAGGCTGTCCGACGATGTTCCCCGCGTCATATTCAACGGGTTCTCCAAGGTGAACCTGATGCCCGGCTGGAGGATGGGCTACTGCTACTTCATGGACAAGTACGGCCTGATGGACGAGGTCAGGGAAGGGATGATGAAGCAGTTCCGTGCGAGGATCTGCGCCAACGTGCCCTGCCAGGCAGCGGCCAAAGCGTCCCTCCAGGGGCCTCAGGGCTACATAGAGGACCTGAACAGGAAGCTCAGGGAGAGGTCCGAGTTCTCCTACAACAGGCTGAACGAGATCCCCCACATCAGCACCAACCGCGCAAAGGGAGCCTTCTACATGTTCCCCAAGGTCGACCTCAAGGGCACCCCCTGGAAGAACGACAAGGACTTCGTCCTCGACCTGATCAAGGAAGAAGGGCTCGTCATGGTCCACGGCTCCGGGTTCGACCCCGAGTTCGGGTCCGGCCACTTCAGGACCATAACGCTGCCCCAGATGGAGTACCTCGAGGAAGCCTACGACAAGCTCGAGGGATTCATGAACAGGCATCTCGCCTGATGAAGGACCTCCGTCCGCCGGCGCGGGCGGAGGCCCTAACGGTCAGTTCCTGCTCTCGGCGGTCATCTTCTCAAGGTACTCCGAAAGGGCCTTGCTCGCCTCGTCGCTCCTGGTCGCGGAGTTGTCCACGTAGCACTTCAGGGTGGTGCTGACGTCTGCGTGGCGCAGCATGTTCTTCAGCGTCTGCAGGTCGACTCCGGTCTTATAATACAACGTGGTAGCGAAATATCTCCGCAGGGAATGCGTGGTGAGCTCGAACCCGCAGCGCTTGCCGAGCTCGTGCATCGTGTCGGATATCCGGGACGGCTCCATGGAGTGCAGCCTCCTCTTATGGTCCCTGCACTGCAGCAGGCTGTCATCGATGCGCACTCCGCTCTTCATCGTAGACTTCCTGTAGGCCTGTATCGCGTCCACCACAGGCTCAGGAACGCTCACCCTTGCCACCAGACCGTCCTCGCCATGGCCCTTTCCATGGACGATCAGCATCCCGTTGACAAAATCCGTGTCCTTTATCAGCGACATCTCGTTGCGCCGGAGCCCCATGTATGCTCCGAGGCACAGGATGACCCTCTCGCGCTCGTCGGCCTGCCTGTAGGCGGCCTTGAACTTCGTGTCGTCGATGTACGTGCGGTACCTGATCTCCCTGTTGTAGAGGATGTTGGCGTTCTTCAGGACGTTGCGGCCGGTATGGTAGCAGACCATCTGGGACAGGCTCCTCAGATAGCTGCGCTTTACCTCCTCCTTCACCTTAAGGGCGGACCAGAGGAAGAGCATGTCGTCCTTCGATATGTCCTCGGCGCGGCAAGACCTCCCTGCCCTGCGCAGCTCTTTGAGGCATTGCCGCACATTGTTGCAATGGGTCCGGATAGTGCCATCCTTCCTCCCCATCTGCTCGAGGCTTTCCAGCCATTCGTTCATCTCATCCAGGTCTTGTTCTCCGTTCATGACTTGATTTCCAGTCATGCGGAAATTATGGCATAAGATATCTAATCCTTAGAATGAAAGCAAGAAAATGCTGCGAATGAACCGGGGTTCGGAGAAAAAATCTGTAAGAATTTAAATATCAGAAATTATGTTGGATGTATATGCCAACTGATATCCACGACCTCCCTGCGTTCCGCGACAGGATCAAGACCTGCGGACGCTGCCATCACACATGGTACAGCCATTCTGCCAACCCGGTCAGGTGCCCGGGGTGCGGGACGTACCACTGGCAGGGCGAGCCTGTCGTCAACAATTGCGCGGTATGCGGCCACGAATGGTTCTCCAGGACATCTCAGGTGCCGCTCAGATGCCCGTCATGCAAGACACGCTCATGGAAGTCGGAAGGGTACAAGGGGCGCACGAGGCCCACCAACCTCGACATGGACGGGACGGAGAAGGCCATAATAGACATGTACATCGCCGGCGAGGGATGCGTCAGCATCTCGATCAAGACCGGAGTGGCCCTTTCCAGCGTGGTCAGAGTGGTCCGCGCCAACATAAACGACGGGTTCGTCACCAGGATGTGAGCCCCGGCAGAGCAGAAGATATCGGTTTCTGGAAAAGGAGGGGTCTCCCCCTCCGATGTTTGCGGCTTCAGAACCTCTGGAGCATCTTGACGACAGCGTCGATGACCTCGCGGCCCTTCTCGATCCTGTCCATTGCCTGGAGCTCGGTCATGCCGGGCCCGGTTATGCCGAATCCGACGGGCTTGTCGTACTCGAGGCCCAGGTCCATGATCTTCCTCGAGGCCTGCGCCACGACGACCTCGTCGTGCTTGGTCTCTCCGGTGATGACCGCTCCGAGGGTGACGACGGCATCGACATCGTCGTCCTCGAGGACCCTCTTGACCGCATAGGGCACCTCGAAGACCCCGGGGACCTTGACGATCCTCGTGATCTCCACTCCGAGGAAATCCGCCTCGGCCTTGGCCCTCTCCATCATCAGCGACGTGACCTCGTAGTTGAACTCCGCCACGACCATTCCAATCCTGTATGCTTCCATCTTTCTCACCTTGTCTGCCTGACCGGGCCCTTGTCCGCGAATCCCTGCCTGAGGCCGGTGCCGGCCCTCCTGGTAAGGCTCTCCGGACGGAAGAGCAGGTCGTAGGCGTTGACCGCGTGCTCCCTGGCCCTGCTGTCCGCAAGGAAGGCGAGCTCGGCCTCGTCCTTGGCCTCGTCCTCGTGGACGAAGACCTCGATAATGTGTTTGTTCGTCATCAGCTGCGCGCGTATGAGCCCCGTGGAGGCCTCGTGTGCGCACATCTTGTCCTTCTGCATGGGCCCGGGCATGCCCAGGGCCATGACCAGGTCGCACCCCTGCTCCTCGATGAGCTTCTTGGACGCGACAGGCAGGTCCTTGACGCCGGGCACGGTGTACCTGACGATCGTGAACCCGGTGCCTGTCCTCTGCAGCTGGTCTATGGCCGAACGGCCCATGTCGTACCTTGCGAACGTTGTGTCCGCTATTCCGATCTTCTTCATTGGGATGCCCCCATCTCCCTTATGCGGGCGATTATCCTGCGGGTGGCGTTCAGGTCCTCGGCGCATTCCGTGGCCCTGACAACCTTTATCCCTCCGAGGCCTGCATCCTCCAGCTTGGCGCGGAGGTCGTCCTCCTTGAACTTCTGGTCGTATCCCAGGACGATCACGTCGGGCCTGACGTACCTGACCGTGTCGAGTATGTCCCCGCGGCCGCCGACGATGGCCTTGTCCACGGGCTTGAGCGCCCCGACGATCCTGGCCCTCATGTCCTCGGGGGTCACGGGCTCGTGCTTGCTCCTGCGGACGGTGTCGTCGTTGGCTATGACCACCACGAGCTCGTCCCCGTACGAGCGGGCCTGCTCCAGGTACGAGATGTGGCCGGGATGGATGATGTCGAACACTCCGGAGGCCATGACGCGGGCCATGGGCTCAGAGCTCCAGGCCGGTCTTCTCGAGGTACGCGTTCCAGCGGTCGATGACCTCCTGGCCCTCGACCATGGCGATGCCCTTGGCGGACGCGAACGAAGCGACATCGGACTTGCACATGGATCCGCCATCGTCCCCCATCATCTCGCAGATGGTGGCGGAAGGCTTCACCCCTGCCATGTACATCATGGCGGTGCACAGCTCGGTGTGGCCGTGGCGTGTCTTGAGGATCCTCTCCGAGGTGTTCAGGAGATGGACGTGGCCGGGAGCGCGGAAGCGCTCTCCCAGCTCCTTGGATATCTCCGCGACGGGAAGGTCCTGGAAGATCGTGTCCACGTAGGCCGTGATGGTCAGGGCCCTGTCGTGGTCGGTTATCCCGGTGTAGGTGTCGCGGTGGTTGATCGTTATCCCGAAAGATGATTTGGTGCCGTCGTAGGGGATGTCGTTGGGGGCCATCGCTCCCAGGACAGGGTACCTCTCGCGGTCGTCCCAGTAGACGTCGGACATGAACGGGAGCCCGAGCTCCTTGGCCTTCCTGTACGGAGTGGTGGTGCACACCAGCCCGCCGGCCTCGTGCCTCATCATCCTGAGGATCTCGGGCGTGACGAACTGCGAGGCGACCGTCAGGTCGGACTCCCTCTCCCTGTCGTCGAAGTCATAGACCAGAATCGGCCTGCCGTTCCTGATGTCATCGAGCGCCTTGTCGAAATCCATGGGTGCACTTTCCTGTCACCGCATTACCGAATTTCAGTTAAAAAAGGCGGTAATTACTTGAAAAATGGTAGGGAGGTGGCGGGACGGCGCCCGCCTGGCCGCCCCTTTTCACCTGAGGTGCTTCGCCGCCTCTTCGACGGAGGCGCCGTGGAGCACTATGTCCGACACAGCGGACATCATGCCCCTGATGTCCCTGTGCTGGAAGATGTTCCTTCCGATCGAGACTCCGCGGCCTCCGGCCTCGAGGGAGTCGTGGACCATGGTCAGCAGCTCGATGTCGCTGTTGACCTTGGGGCCTCCGGCGATGACCACGGGGACCATCGTGCCCTTGACGACCTCTCTGAAGGAGTCGATGTCGCCGGTGTAGCTGCACTTGACCACGTCCGCGCCCAGCTCCATGGCAACACGCGCCGCGTGGGCGATGGCGGTCGGGTCGAAGGAGTCAGTTATCTTCGGGCCGCGGGGGTAGGCCATGACGATGAGCGGCATGCCCCATTCGGTGCACTGCCTGGACACCATTCCAAGATCTTCCAGCATCTTGGGCTCCGCCTCCGCTCCGACGTTGATGTGCATGGAGACCGCATCGGCGCCCATCTTGAGAGCCTCGTCCACTGTGGCGACAAGGACCTTGTTGTTGGAGTTGACCCCTATGTCCGTGGATGCGGACAGATGCAGGATCAGTCCGACATCGTGCCCGGACGTCCTGTGGCCCTGGGGGACGATCCCCTTGTGCATCAGGACCGCCGTGGCTCCGCCTTCGACCACGTCGCTGACGGTCTGCTTCATGTCTATGAGCCCGGGTATGGGGCCCACGCTGATCCCGTGGTCCATGGGCACTATGACCGCGTTCCCGCTGTTCCTGTCGAATATCCTCTCGATCCTGATGTTCTTGCCGAACATGTCTTTCACCGTGCTACGTGCTAACACTAAGCACTATATAATCCTGACGAAACGGCATGCAGGATGCATGACGGACATAGGATGCAGGAGGTTCGGGCGCAGAGCCCCGCGAGCACCGACCTCTTATATCCAACCTAGACCATGGGCAGTCCACATGACTGCTGAAGATGCCAAGTTCATCAGAGAGAAGGTGATGGCTCACAACAAGTGGTTCGAGGAGTGCATCCCCATGATCGCGTCCGAGAACCTCATGAGCCCTCTCGCCAAGGAGATGCTCATCTCCGACTTCGCCGACAGGTACGCCGAGGGGCTTCCCGGCAAGCGCTACTACCAGGGTAACATCTACGTCGACCAGGTGGAGCTCAAAGCCATCGAGCTCGCTAAAAAGGTGTTCAACGCCGACTTCGCCGACGTCAGGCCCATCTCCGGGACCGTCGCCAACATGGCCGTCCTCTTCGCGTTCGCCAACCCCGGCGACACGATCACCACCTGCGCCCTTGCCCAGGGAGCCCACATCTCCACATGCGAGTTCGGAGCCTTCGGACAGAGGTCTGTGAACTCCGTCAACTACCCCTTCGACGTCGAGGACATGAATCTGGACGTGGACGGCACCATCAAGCTCCTGAAGGAGGTCAAGCCCAAGATCGCACAGTTCGGACTGTCCGTATTCCTGTTCCCCCCGCCGCTCAAAGAGCTGCAGGACACGTTCAACGAGGTCGGATGCCTCGTCTGGGAGGATTGCGCCCACGTCCTCGGCCTCATCGCCGGAGGGCAGTTCCACGACCCCCTCAGGGAGGGAGTGAACATCGTGTCCTCCTCCACGCACAAGACCTTCCCCGGGCCCAACCACGGAATGCTCCTGGGGCAGAACCTCACCGAGGAGCAGGAGAAGGCCCTGCAGAAAGCGGTCTTCCCCGGAGTCACCAGCAGCCACCACCTCCACGCGATGGCCGCCCTCGGCATCACCCTGGCCGAGATGGACGTCTTCGGCAAGGAGTACGCGGCGCAGGCATGCAAGAACTCCCGCGCCCTCGGACAGGCCCTGTACGAGCTCGGAGTCCCGGTGCTCTGCGAGAAGCAGGGATTCACCAGGTCCCATGCGATCGCGGTGGACGTCTCCCAGTTCGGCGGAGGAAAGGACTGCGCCAAGCTGCTCGAGGATGCCAACATCATCTGCAACAAGAACATGCTCCCCCAGGACACCAGCGCCGTCAGGCCCTCCGGCCTCAGGCTCGGTTCCCAGGAGATGACCCGTCTGGGCATGAAGGAGAGCGAGATGAAGCAGGTGGCCGAGTTCATCGCCAGGGTCGTCGTCAAGAAGGAGGACCCTGCCAAGGTGAAGGAGGACGTCAAGGACTTCAAGAAGCAGTTCGCCACCATCCAGTACTGCTTCAACGCAGGCGAGCCCGCATACAGCTACCACAAGCTGGTGGAGTGATTCCGATGGGGTTCATGGACAAGGTCAAGGACTCTGTGAAGAGCGCCGACGAGAGGCTCGGAAACGCCATCGACAAGGAGAAGATCGATGCCGACATCCGCAAAGAGGATAGGAACATCGACGACCTCACCGCCCAGATCGGGAAGAAGGTCGTCGCCGCTCTGAAGGACGGCAAGGACGCCAACAGCGCCGAGATCTCCTACGAGATGGACAGGATCAAAGAGTCCGAGCAGAAGATCGCCGAGCTCAAAGAGCAGAAAGAAGAGATCAAGAAGAAGGAGGAGTGACCCTCCATGAGGGGGCACCGCCCCCTCCAAACCCGTTCCGTCCGGGGGCGGTCCGTCCGCACCCAGACGTTTCGTTTTCTACTGTTAGGATAACCGAATTCCTAATAAACCAAGATAGCATCCTCGGAGCGATGACGACCGGAAACCGCGAGGACTACCTCATCAACATTCTCAGACTGACAGAAGGTGACGGCGTCGCCAAGACGACAGAGCTCGCCTCCTACATGGGAGTCTCGCCTGCCAGCGTCAGCGAGATGATCAAAGTCCTTGCGAAGGAAGGCCTTGTCGACTACGAGAAGTACAGGGGAGTGTCCCTCACCGAGAAAGGGCTCGTCTACGCCAGGCAGCTCCGCAAGAGGCACCACGTCCTCGAGAGGTTCCTGACCGACTACCTCAACATCGACCACAAGACCGCCCACGAGGAGGCATGCAAGATGGAGCATGCGATCTCCGACGAGTCCGCCATCAAGATCTGCCACATGATGGGGACGCCGGTGGACTCCGACTGCCAGAGCTGCATAAAGCCCTGCAAGGCGGCATCCGACGGCCTGATGAACATCGTCCCCCTGAACCGCATGGCCCAGGGAGAGAAGGGCAGGATCTCCCATATCGCATCGGAGGACACCGAGGAAGTGAAGAAGCTCATCTCCATGGGATTCGTCCCCGGAAGGGAGGTCTCCATCGAGACCATCCTGTCCGACGGAGGGCCCCGCGTCATCAAGCTGAGCAACTCCTCCATGGCGCTGGACTTCCTGATGTCGTCCCACATATACGTCGACCGCGACACGTCGGCGGAATGAGGCTTTTGAATTGACTGACAGGACGGTTCATGCGGCCCTTGTCGGGCAGCCCAATGCAGGCAAATCATCGCTTTTCACGCGACTGACCGGAGTAGGGGTCATCGCTTCCAACTATCCGGGGACCACCGTCGAGTTCAAAGAGGGCGCGGTGGTCCGCAACGGGACCACCGTCATCGTGCACGACCTTCCGGGCACGTATGCACTGTCCGGGGACTCCGAAGACGAGAAGGTGGTCGTCAACGACCTCGTGTCCGGCCGTGACGACTCCATCGTGGTGGTCGTCGACTCCACCGACCTCTCCGGAGGCATCGCCCTCTGCCTGGAGGTCATAGAGCTCCGCGTGCCGGCCATCCTGGCGCTGACCAAGATAGATGAGTCCCGCAAGCGCTTCTCCATCGACACCGGCAAGCTGTCCTCCATCCTCGGCATCCCCGTGATGGCCGTGTCGTCAAAGACATCCGAAGGGGTCGATGCCCTGGCGGATGCGATCTGCGAGGGCAAGGCGAAAGCCTCTGCACTGTCCGTTGACTACGGAGAGGACATAGAGAAAGCCATATCTGCCCTCGTGGACGGAATGGGCGAGCAGAAGCTCGAGCCCAGGTGCATCGCAGTCAAGGCGCTTTCCGGCGTGCCCGAGTTCACCGGACTGCTGGATGAGAGCATGGCCCGCACCGTCGGGATAATCAAGGGCCTGTTCTCGGAGCACAACGGGTCCGACATCGCTGTCGGGATAGCGACGGCGCGCTTCGGCATGGCCGATCGCATAGTGTCCGAGGTCGTGGGGAAGAGCGACCACGCCCCCACGCTGTCCGAGAGGATATCGGACCTCACCCTCACCCCGATCACAGGGATCCCCATCCTCGCAGGCGTCTGCCTGCTGCTGTTGGGGGTCATAGTCATCGGGGGGTCATGGATAGACGGCCTTGTGAGCTCCGCCTACGACGCGGTCATCGGCGATGCGATAATCAGGATCGGCGAGTCCATAGGCGGGGATTTCTGGACCTCCGTGTTCACGGGAATCGACGGCAGCTTCAGGGCCATCCTTGGCGTGGTCATCCCGTACATCATGGTGTTCTACCTGGCGCTGGGAGTCCTGGAGGACTCCGGGTACCTGCCGCGCGCAGTGGTCCTGCTGGACCGCACCATGCACCACTTCGGACTGCACGGCGGGTCCTTCATCCCCATGATGGTGGGCCTCGGATGCAACGTGCCCGCGATAATGGCCGTCAGGACCATCCGCTCCCGCAGGGAGAAGATCATCCTGTCGTCGATGATTGTCATGGCCGTGCCCTGCTCGGCGCAGATGGCCATAATCATGGGAGCGACAGGGCACTACTCCGGCATCCTCTACGCGTTCGGCATCCTGGTGATGCTCGCGCTGCTCGGAATGCTCATGGGGGTCCTGCTGAACAGGTTCCTGAAGTACGAGCCCAGCAACCTCGCCATGGAGATACCCGACCTGCAGCTGCCGTCGGCCAAGAACGTGCTGTTCAAGACATGGACCAGGACCAAGGACTTCTTCACCGTGGCCTTCCCCCTGCTGATCGTCGGCTCGATCGTCATCGAGCTCCTGCTGACCTTCGACCTCCTGAACGCGGTCGTGGACCCGCTGTCCCCCATAACCACCGGGCTGCTGGGCCTGCCCGCAGCGTGCGCCATATCGTTCATCGTCGGAGTGCTCAGGAAGGAGATGGCCCTCGGGATGCTGCAGATCCTCGCGGGAGGCGTGGCGCTGTCCGAGTTCCTGACGCCCGAGCAGTTCGTGGTGTTCGGAGTGGTGATGGCTGTTTACATGCCCTGCCTCGCCACTCTTGTGACGATGTGGAAGGAGATCGGCTGGAAGGAGACCGTCGCCGTGAGCGCCGTCTCCATCTGTGCTGCGATAGCCCTCGGAAGCGCGGTGAACGTCATTCTCACTGCGTTCTGAACAAGGTCCTGCGACGATCGTTCAGTCGTTCAGGAACCTTCTGCGACGGAATCATCGAACTCGGCCCGCAGAGAGGCCAGGGCCATATGGCCGAGCAGCATCAGGCTGACGCCGCCTGAGAGTATTCTGGCTTCGCTGAGCAACACCGAGATGGTCGAAGGGGACGGATGGAGCCATCTGACGAAGATCGCCTTGGACATCCGCCTGGTGTCAGACATGCTCGGGGCCGGTCCGACCGAGGGGCTGATCGTGTACCGATGCCAGAGAGCCCTTAGGAGGCCCCATCTGTGTATCAGGATTGCGCTGGCGATTCAATCAAGTATTTAAACACAACAGATTCAGTGACCATCGGACGTGATGAATTTACAAAATATTTAAAATCCGGACCGACAGGATGATGTTATCCTGGATTCGCCAAGATCCAGAGCCATATTCCGAGGATCGTCTGAAGATGGGTGAGGTCCTGTGGATTTCCGAGATCTGCAGACTATCCTGTACGGATTATGTGCTTTTCAGAACTAAGAACGGTTTTGAAGGACCTAGAAAGATTTGAAGGAGATGTATACATGATTACAGCTGGAACGAAAGCCAACAGAGGCAAATGCCTCGCCCTCGCTGCTGTACTCGCGATGGTCGTATGCGCCTTCGCCGTAGCACTGCCCGCCGATTCTGATGCGGCGGACATCGCTTATTACAGCGGTGACGTCAGCGAGGACCAGGACGTCGCTGCAGGCGTCATCGCCGAGGTCAACGGCGACATGAACATCAAGAACGGAGCCACTTTCACCGTGAGCGCCGGAGCCACCCTGACCGTCAACACCGGCGTCAAGGTCACTGTCGACGGACAGGGA
>CAVCVB010000044.1:0-12432 GCA_963605395.1 Firmicutes bacterium CAG:194
CATCGGATGTGTCCCTGTGGCGTCCCAGGATGTGTTCTCCATGCCAGTGCTCGATGCTATCCTTCTGGGAAGGCAGAACAAGGGGCGTTGGAGGACAACGCAGGCAGACATCGACATTGCGAACCGTGCTATGAAGATGATGGGCATACAGGACCTCGCGTTCAGAGGCTTCAACGAACTATCCGCCGGACAGCACCAAAAGGTCGCTATATGTCGCGGACTCGTGCAGGAGCCCGAGATGCTCATGCTCGATGAACCGACCGCCAACCTTGATGTTAAGCATCAGGTATACGTCTCGGAGCTCCTGAGGGGCATAGCCATCGAGAAGGACATGATCATCCTGATGATCTCGCACGATCTGAACATCGCGGCGAAGTACGCACATAAGATCATCGTCATGGAAGGGGGAACCATCACTGCGATGGGCGAACCTAACTCCGTGATGACAGAGGAAACCATCCGCAGGATCTACGGCGTAGAATGCAGGATCGAACAGGACGAGGGACGCCCGCACGTAGTGCTGGGCTCTGCCTTAGTACTGTAAACTCATTATCCGGGCATCTTTGCTCGGAGCGCTTTTTCATCTAGCCAAATGCAGCAGTCAAGATTCTGAGGCGCCCGTCTCCGACAGCCCGTGCCTTCTCATCCTGGTCTCCCTGAGGTCGTAGAGGGTGTTGAGCCTGTCGGGGTGGACCTTCACGGTGCGGTCCTCGACGGTCAGCTCGGGGACGACGCCCCTCCTGCAGAGGGACTCCATGAGTATGTCCAGGTCGGCCAGGGACTCTCCAAGGCCGATGGAGATGCGGGCGGAGATCCTTCCCTTGCCGATGAGCTCGGAAGCATCCTTAAGGAGCTCCAGCCTGGATTCGGGGTCGTACCTGTCGTCCGATGTAACAAGATCTATCTCTATCGAGTCCGCGCCGGCATCGGCCAGGGCCTTGGCATCCTCGGGCGAGCGGATCTCTGTCCTGGAAGCTATGCGGGCATCAGGGAATGCTTCTTTCAGAGCCTTCACGGCGCCAGCAGCGGCCATGACGTCATCGGCGACGACCTCTATGCCGGCGATCCTGTAGATGTCGCTGTACGAGCGGATTCCGGCTAGGGAACCGGCATCGATGCAGCCGTTGACGAAGACGACGGCGCGGGCATCCTCCGGGTCGGGCTCGATGAGCACGCGGACGTTCTCCGTGGAGAACGAGATGACGGGCTCGACCTTCACGGAACGGATGAACCTGGACCCGTGGCGCTTGACCTCATAACCGCCTTCATCGTTCTTCGAGAGCTCGAACTCGGGCTCCGAATCGGAGACGTCCATCAGGACCCTGTGCCCTTTGAAGGACACGATGACGGAGCCTGTGGCGGCCACGGAGTGCGCCAGCATCACCGGGAGCCTGGTGCCGTCGGCGAAGGCGGCAGGGCCGCCCAGCCTGAGGAGCGCCAGGCGCCTCAGATCCTCTTCCATTTGGCACCCTCTGAAGAGTCCTCGAGCGAGAATCCCGCTTCCTTGACACGGTCGCGGATCACATCCGCGAGGTCGTACATCTTGCGCTTCCTGAGCTCCTGGCGCAGGTCGATGAGGATGGACATGACAGCGTCCAGCTCCTCTCCGGTCTCCTCGTCCTTGGGCAGGATGCCGAGGATGCCGTCGAACTCCCTCATCAGGGAGATCTGGGCCTCGGCGGTGGAGACGGTCATGGATTTCGCAGCCATGGATATGTTGGAGTCCTTGGCCATCTCGAAGAGCACGGCTATGGCCTCGCGGGTGTTGAAGTTGGAGTCCATGGCCTCCTTGAAGCTGCTCCTGTAGCCCTCGATCAGAGCATCGTCGCAGGCCCCCTCGGGGGCGGTGCGGATGTATGACTGGAGCTCGCGGTAGTTGTTGACGATCTTCCCGAGGGCCGCTTCGGCTTCCATGATCATGTCCTCGCCGTAGACGAGGGGGCTCATGTAGCCGGTGTTCAGGAAGTAGAACCTGACCGTCTCGGTGGAGTACTTGGCAAGGACGTCCTTGACGGTGAAGAAGTTCCCCAGGGACTTGGACATCTTCTCCTCCTTGCTCATGCCGTGGCCCTTGACCTGGAGCATCCCGTTGTGCATCCAGTAGTTCGCCAGGGGCTGGCCGGTGACCGCTTCGGTCTGGAGGATCTCGTTCTCGTGGTGGGGGAAGATCAGGTCGTTCCCTCCTCCGTGGATGTCGATCTGCTCGCCCAGGTACCTGTAGATCATGGCGGAGCACTCGATGTGCCATCCTGGCCTGCCCTTGCCCCAGGGGGAGTCCCATGAGATCTCTCCGGGCTTGGCGGCCTTCCAGACGGCGAAGTCCAGCGGGTCCCTCTTGTAGGGGTCCGCGGCGATCCTTCCGGACGAGCGGAGGGAGTCGATGGTCTGGTTGGTGAGCCTTCCGTAGTCCTTCACCTTGTTGACGTCGAAGTAGACGCTGCCGTCCTCTGCGGCATAGGCGTAGCCGTTGTCGATGATCTTCTGGACCATGGCGATGATGTCGCCGATGCACTCGCTCGCCTTGGGATAGAAGTCGGCGCGGTTGATGCCGAGCTTCGCAGCGTCCTCGTAGTAGCGGTCGATGTACCTGGACGAGAGCTCCAGGGGTGTGACGCCCTCCTTCTCCGCGCGGATTATGATCTTGTCGTCCACGTCCGTGAAGTTGGTGACGTGGGTGACCTCGTATCCCGAGTACCTGAGGTAGCGGGCGACCATGTCGAAGACGATCATGCTGCGCGCGTGGCCCATGTGGATGTCGTCGTAGACGGTGACCCCGCAGACGTACATCCTGACTTTTCCGGGCTCTATGGGCTTGAATTCCTCATCCGAGTTGGTGAGGGTGTTGTGGATCCTGAGCGTCATCGCTCCGCGATGAGCGCTCTTACTTATAATAATATAGCGCGTGCCAGAAGGCCCGGCGGGAGCCCCCGCCGGGAGAAAAAGCTCACTGGGAGTCCAGGCGCTTCTGGAGGGCGGCGACCTTGGCGCGGAGCATCTCGATCTCGCACTCCATGGAGGCGATGGTGTCCCTGACGGGGTCCGGGAGCTCGTTGTGCATCAGGTCGCAGTCGCATGTCTTGAGACCGGCCTTCCTGACGATCTTGCCGGGGACTCCGACCACGGTGCAGTCGTCGGGGACGTCCTTGAGCACGACGGATCCCGCTCCGATGCGGACGTTGTTCCCGATGGTGATGTTGCCCAGGACGGACGCGTTGCATCCGATGACCACGTGGTTGCCGATGGTCGGGTGCCTCTTGCCCTTGTTGAAGGACACTCCTCCCAGGGTGACCCCCTGGTAGATGGACACGTTCTCTCCGACGATGGCCGTCTCGCCGATGACCACTCCTGTGGCGTGGTCGATGAAGAACCTCTTGCCGATCTGCGCTCCGGGGTGGATGTCGCAGCCGGTGAGCTGGTGCGCCAGGGCGTTGACCTCCCTCGCCTCCAGCTTCTTGCCCTCGTTCCACAGCTTGTGGCTGAGGCGGTACATGGAGACGGCCTGCAGCCCGGTGTGGAACCTGCGGGCGTCCTCCTCGTTCACGATGGCGGGGTCCTTCTCCATGGCGACCGCCAGGTCGTCCGGGTCGATGTCGTATTGGATCATTGTTCGAACTCTCCGTTGTCCCTTGCGAAGTTGACCGAGGGGCACGGTCCGAAGCAGTCCTTGCAGAATATGCAGTCGTCCTCGTGGATGTGGACCTTCCCGTCCTCCATGTAGAGGGCTCCGGGGTCGCATCTCGCCGCGCACAGCCCGCATCCGACGCACTGCTCAGCTCTTACGATGACCTGGAAAGCCTCGTCGATATGGTTCCTGGCGTCGTTCTCCACGTTCGCCTTGCATATGATCGACCCTTCCCTGTAGATCGTCGTGTAGTCGGCGGAGATGTACTCTCCGTCGGGGTCCAGCTCCACTACCCATCCGATGGCGTGGCAGAATGGCTTCACGTTCTCCAGGCTGATGGGCCTGGACAGCGCGGCCTCGATGCTGAAGCCTATCGTGCAGGGGGAGTAGCCCTCCTGGACCTTCATCGTCAGCGCTCCCTTCTCGGGGACCTTCGTCTGCTTCGTCAATTCAGTCACTTCTTTTCCGGTAACGCGATGGACCTCCTCGCGGATGGATTTCGGCGCGTTCTTCCATCTCCACAGGCCGAAGTCCTTCCACTCCTGTGGAAGGCCCCTGTCCTGCATGTACTTCGTGAGATACTCGTCCCACTGGCCCCATCTGGAGCTGACGCCTGCGATGGCGTCGAACTCGGCAAGGTCCGAGGCGGGGCACAGGAAGCATCCGATGCGGTCGAGCCCGCGCGTGTACCATACGTTGAAAGGTTCTTCCTTGTAGAAAAGGTAGAGCCAAACATGCATGGCGCTCCAGTGCTGGATGGGGGACGCTCCGGTCTGTCCCGGGGTCCACGGGTTGCTCCAGATCCTCGGCTTGGCGTTGCGCGCCTCGGACTCGTACTTCCTCTGGCCGATGAACGAGAGCACCCCGTCGGGGAAGTTCTTGTTTATAGCTCCGACCGTGGGCCCGAGCTTGTTGGTCTTGCAGCACCACCTGAAGTCCTTCGCGGGAGGCCCGAAGTAGACCAGGTTCCCGAAGAAGGCGTCGGTCGGCGCTTTCTCCTCGATGAGCTTCAGTCCGTGGAGCTCGCAGATGTCGTGCACATGCTGCACGGTCTCGTCGAACTCCAGGCCGGTGTCCACGAAGAGCACCGGAAGGCTCAGCCCCGCGTCCACTGTGAGGACGAGGGTGGCCAGGGAGTCCTTCCCGCCGGAGAACGAGACGATGGCCGGCTTGCCGACCTTCTCGATCGTGTTCTTGATGAATCCGACCGCCTCGTCGCGGCGCTTGAGGATGATCTTCTCGTTGGCTGCCACCACGTCCTTCCATGTGTGGCAGGCGTCCAGGTCCCTGAACTCCTCGGGCTTGTACCATCTGGTCTTGACGGCCACGCCCTTGGTGGATCCCACCATCTCCGGGCCGGTCATCCTGGCCATTCCGGTGCCGACGACTTCCCTGCCGGGGCCGACGATGAGGATCTCGTCCCCGACCTTGATGCCGGGGTCGGCCTCGGTGACTCCGGGAGCCATCAGGTTCTTGCTCTCCCTGACGAAGGGGATCGCACCGGGGTCGCAGAGGACGTACCCCTTGCTGTACGCCTTCCCGATGCGGTATGCGCCCTGCATCCTCGCGACGAACTTCCATCCGGAGCCCATGTCGTAGCGCATGGACCCGATGATGGCCCCGTCGACGATGACCTCGTCCATCCTGTCCAGGGCCGGGGCCTTGGACAGGATGACGGGATGGCCGTCGGGGAGCACGGCCAGGCCGGTGCCCTCCCCGTAGTCCCTGTCGAGCGTCGACCTTATGAGGTCGATGTCGTGCTGGAATGCTGGGCGGGCGTCTCCGGGAGGAGTGAGTTGGATCTCCTCCGTGGGGGCGCCGCACACCGGGCACTCCTTGGACTCCATTATAGGAAGGTTGCACCCGTAGCACCATCTCAGATGATTCTTGCCTAACCGTATAGCTCCCATGATGGCTCCCCAATCGGGTTTCTGTATTAAGGTTCTGTTCAGGACCTCCTGATGGCCACGGCCAGCAGGGACAGGACCAGCGCCGCCACTCCGGCTCCGATCGCCATCGTTGCACGGTCGAATGCGAACCCGGAGCCGCCTCCGTTGCCGGAGCCGTCCTTCTCGCTGTCGTCCGATTCTGTGTCGGAGTCTCTGTCGGCATCGTCTGCATCCTTCTCTCCATCGGGGCTGGGCTGGGAGGCATCCTCCCATACGGCGTAGAGTGCAATGTCTCCGGTCGGCTTTATGGTGTCACCGTTGAGCTTGGACACCTTTCCGCCGTCCGTCATCGACCATCCCTTGAAGCTGTAACCATCCCTGTCCAGCTTCATGTCCAGGAGCAGGTCGCTCCCGTCGGTCACCTTGGCGGTCCCCCCGATCTTGCCTTCGGAGTAGTACGTGACCGTGTGGACCTCCTTGTCGGTCCAGACCGCTTCCAGCGTGGCATCCCCACCTAGGGTCAGGATGCTTCCGTTGAAGTAGACCGCGTCCTGGTAGCTCCATCCGGCGAAGGCCTTTCCCTCGCGGACGGGGTCTTCCACCTCGATCGTGAACCCGGAGCCGTGGTATCCCGTGGCCTCATAGACCTTGGATCCGCCGTCCATGAACACGGCCTTATGGACCTCCTTGTCCTCCCAGACAGCTGTCAGTACGATATCCCCTGAGGGGGACAGCCTGTCTCCCTTGAGGTAGGAGGCAGTTCCGTCGGTCCACTTCTTGAAGTCCTTGGACACGGAGACAGGATCGTCGATCATGATTGTGAGCTCCTCGCCTTCTTCGAACGGCACGACCTTGATGGCCTTCCCGCCGTCCATGAACGTGACCGTGAAATCGTCCAGCGCCCTCCATGCAGCCTCGACGAGTATGTCGGAATCGAGGGTGCAGGCCGTTCCGTCCGACACGGCCAGGCCGTCGATCTCCCAAGTGAGGAAGACGAAGCCCTCTTTCTCGGGATGCTCGAGGCCGATCGTGACGGTGTCCCCGTCGTATCCTGTGCTCTCGTCCAGGACGCTGTCGCCGTCGACGTACTTGACCGTGAAGACGTCCAGGGCTTCCCAGGACGCGGTCAGGGTGACATCTTCCTCGACCTCCATGGAGTCTCCGATGCCAAGGATCCTATCGCCGAAGGCCCATCCGAGGAGCTTGTATCCGGTTCTGGGCTCCACGTCCTGCTCGACTGTGAATCCGATGCCCTCTCTGGCGATCGCGGTCCCGACCTCGGAGCCGTCGTCAGTGTAGGTGACCTTGTGCTCCTCCCTCTCGCGCCACTGGGCGTTGAAGGTCACACTGTTCCCAGGGGTCACTGTGTCTCCGTACATGCGCACGGTCCCGTCGGAACCCTTCCATCCGGTGAAGATCCCGTCGTCAGACACGGGGTTGGCGAAGTCGATGACAATCGAGCTCCCCTCCTTGACGCTGAAGGCCCTGTCAGCACCGATCCCGTCGGAGAAGATGATCGAGAACGTGTAGGGCAGCCTCCACTCGGAGGCAATCGCGATCGAGTTGCTGATGACGAACTCCTGTCCGTACTCGACGGCGGCTCCGGCGCACTTCCAGCCTACGAAGACCTTCCCTTCCGCGGAAGGCGCCTCGTGGGAGAACGTGTAGGTGCCGCCGGTGTAGATCTCGACCGATTCCAGGACCGTGTCCCTGTCGGTCACGGTGACTGTGCACTTGGGCCGGTCGGACCACTCTGTGTAAAGTGCCGTATCGGCGGATACATCCAACTTGTCCCCTCTGACGTGCTTCGTTCCGTCCTCGGAGAACCATCCCTCGAACCTCTTCCCCTCTTGGGAAGGGTCGTCGATGGCGATCTCGAAGGGGATCCCCTCGAGAGCGGTGGCAGTGTCCATGATCGTCCTGCCGTCTCTGAAGGAGACGGTATACTGGGCGCGGTCCCTCCATTGGGACTCGATGGTGATGCTGGATTCCACCGTCAGCTCGGTTCCGGACATGATGCCATCGGTCCATCCGAGGAACATCTTCGTCTCCGAGAAGGGATCGTCCTGCAGGAAGGTGTAGCTCCTGCCGTCGTAGACATCAGTGCTGGACAAGGTGCTCCCGCGGTCCAGGACGGTCACGGTGAAGAGCTCGCGGTCCTCGAAGACGGGCTTGAGCGACATGTTCTCGTCGACCCTTATCGTCGTCGATGCCGTGACGCCGTCCTCGGACCATCCTATGTGCCTCTTTCCGATCTCCTCGGTCACATCGAGGCTCATGTCGGGCTCGATCGTCATGTTGTACGGGATCGTGGTCTCTGAGAGGACGGATCCGTCCGACTGGAGGTATGTGAGGGCGAATGTCTTGGTGGGCTCCCACACGCTGTATGCGGTATGGGATTTGAAAACGGCTATCTCCTCGTCGGGAGCGTAGGACACGCCGTCGACCATCCATCCGACATGCGTGTATCCTTCCACATCCGAGAGCTTGTTGTAGCAGTCCCCGTAGGTGAACCCGGCCCTGGTCGGCAGCGACGAGACGTCGGTGCGGTCCGATATGGCCGAGTGGTCCATGACCATGTCCGCCTTCCCGAACACGGCGGTCAGCACGATGCGTCCGCCCCAGGAGTTGACCATGTCGCTGGTTATCTCGGTCACGAACCCGGAGATGCCTTCGGCCTTCCATCCGTTGAACGCGAGTTCCCCCGCTGTCGCAGCGGGCAACGTGTAGGGCAGGTCGTTCAAGGACAGATCTATACCTGTGTCCAAGCCCAGCCCTTCGGGAAGGCGTATCTCGATCAGCCTAGAATCCATCGCATAGTCCGTGGTTCCGGTCGGCATGAACTTCGCACGGAAGCACGGGGTGCTGTAGTAGTGCTCAGCGACGTCGTCGCCCCCGTTCACCGGGGTGATGCTGACATAGGTCTGCGCGTTGAAGGTTATGTAGAGATAGCTCCCGGACTGGTAGATGTACCTGATCATGGTGCCGCTCGTGCTACACATCTCATCGCTGTCGAAGTACAGCCTGCATATTCCCGGAACGAGGACCGTCTGCCCGGGCTTCACCATCTGGAGGGACAGGGAGCTGCCGCTGAAAGCCGTGGAGCTCAGCGTCTCGATGGACCTGAGGTCTGCGAACTTCAGGCCGGAGTTCATGAACGTCCTGTCCTTGATCTCCGTGACGGAGGTCGACTTCAGGGGCACGTGGTAGAGGCGGGGCGTGTTCTCGAAGGCGCTCTCCCCGATTGTTGTGAGGGAGCTGCCTGCCAAGATGACGCTCAGGCTGCTGTCCTTGAACGCGTTCTTCCCGATGGAGACCACGTTGGGCGCTTCGATGGAGTACAGTCCTGTGCAGCCCATGAATGCATTGTCCCCTATCGTCGTGACATCCTTCGACATGTAGACCGTATTGATCTTGGTGCAGTTCTTGAACGCATTGTTCACGATGCACGTTCCTTTGATGTAGATGTACTGGTTGTTAGTGAATTCGGAATCCGAATGCGTGGTTTCGCCGTTGACGATGAGGCAGTCGTCGGCTAGGATCCTGATGGTCTCCGCATCCGACTCCTCATCCGATGTTATCATGACGTATGTGACCGTGAATAGCATCAGGGCCACGCACGCGATGGCGATTGTCTTGTTCGTTCTATCACCCGCTACGGCCGTTCCCGGCCGGCGTATCAACACGTCGAGAGGGGGTATATATGGTGCGCGTGCTCGTTTAAGCTCGGTAGAACCAAGTTCCTGCGGACTACATTTGCTCTAATCTTCAACAATGTAAGAACAAGACCCAGACGCCGAGAAATCCCGCATTGTTTTAAATACTGGAGTTCCGTAATGTCCTTGGTGATGCACATTAGGCTGAGGATATTCTCATCCAAGCCGGAGAAAGAGATGAATGGAGGCGAGAGGTACGTGTCGCACCTCCAGAGGGACATCCGCAGATACGAGGGATGGACCAAGGAGATGGTAGACGCGGACTACAAGGCTTCCAAGACCGTCCACACGATCATGACGATCGGCTACATGGAGTATGCCGACGAGGTCCTGGTCCTGACGGACAGGGGGTCCCTCGTCATGAGGGGCGTCGACAAGGTCCCTTCGCCCGTCGAATGAGCTGCTCGGCAGCGCACATTATCGGTTCTGCATCAGCGCATGCTCTGGACGAGATGCGCTTCTCTCAGATGACTTGCTCTCAGGCGGCCGTCTGATTTCCATGACGGCATCACCGGATGCCGAAGGCTTCTTTCAAAAGGGAAACGGGCGGCCCCGCGGACGGGGCCGCATGCGGCCTCATTCGAGGCTCGCTTTCTTGTAAAGGGAGAGGTCCGCGCCAACTGGGATGGTGGCGTCGTAACCGACCTTCCAGGTGGTCTTGCCGTGGGAGCTGGGGTCCAGCGAGGATCCGGCAGCTCCGGGGATCCTGAGGATCCTGTCTGCCTGCATCCTGGTGGCGACGGCCCACTCGACCTGCCTGTCGTCGAAGATGTCGATGTCGTCGTCCACGACGATGACCTGCTTCATGGAAGGGTGGCCGGTGAAGGCCGCCATGATGGCGTTGACGCCGTCGCCCTCCTTGTTCTTCCTGATGGAGACGACGCCGTTCAGCCAGCAGCATCCGCCCTCGGTGAGCCTGACGTTCTTGACCCTGGGCACGGCCTGCCTAACTGTCTTGAAGATTATGGGCTCCCTCGGAAGGCCCATGAGCATGTAGTGCTCCCAGCCTCCGGGCAGGAGCAGGTGGAACATGGCGTCCTTCCTGGACCAGACGCGGTCTATCTCGATCACGGGCTGCTGGCGCTCGAAGTCGTAGGTCCCGGTGATGTCCACGAAGGGGCCCTCCTTGGTCTCCTTCAGCGTGATCCTCCCTTCCAGGACGAAGTCCGTGTCCGAAGGGACCAGGATGCCGTTGTCGCACCTTCCGACCTCCAGGGGCTTCCCGTGGCCCATGAGGCACATGGCGCTGGCGACCTCCAGCTCGTCCTGGCCGAAGTCCAGGGGCGTGGCTGCGGCGATGAGCACCTCCGCTCTGGCCCCCACGCATATGGAGACGTTGAGCTCCTTGCCCTGCTCCTTGGCCATGTTGTATATGGTGAACAGGTGGCGGGGGACCAGCCTGACCGCGATGTGGTTGCGGTCCATGATCATCATCCTGTGGAAGGAGACGTTCTTCTTCCCCTCGAACTCGGTGACGATGACACCGGACGTGATGTAGCGCCCGCCGTCCTCCGGGAAGTACTGGGGGATGGGCAGGGACATGAGGTCCACCTCCCTGGGGGCCTCTTTGAACTCGGGGGAGTCGACAGTCTGGCAGGGCTTGGGGGCCTCCACCGCCTTCATGATGTGGGTGACGATGTCCTCCTTCCCGATGTTGAGCGCCGCGGCGACCTTCTCCCTGGTGGAGAATATGTTCCCGGCGGCCTTCCCGCCGTTCAGGCCCTCGAAGACGACGGTCTTCGTCTGGTCCGCCTGGAGAGCTTTCGTGACATCCCTGGTGTCGGGGTCCGTGGGGCCTTTCACGGTCACGATGTCCCCGAAGAGAGATTCCTTGACTGACATGCGGGGGGCATCGGCGAGGTCCAATAAGGATTTTGTTCGCTCCCCGAGCTGGACGTTCCGGTCGCAGATGCCCTGTTTTTATACACGATGCCGATTCCAGTGCATGAACAACGAGCAGATCGTGGACCGCATCAACGCGCTGAGGAAAGAGCGCAACGCGGTCATCTTGGCTCACAACTACTGCCGTCCCGAGGTCCAGGACGTGGCGGACTTCGTGGGGGACTCCCTCGGGCTCGCCGTGAAGGCCAGCAAGACCGATGCGGACGTCATAGTGTTCTGCGGCGTCACATTCATGGCCGAGACGGCCAAGATCCTCAACCCGTCCAAGACGGTCCTCATGGCCGAGCCGGAGGCGTTCTGCGTCATGGCGCAGATGTGCACCCCCGAGCAGATCGAGACGTTGAAGGCCAAGCATCCCGGCGCGGAGGTCGTGGGCTACGTGAACAGCACCGCCCGCTGCAAGACCAGCCTGGACGTCTGCTGCACCTCGTCCAACGCCGTCAACGTCGTTTCCGGCCTTAAGAGCAAGGACGTCATCTTCATCCCCGACATGAACCTGGGGAGGTACGTGGCCGGCAAGTGCCCAGAGAAGAACATCATCCTGTGGGACGGGTTCTGCCCCATGCACCAGTTCATAACCGTGCGCCAGGTGGAGGCGCTGAAGGCGGCACACCCCGGCGCTCCGATAATTGCGCATCCGGAATGCAGGAAGGAGGTCCTGGACATGGCCGACCACGTCGGCTCCACAGAGAAGATGATCGGCCTCTCCAGGGAGTCGTCTTCCGATGACATCATCATCCTGACCGAGACCGGCATGAAGCACAGGCTGGAGAAGGAGTGCCCCGGCAAGAGGTTCCACTTCGCCGACAACGTCTGCTGCACGGCGATGAAGATGATGGACCTGACGTCCGTCCTGACCGTGCTGGAGAACATGTCCAACCAGGTGGTCCTGGATGACGAGACGATGGAGAAGGCGTACATCCCCGTCAAGAGGATGATCGACTCGCAGTGATGATGGAAAAGGGGCGCGGGAGCATTCTTATGCCCGCGACCCCTCTGTCCTTGTCCACAACTCTGTCCACAACTCTGTCCACAACTCTGTCCACAACTCTGTCCACAACTCTGTCCACAACTCTGTCCACAACTCTGTCCACAACTCTGTCCACAACTCTGTCCACAACTCTGTCCACAACTCTGTCCACAACTCTGTCCACAACTCTGTCCACAACTCTGTCCACAACTCCCTCATGGATGCGACCAAAGGAGCGTACACGTCGGACCTTCCGGACTTAACGCCCTGCCTCTATTATCATATATAAGAATCGGAATCCTCGCAACATGTCCGACCAGATCGAGGATACGA
>CAVCVB010000045.1:0-11927 GCA_963605395.1 Firmicutes bacterium CAG:194
TTCAAATCAGTTGCAATCATGTTACATCTGCTCCAACTCTTCAATGGCTCCGGAGGCCTCATCACGAGGGCCTCACGATCCGCGTCTGAACGCACGAAGCTCCAGAGGTCCGAGATCATATCGCCCATTGCACAGTCTCCGGATCCATGTTCCTGAACATCGATGCATCCAGGATGGTCCGTCTCTCAATCCGATGCGCTTATAAAGTTGGTCATTCAAGCATCCGGAACACCAGAAAGATATTGGAAACGGTTTCCGGCCCTCTGCATAGAGGGCCTTGATATGGGACGGCAGGCTTCAGGCAGCCGCCATCTCAGCATCGGCGCCCATGTACGCTTCGGTCAGCGCTGGCGTCGTCAGCTTCTCCCTCAACAGGGACAGCTCCTCGTCGGTCAGCCCCACCGTCCCTTTCAGGTAGGCCACGGCGGTGGACGCCGCATCGATGCCGGAGGAATCCGCCTGGGACCAGTCCACGAGATACGGCTTGTCTCCCAGCTCCGGGTGCGCGAGCATGTAGATCGAGCGGTCGTATGTGAGCTGCTGGACGGCCTTGTAGGAGTCGCTGTCCTTCTCGATGAGGTACAGGTTCTCGAAGGCCTTCATGTACGAGTCCCTGATCTCCTCGTTGGATGCTCCGCAGAGGCCTTGGATCAGGATGGACACCATGCCGGTGCGGTCCTTCCCGAGATTGCAGTAGATCAGGTACGGGCCGTCGTTCTCGATCATGGCATCGAACACGGCACGGACCTTCTCCGGGGTGCAGAAGATGTCCGCGGGATGCATCTGCAGTGCGGTGTAGCGGCCGCTGTCGACCAGCTCCTGCCCGTAGGTGCCCTTGAACCACTCGGGAGCGGCCTCCACTTGGGCCTCCGAGTAGGAGAGCATCAGCATGTACCCTATGCCGTACTCCTCAGCGAGCTTGTCGACATACCACGATCTGCTCGGGACGTCGGTGTCTTTTATCATGGAGTACGAGCGGAAGACGCGCCCCGATGCGATGTCCCCTCCCGTTATCTCGTAGAAGTTGGCGTAGTCCTTCGTGTCGGAGTACCTGCTCTCGTCCGTGACGTACCTCTTGAGGTTGGTCATGTGCTGGTATCCGTCGCATTTCCCTTCGTAGGTCATCACGACCTCGGTCCCGATATCGGCGGAGAACATGAACCCGTTGAACATGCTGATCGCCGCTCTGCCTCCGTTGTTGGCCACGAAGTACGAGAAGTACGGCGAGCAGTTGGCGGACTCGACGAGCACCACGCTCTTCAGCTCGTAGCCTGCCACCTTGACGCGGATGTAGTCTCCGTAATGGAAGCCCTTCTCGAACATGTCATCCGTGGTGAAGTCGAGGATGAGGTCCCCGTAGGTGGGGTCCACGCCGGTCACATCCCCGCTGATGGATGGGGCTTTATCGTTCTCAGGCAGGTAGATGTAGCATCCGAAGAGGACGATCGCCAGTACGACGACGACACCTGCCGCTTTCTTGCAGTCCATGCCCGTGAAGGCCGATGTAGGTTATTAGGATATGCTGAGCTGATATTCCGTGCTCTCCGGCCATATCGAAGAAGTGAGAAGAGGCGAGGGGGATGGCCCCCTCGCAATCGGTTTACTTGAGCCTGATGGTCTCGAGGTTCAGAGGGGCCTTGGTCTCGATGCCGTACTTCTTGTAGATGGACGACGCAAGGTCCGTGCACTTCCTGTCCTCTCCGTGGCCGATGATGATCTTGTCCGGCCTGGGCTCCAGGGACGAGATGTAGCGCATCAGCTGCTTCCTGTCGGAGTGACCGGAGAATCCGTCCACGGTCTCCCTCTGCATCTTGATCTTCAGGGTGATGGGGGTGCCCCTCATGTTCATGGTGATCTCGGGCCTTCCCCTCTGGATGGTCCTTCCGATGCTCCCTTCGGACTGGTATCCGACGAACAGCAGCCAGTTCTTCTCGTCGTCGGCCCACTCGCGGAAGTACTCCATGACAGGTCCTCCGGACATCATACCGCTGGTGGCGAGCACGATGCAGGGGTCCGGCGAGTGGCAGATCTCCTCCCTCATGTCCGATGTCTCCACTCTCTTGAAGATCGGGGACAGGAACGGGTTCTCGTTCTGCTGGAAGATCTGGGTCCTGAGCTGGCTGTTCAGGTACTCCGGATAGGCTGTGTGGATGGCGGTGGCCTCCCAGATCATACCGTCCAGGTAGACGGGCATCTTGGGGATCTTGCCGGTGCGCATGAGCTCCTCGATGACGAGCATGACCTCCTGCGACCTTCCGACCGCGAAGACGGGGATAAGCACCTTCCCTCCGTGCTGGGATGCCTGGATGAGGTACTGGCCCAGCTGCTCGGACGCATCCGCCCTGGAGGGCTGCACGTCGTTGTGGCCTCCGTATGTGGATTCTATCACAAGGGTCTCCAGCCTGGGGAACCTGTTGGTGGCCGGGTTGAACAGCCACGTCTTCTCGTACTTGGTGTCTCCGGAGAAGGCGACGTTGTGGAGCCCGTCCCCTATGTGGAAGTGGGCGATGGCCGATCCGAGGATGTGGCCCGCGTTGTGGAGCGTCAGCCTCACATCGGGCGCGATGTCGGTGGTCTCGTTGTACTTCAGGGGGATGGTGTGCAGGATCTCCTGCCTCACGTGCTGGGCTTCGTAGGGCGTCTTCTTGTTCTCGCCGTATCCGAGCTTGATGTTGTCCAGCTGGAGCAGGGCCATCAGGTCCCTGGTGGGCGGGGTGCAGTAGACCGGCCCCTTGTAGCCGTACTTGAACAGGGCGGGAAGGGTCCCGCAGTGGTCCAGGTGGGCGTGGGTGATGACGACGGCATCGATGTCCGCCAGAGGCTGCACCTCGGGGATGGCGAAGTAGGGGGTGTTGTCGGAGCTGGGGTCCAGCCCGCAGTCGATGAGGATCTTGCTCTCCCTGGTGGTGAGCAGCGAGGCGGACCTCCCGACCTGCCTGAAGCCTCCCATGGCGGTGACCCTGACCCACTGCTCTCCCTCGAGCTTGGGCCTGGCGATCCTCCTGGCCACGTATGTGAGCATCTCCTGGCGCTCCTCGTGGTTGGCCCTCATGTACCCTCTGACGTCGGACACGGTCTTGGAGGGTATCGGAGGGGCGCGGATGACCTTGATGTTCCATCCGGTCTCTTTCCTGAGGTCGGTCAGGAGCTTCCCCTCTTTCCCGACGACATCGGTGGGGTTGACCGCTTCTATGTGGACCTCCCCAGTCTCCTCGATGAAGTTGATGTCGTAGATATCGGCGGACTCGGGGATCATGGAGCGTATCTTCTCCTCCACCTTGGCCGGGTCCTCCAGGTTGCTCGGGTCGGGACGGATGTCCACCCTGCGGTGTATGCTCTGGGCAAGGGTCCTTGCGATCGAATCGTTTGCGGAGACCTTGTCGTAGTCGTCGGTGTACACGACGACGAGCGGTCCCTCGAACTTCACCTCCTTGATCTTGATGTCCTGGGGCATGTTCCTCTTGACATCCTCTGTGAGGTTCTCGAACAGTCTATCGACATTCATGTGAAATCCAGCTTGAACTTTGTCTGAACAGGTTCAGAAGGAACGGGTTTGGAAGCGGTTTGGGATGAGCCGGAGCTCAGTTGGGGAAAGCGAATCCGAGGGATTCGCATCTCGCCTTGATGTCCTCCGGTGCGAGCGCTTCGTAGCCGTCGGGGCCGATGTAGGAGACCAGCATGCCGTCGCCGGTGCAGTTGTCCCTCCTCCTGGCGGAGTTGAGCGCGGTGATGGCGGCGTTGATTCCCTCTTCCTTGGTCATGTCCTTCTTGAAGGTGGCCTCGAGGGAGCCCAGCGCGAACAGGCTTCCGGATCCGACCGAGGTGTAGTTGTCCTCGATGTATCCTCCGGCGCCGTCGATGCTGAAGATGTGGCCGCCGGTCTTGTCGTATCCGCCGACGATGAGCCCGAGGTAGAATCCCTGGCGGATCACGCTGGCGACGAGGGTCGCGGCTGCGGTGACCGACATGGGGGCGCCTTTCTTCATCGAGTAGATGGACATCTCGCTCTGCATGTAGCGCACCATCAGCTGGGCGTCTCCGACGACTCCCGCGATGGTCATGCCGACGTTGTCTGACAGCTGGTAGACCTTCTGGACGTGGCTGTGGGCGATGAGGTTGCCCATCGTAGCCCTCTGATCGGAGGCCAGGATGACTCCGTCTTTCAGTTTGATTCCGATGGTCGTTGTACCGGTCTTAAGAGCTTCCTCGGCTGTCATTGGTCAATCTCCTAATGATTGGAAAAAGCACCGTCTCGGACTGTGCTGGTATTGGCTAATGAATGAGTTGTATATAAAAAGAAGGGTCGATAGTTCAACGGTGCCTGGCAGTCAATGGAGGCCATCATTCATGTTTCGGGTTTTTGCAGATAAAACGGATAATAATATCGGGTTTTTGCAGATTCATCGGAATAAAACCTCGATTAAATGCATTTTAATATGAAAATAACCATCATGAACCATGCGCCGGAAGATCTACGACCAGCTCCTGGAGTGGAAGCAGCGGCCCGACCACTTGTGCCTGGTTATCAAAGGACAGCGCCAGGTGGGCAAGACATACATCGTCAAGAGGTTCGCCGAGGAGAACTACTCCAACCTCGTCGAGATCGACTTCTCCAGGGAGCCGGCTTGCAGGAACGTTTTCAACGGCGCTCTGGACGTGGACCGCATCGTCGCAGAGCTCGCTGTGATCAAGGACACCGACATCATCCCGGGATCGACGCTCATCTTCTTCGACGAGGTGCAGGACTGCCCTCTCGCCCGCACCTCGCTGAAGTCGTTCTCCATCGACGGGAGGTACGACGTCATCGCCTCCGGATCGCTCCTGGGGGTGTCGGACGCGCACCTGATGCCGACAGGGAGGGGGATCCCTCCGCTGATACCGATGGGCTACGAAGAGCATCTGACGATGACCTCCATGGATTTCGAGGAGTTCCTCTGGGCGGTCTCGTTCAAGCAGGATGTCATCGACGAGGCCCGCCGCTGCCTCCGCGAGAGGAAGGCGATGGGGGAAGCTATAGTGTCCGTCCTGTCGGCCCGTTTCCGCGAATTCATGATCGTAGGGGGGATGCCCAGGTCGGTGCAGGCCTTCGTCAAGACCAAAGGGTACAGGGAATCCGGTGCAGCGCTCGACAGGGTCCTTGACCTCTGCCGTAACGACATCACGAGGTACAGCAAGGGCAGCGACATCCTGAAGACGACGCAATGCTTCGACAGCATCCCGTCGCAGCTGTCGCAGACCAACAAGAAGTTCACGTATTCCCGTATCGACAACGGGACAGGCTCCCGGAACTCCGCCGAGAAGTACATGGAGAACCTGCTGTGGATCAAGGAAGCGGGCTACGGCAACTTCTGCTATGCCGTCAATGAGCCCTCCATCCCTCTTCGGAGCAGGGAGGTCCGCGATTCGTTCAAGGTCTACCTTTCGGACACCGGCCTTCTGGTCAGGATGCTGGGCGAGGAGTCCGCACGTGCGATCCTCTCCGAGGACGTATCGTGCAACCAGGGGGCGGTCATGGAGAACCTCGTCGCCGAATGCCTGATGAAGAACGGGATCCCCCCGCGCTACTATCGCAAGACAAACGGGCAGAACAAGATGGAGATCGATTTCATCGCCGAGATGAACGGCGAGGTCTACGCAATCGAAGTCAAGTCCGGCAAGAGCCGGAGCGCCCCGTCCTTATGGAAGGTCGGGGAGGTGTTCCGCATCGACCGCAAGGTGATGTTCGAGGATTCCGACATCAGCGTGGACGACAAGGGCGTGGAGCATTATCCCCTGTTCGCTTCCGCATTCATCCGCGAGATCGCCGCTCCGACGGACTGGTCGGACCTCTGAGGTGTCAATCTCCAGCAGTGCTCTTCACGGGTTCTGAGGCGCGTTCCGTGCAGATCCCGGAAAGGACGACCGAAAGGCAGCATATCACGCATCCGACGGCGGCCAGGGCCCAGGAGCCCGTGACCGTGGACGCGATCATCAGGGCGCATCCTATCGTGCAGAGCGCAGATTCGGGCCTTCTCCCGTCGTTCCTGAACATGAGCGCGGAAGCGGCCATGAGCGCCGCGGGGATGACGAGCGGCACGGTGGAGACATCCGCTCCCCAGAACGACGAGGCGCATACCGCCAGCCCGGGTATGGATGCGGACAGCAGGGCCAGGCACTCTGCGCGCATCCCGTGGGAACCGCAGCCGAAGGCGGACGTCATTATGAAGGCCGACGCGAGGATCGATGCCACGAGCATGCTGTTGGAGCCGATCAGGCAGATGCAGAGCCCCACGGCGCCGACCATAGACACGGTCCATCCGAGCCCCAGCCCGGACGGGGAGGCCCATGAATCTCCTTTGATCATCCCTCTGGTGCTCACCGCCGCCGACGCCAGGCCGAGGCAGGCCATCATGATGCACCCTGCCGATGGCGCGATGCACATGAGGATGAATGCGACGATGGCGGCGGTGCACATCGAGACCAGGGCCCACGATCTCCTGAAGAAAGCCGTTAGAGCGAGCACGGCCATGGGCAGGCACACATACGCACTTGTCCCGGCATCGTCTGAAAGGGCCCATGCGATCGAATGCGCCGCTATGCCTATGGACAGGAGCATGAAGAACGCCCCCCAGTCCGGGGACCCCGTATGGAACAGCCCCGTGCTGACCGCGATGCACATGGCTGCCGCCAGGGCCACGGAGATATGGAAGGCCGCCAGATCCTGCTCGGGCACCAGCGGCCCGGCCGCGGCCCAGAGCATCGCGACGGCCGCGAGCATGAAGGCCGAGTACAGGATGCACGGCGGGACGATCCTGGTCGGACCCTCGGTTATCAGGTCCTTCCTCCAGAGCCTGGAGTAGTGCGGGACGATTATCCTTCCGGCATCGTACTCTATCCAGAGCGTCACCCCCACTATCCCGGAGACGGTCTTGAACACCAGCACGATCAGGTCGAACTCCCAGGTGCTCCTCATCAGGGGCTCGACCACTACGGCCAGGATCATGAGGGTGGAGACGATGGTCATCAGCCTGTTGCCGGCAAGGTGGAACGCCGCTATCGCGGGCAGGAACAGCACCGAGGACAGGATGTTCAAGACCATGGGCATCTCGATCCCGACGGTGGCGAAGGATGCCATGAGCATGCAGAGCAGGAACGATCCCAGGAGGTAGATCCCCAGGACGGTGAAGCCCCGCCTCACCGAGTACAGCCCGAACCCGAGGATGGTGCACAGAAGCATCAGGCGGAAGATGGCAAGGGAGAAGTTCCCCTTCGGCAGCAGGTCCGACAGCTCGCCGATGAAGGCGAGCATCATCAGGACGATGGTGCACAGCGACATCACCAGGACGGTGGCGTACTGGTTCTCGGACTGAGTGAGGTTCACTCTCTCCTCTATCTTGGCGTCGGAGGTCACTCCGAACCTGACCATCTTCTTCATGGAGACCAGCAGGAACGCGATCCCTGCTCCGGCCATCGGGATTATCGGGACGGCCCCTGTCGCTCCGAGCCCGGGAAGGAGGAGGGACGCCACGAGGAGCAGGCATCCCGTGGACCTGACCTTGTACCCGAGCCTCCAGAATGTGTAGGCGGCGACGGCGAACCCTATGCACAGGGTGACCCCCACGGGCATCATCTCGTTGGGATCCTCGAGGATCTTGGACAGGGGATAGACGAAGAGGTAGCATCCCGCCATCAGGAAGACCATGGCCTCGGAGATCATACGGCCTCTCATCGCCACGATGGTGAACCCCATCATGAACGCGCTGCCCGCAAGGGTGACGTGGTCCAGGCTCCCGCGGTCCACTCCGGCGATCTCGACGGCGGCGTTGGACAGGACGGCCACCGCCAGCACCAGCATCCCCGCAGAGGACACGGCCGCGATGCGGCCCAGAGTGTCGGGGCCGTTCCCGTACTGCTCGTCGCTCTTCCATGTGCGGACTGCCTCCGCGAGGCAGAGCAGGGCCAGGGCGGCGGACCCGAGGGCGATGCAGGCGGCTGAATCCGTGGCGGCGAAAGCCCCCAGCGCGGCCCCGAACACGGCTGTCCCGAGGCCGACCGCCTTCTCCTTCCCGTAGAACGCGAGCGATCCGACGATGATGCACACCATCGCGATGACAGGCATCACCGCCGCCTCGGCTCCGGTCTCATCGAATATGGGCATGCCTGCGAGCAGCCCGGTCATGGAGTAGAGGATCCCGCAGCAACCGGACACGACCATCCCGCGCTCGATCAATGATGCGGAGACGATCGCTATGGCGACGGACACGGACAATCCGATATACTCTCCCATGAGGAGGCCCTTGGACAGGAGCACCATCGAAGCGTGGACCGCGATCAGCATGAGGCACAGCACCCTGCATGCCCTGGCGGCATCGTATGCGGGCCCCTCCTCGTGACGGAAGGCGGAGCATGCGAGCATGGCGCCGGATGCCATCAGCAGCGGCCCGGTCAATTCGCCGGGAACCTCTCCATTCAGGGACAGCGAAACGACCGCCAATGCGAGGATCATGGTCCCCGCTCCATGGAACCTCATCCCGTCCAGCCACATCATGACGGCGGATACAGCCAACGGCAGCACGAACGACATGCGGAGGGCGGAAGCGGATGAATTGTATCCTATGACCACGCTGTAGATCTCCGTCAGCACGGAGAGGCCGAACATCATAGGGGCCAAGCTGCGATGCATGTCCCCTGCGGCGACGGCGGACCAGGCTGCCCAGACGAGGACCATAGCGGAGATGCACTGGGTGATCAGGTACATCTCGGGGCCGACGACGGCGATGCCGAAGAACGAGGCAATGGAATGTATCCCAGACCAGGCCAGCACCGCGGCCGTGGTGACCAAGGCCGTCATAGTCCTGTCGTTCCCGGTCCGGTCCATCTCGTCTCCTCCTAAAGGCGATATCAACGGCGCGGTGATTCATTCGTCGTATATGACATGGTGGGATGCTCGCAGCACTGGATAGGAAGGAGGTGTGGCACGGTTGCGGCCCGTGCCGGCCTAAGCCGTTTACCGGCGGATCATCAGTCCTTTCTGGAGTCGATGATCAGGAATGCGGCCATGATAGCGGCCACGGCCGCCGCTGCAGCGCATGCGACGGCGGTCTTCGAATCGTCGTTCCTGTTGTTGTCCGTCACGGTCGGGTAGACGGGGTACCAGTCGTCACCATCGTCGTAGATGGGGACGTTGGGGGCATCAGGGGTGTCGGGCTCGTCCGGGACCACGGGGTCGGGGCTGTCCGTGGTCAGCACCTGCACCACATAGGGCGTGTTGTGGTCCGTATAGATGGTCACCAGGCCCGTGTCCTCGTCGATGGTGCTGTTGACCTTCTCCAGGCAGCCGCGGGCCTCGTTGTAGTAGTATGCGACTGCTCCGAGGTAGTTGCTGGGGATCTGCACCTTAACGGTGATCTCGAGGCTGTATCCGTTCCTGACGTTGCTCACGGACACGTCCACAGCGGCGGACATGCCGTCGGTCCAGGTCTGGCCGTTCTGGGTGATGTCCTGGACGGACACGTCGACGGTCGAGCCGGTGTCAGATATGTTCCCCTTGATGGAGATCGTGACCTTCTCGTCCTCGGCGATGTCGGGCATGTTGAAGTCGATGGTCTGGTCGATGGCGGTGTCGCTGATGTCCGAGGTGACGATGGACACCTTCTCGCTGTCTGTCTTGATTGTCTCGGTGCTGCTGCCTGTGGTCTTACAGAGGTCGTCCTCCCACACCGCGCGGGCGAGGGTCCCGTCGGAAGTCTTCGCGTTCATCTCGAACCTGTAGTGCCTGCTCTCGTTCGTGAGCTCCACGCGGTCCACGGCTGAAGGATCGCCGTAATTGATCGCCCAGGTCCACGTCATATCGCTTACGTCCACAGCAGGGGTGCATGTGGCCTGGATGTACACATTGCCGTCTTCGCGGACGTAGGTTATCTCGACATCGATGTCGGACATGACGAGGGTGGCGGTGAGATCCAGGTCGCGGATGACCTTGTCAGTGGGCTTGAACTCGGAGCCGTCTGCATCCGTCCATATGTACGAATAGTGGGACTTCCCGGGTGTCGGGAGGTCCGCGATCGTGCTGTTGTGGAGCACGGTGAGGGTCTTCTCGGTACCGTCGTACTTGAGGGTGACTGTGTGCGTGTTGTTGAACTGGTACGATGCGGTGGCAGTTCCGCTGGTCCCGTTCTCGTCGTAGACGGTGACGGTTGCGGTGTACAGCCCGGCTTGGGTCGGAGCGATCTTCATGCTGTCGGAGTAGTGCTGGCCCTCGAAGGTCCATTCGACCTTGGTCTTGGTCGCATCGATGGTCGCTTCGGTGGAAGGGACGGGCTGGATAATGGTCTCGCCGCGCCTGTTGTTCTCTACGGAGAATGAGAGGTTGAGATCTACACCTACCTCGTATAATCCGCTGGAGGTCAAGGCTGATTTGTAGCCTTGAGGAAGATAATCTTTCGGCACATCGAAGCGATGAGTTCCACCACTGACAGTGATAAACAGCATCTTACTATTATTCGTCTGCCAATCATGTGTGCCATCCGTGGTCCCATTCTTGAAATAGATTGTAGTTCTTGAAGTGTGGTACTTGCTATCATCATGATCTGCGGCAATTGCTGCTTTCCCTCCAATAAACGTTCCAGCTTCGACTGTTAAAGTTCCGCCTGAACTGAAAACATATGCACCGTACCCATTTGTGCCTGTGTACGTTCCACCATTGATTACTGCATTCGCTCCGAATGATACTGCAACTGCAGAATTACAGTATGAGTTATTAGAGCCGGTCACTTTGATCATGCAATCTGTGATATATACCGTCAGTTGCGACTGATAGGGGGCATCATCATTAATCAGCACACCTGGCCCTACAGTAGATTCGATGGTTGCGCCTTCGAATCTTGCAGTCACGTTCTCGTTTCCTCTGATGGTGAAGACCCTTCCATCATTAGTTGTGTTCTCTGTTACGCTCTTGTATGTCCCTCCGATCACAGTGAGTGTCGCTGTTTGCTTGGATGGCTCTAGATATCCTGTGTCGAAGATCCAAGAATCTGTAGTCATATTGGCATTTCTGATTGTCACAACAGAATTCGGAGCCTCATCGAGGATCTTTACGAATGCTCCTTTGTAAGTGGGGCCAGTGTATTCCCCGCCATCCAAGGTGACGACGCTATTAGCAATTATCTTTATGAATCCCCAAACATTCTCGTTATAACCGCTAGCATCCTTATAGACCTCGATCTTGCTTCCTGGGCAAGTGCCATCAATCGTGAAGCTGGATGAAGATACATCGAACAGGCGTCCATTGTTATCTTTGCATGTAATGGTCTTTCCGTTAAGATTCAGGGTCACATCCTTCCCAGCGGGCACAGAGATGTTATTTGACTCCGTGCAGTCGTTTATGAGAGTGACTGTTATCGAAGTCTCGGACGAGGCAGATATCGCTGCGAACGCCTCATTCAAAGATGCGTATTTCGTATCGCCGATTTGCGCAACGGATTCCTCTGTTACGACAGGATCACCCGTATCTGCAGAACTGGCCGTCGATGCCATGCATGCGCACATCACGACAGCCATGACCGCAAACACTAGCGAGATCGCTTTAATCGTGTTCATTTTTCCTCCAAAACGGAGGCACAGGAAGAAAAACCAGTGTTGTCCCCCCCCCCGTCGTCATCTTTTAGATGAATGTTCTTAATGCACAGTTCATGATTATAGCATCTTCGTTCTAAATCTGCAATCCGTTCGTAGCATCTACAATGGAGATCATCGAGCCCGGTGTCGGTCTCACCCTCCGTCGCAGTTCTCCGTTTCGATGACAGCTATGCACTCTCATGTTCAGACGGCTTTGCTTCCGCGCATCACTATTATTATCCGCGCGCATACAGCATCGATCCCAATGCAAGGACAGGAAGGAAGGTACGGGGAGTTCGGAGGGCAGTACGTCCCCGAAGCCCTGATGAACG
>CAVCVB010000046.1:0-11721 GCA_963605395.1 Firmicutes bacterium CAG:194
GGAGGTCGCAACCATGGCGTACATCTGCACCCGCGTCGGAACAGCGGTCCGCTGAACCCTTTGCTGCCGAACAAGGAACCTGAACAGCAAACCTCTTACCCTCCCCTCCGGGGGAGGGGCAACACTGTTCTATTAATGACATCGGCAAGGTGATGATCTTGGCAGACAAGAATGAGATTCGCAAGCATTTGGAATGCGATGACAGCTCGACGGAGGACGATCCCATGCCCTTAGAGGAGAAACTGGCGATATTGGCATGCATCGGATTGAACTTCGGGCAGACGGTCGACTATGTTGTCGATGAGCTTCAGTTCGACGGTGTCCGCGAGAAGGTGGAGAAGCTGATCGATCTGGGATTGGTGGAGATGGAACGCAAGGAAAGCAGTAAACTGTATCTCACGAGCGAAGGGTTATCCATCGCATGCAGTGCGGCGAAAGGAATCGGACCTGTCTTCGACGGAGAAGGCACGTTCTGAGACATCTATGTTCATACAAGGTGATGGTGCATGGGTTCAAGATGTAAGATCGGAGGCGAGTATCAAAGCAAAGTCGAGCAGCTGTTCGCAGAGCCCCATGCTAATGACATACTTCTGAGCCTCTTCGAGAAGGATCATCAGATGAAAGACGAACTCGAGAGCGGAGCCTGCGGAGACGAGTCCTCCGACAGGGCGTTGGAGTTCCTTGTGAGAGAGGAACTCGTCTCGATCGAAGGCATGGGCGTTAGGCTCACTTCCAAGGGAGAGAAAACCGCCGAGGTCCTTGAGAAGCTCGAGAGCCTGTTCTCAGGCCGCGACAGTCAAGCACTCAGATGATACGTGCGGATCGTGCACAAATGAGAGACATCGCCGACAATACCGATTCTGTCTCCGGCAAGCGCCATTCCTCTGCATCATCTCGCAATCTACATAGATTCCACGCTGGTGAAACGACTCCGCCGAAGCTGATACAGGGAAAGAGGAACACTGCAGAGCACAATGTCACATTCACTCAGCTCATCAAGCACCTGGAATTGTTGGCCGCCGGCGGTGAAAGCTGCGAAGACCTCTACATCTACAGAGGCCAGTCGAAATCGGAATACGATCTCCAGCCTTCCGCCATGCGGGAAGGGGAGTGCGAGAATCTCTGGTTGCTTGATTCCGCCATCCGTGAGTGGAAGACGGAGCTGAAGGAAATTCAAGGGTCTGGTTGCAAGTCGGACTACGAGACCAATCCCATGAACAGGGCCATGCGCCTGTTCTTCACCCTTGCCAGTCGTCAAGGGCTGGACCTGCCACCGCAGATCGTGGACAGGAACCTTCTCATCGAACCGTCAAGCTTCGTCAAGATCACCACGGAGAAAGACGGGACCACAGACGGAGCCTATTTGGAGCTCTCTGCAGTCGCGCAGCATTACGGCTTCCCGACGATGCTCCTCGATTGGTCGTTCGACCCGTTATGCGCCGTGTATTTCGCAGTCCAGGGCGCATTGGAAGCCCTTGCATCGGGAGATGAAGGATACGACCTACTGAACGGCTCCTTCTCGGTATTCGCCCTGAAGGCCAGCAGGTTCAACTGGGGCGGCCCCCAGATCATGATCAGGACGTACACCCATCACAGCAACAGGAACCTGGTGGCGCAGAAGGGGCTGTTCACATACGTCTTCCGTAAGAAACTGGATGATTAGAGCACCATCCTCGACGTGGTGGACAGGCTGCAGCGCGGGGAAATCGATCTCGAAAGGGGCTATGCGGTCGACGATACACCAACGCTTATCAAGTACAACGTCCGGTACTCCGAAGTCCTGAAGGCGATGGACTACCTGAGGCAGAGGTTCAAGACCTCAGACACGTTCTTCCCCGGTTACGAAGGTGCAGTACGGGCCATGAAGGATCATATGGATTATCAGGTCCTGAATAAGCGCATCGAGAAGGAGCTGAGAAGAACCCGCTGATATCATCTCGATTTCCGATTGCTTTCTACCACTTCCAGATGAGATCCTCTTGTAAGAGGTCGGGACCCAAGGTTACATCATCTCCTCCGCCATCCTCGGCATCATGCCTTTGGGAGATCCGCATGGAGGGAACTTCGAGTACACCGTCGAAGGGCTGCCCGAGAACATCTTCGCCTGCATCATACCGGTGTCCGACATGGAACGCTCGATCGGGTTCTATTCGGAGGTGCTCGGCATGGAGCTGCTCGGAAAGGACGGTTCTTCAGCGTACATGGTCCGCGGCAGCTGCAGGCTGGTCCTCAGGACATCCGATAACGCAGGCATCGACACGGGCATCATCTTCGGCGTGGACTCCCCGTACAACACCCGCCGCAGGCTCATCGACGAAGGCGTCGAGTTCGTAGTGGACCCTGTCAGGACGCCATTCGGGACGTTCACGTCGTTCCTCGATCCCGACGGCAACGTCATCTCCGTCATGGAGCAGAAGGCAGAGTTCAGGATGGAGCAGCGAGGCTCCGCCCTATATCGATGATATAACAGAAGGAAAGGGGCAGGCCCCGATGCCCGAGGCCCGCCGTGATATGGTTTTCCGGGCTCAGTCTCCCAGGTTGGCCTGGGATATGGCGGAGTCCAGCTCCTTCTGCAGCGCAGGCGGGAGCCCGTTGATGCTGCCGGAGAGGAACCCTCTGACGATCATGCTGACCGCCTGGTCCTCGTCGAGCCCTCTGGACATGAGGTACTCGATCTGGTCCCTGGCGATCTTCCCGACGGCGGCCTCATGGGTCATCTCGACGTCGGCGACATGCGCCTCCAGCTCGGGGACGGCGCTGGTGGAGCCTCCGTCCTTCATGATGATGCTCCTGCACTCGAGGTGGGCCTTGATGTCCGGAGCGTTCCCAACGAGCCTTCCGCGGGCGCACATGCGTCCGCCCATGGAGATGCTCCTGCTCATGATCTGGGCGTTGCTGTGCCTTCCGTTGAGGTTGACCATCCCTCCCGTGTCGATGTCGGAGCCCTCGTGCGCTATGCACATGGTGTTGTACATGGCCGATGCTCCTTCAGCGAGGGTGGCTCCGGGGAAGCTCTGGAGGCTCCCCACAGGATTGAGTATCACATAGTTGTTGGTGAAGTGCGAGTTCTTCCCCACGACGGTCCCGGTCCTGGGACGGACGCCGGTCTGCTTGCCCCAGCTGTGGATCATGGAGAATGTCAGGTTGGAGTTCTCCCCGACGTACATCTCCGACACTCCCACATGGAGCGCATCGTCGGCGTGATGGGCGGTGGAGCATCCCGTGATCATCTCCAGGGAGGCGTTGTCCTCCACGATGATGATGTTGTGCACGTTCTGGACGCTCTTGTCGGTGTTCAGGAGCATGCAGGTCTGCACGGGGCTCTTGATGTGGTATCCGGACTTCACCCTCACGAAGTACCCGTCGGCGTTCTCGAGGAAGCTCTTGGCGGTGTACTTGTCCTTGGTCGGGTCCACGGCCTTCCACATGTAGTCCTTCACCCAGTCGTACTTCTTCAGCGCGGCCTGGGTGGACATCATCTCCATGCCCTCCTGCTCGTTGGTGTGGCAGTGGCTCAGCCCGTTGTCGATGAACATGAGGGTCCCGGAGCGGTTGATCTCGTCCGAGACCACTCCGACCTTCTCCATGTACTCCTTGTAGTCCGAGCTCTCGAGGTCGTCGATCTGCTCGGGGTCCTTGGACCCCTCCTCGTAGCGGTCCAGGTCCAGGTCGGCGCCGTATGCGCCCTTCTTGGAGAGGGCCTCCTTCACAGCTTGATTATCTGGCATTCTCCGCACTCTCCGTAGCCGTTCTCCTTGATCTCCTTCAGGAGGTCGCTGGGCCTCCCGGAGCATTGGATCCTTCCGTTCTTCATGACGTACCCGCGGTCGGCGCCGATGTAGTCCATGATCTGCCCGGTATGGGTGATGACCAGCGAGGACACGTGCCTCTGCTTCCCGGGGCATGTCCCGTCGTAAAGCAGGTCGTGGACCTTGTTGCCGATCAGGTCGATGTTCTCCAGGTCGACCCCGGACTCGGGCTCGTCCAGGAGGATGAACTCCGGCCTCTGGGCGGTGAGTTGCAGAAGCTCGGACCTCTTGATCTCCCCTCCGGAGAACCCGACGTTGACCTCCCTCTCCAGGAACGTGTCCATCTTGAACTTGGGAGCGTCCTTGAGGACCTCCTCGCCCTGGGGGGACGAGACCTTGATCAGGTCTCCGAGCTTGACCCCGTATATGTTCGGCGGCCTCTGCATCATCATGCCGATGCCGAGCTTGGCGCGCTGGTCCACGGACAGGTCGGTGATGTCCTGCCCTTTGAAGAATATCTGGCCCTGGGTCACCTGTATGGAGCTGTAGCCCATGATGGTGGACAGCAGGGTGGACTTGCCTGACCCGTTGGGTCCGAAAAGGACACAGGTCTCCCCCTCGTTGACGGTGAGGTTGACGCCTTTCAGGATCTCCTTGTCGCCGGCGGCGGCGTGCAGGTCGACCACTTTGAGCATTTCAGTCATGTCATCACCTGTAATGGTCTGGAGAATCTTCTTTTTCTATATAAGGTTCCACACCCCCCGTTAAGCCTGTCGAAGCGGCGTTGAATCCGGGCGTCTGGACCAGTTCAAATACAAGCCCCGTCGTGGATCCAACCCTCGGGCGGGGCGGACACCCGCGGAACCGCATCGGCCTATTATCTTCCGGAGCAGCTTCAGACGGGCCATGCCCGGATCGGTCGTCCTGTATGTCTGTTCGAGGCTCCTGTCAACACCGCACTTGATGTACCCGCAGTCCCTGAGCTTCCTTATGAGCAGGTACATGTCATCCATCTGATCGGGCCGGAACATGTTGCCGGGCTCCGAGAATCCCTCGAGTATCTCCATCTCGAGCCTTTCTTTCTCCTCTTCTGTTCTCTGGCTGAGATAGATCCTGGACACGGATTCGCGTCTGATCTGCTCATCGCTAAGCATCTTCACCATCGCTCCTCTGGCATGCTTATGTGCATGGCAGGCGCATTCTGAACTCATCAGGTGGTGAGAGGTTAAAAACGGTGTGCCGGCGCGAGCTTCGATCGCAGCTGTGTCCAGTCATCCTGATTGGTTCAAATAGCTGCCACGTCCTGGAGAGCGTCATGCAGTTGAGGATGGCTTGCCCTTCGGACGCGCCGGCGATGCTCGGGATATACGGGCAGTGCATCGGCACGTCCATCACCTTCGAGCTCGTGCTCCCTTCCGTGGAGGATTTCGCTGGCAGGATCGTGTCCGTGCAGGCGGAGCATCCGTGGATCGTCTGCACCGATGATTCAGGCGATGTCATCGGATACGCCTACGCCCACAGGCTCATGGGCCGCGGAGCGTACAGGTGGAGCGCGGAGCTCTCCGTGTACATCGACGGGCGCCATCGCGGCAACGGCATCGCACATGCGCTGTACGGCGCCATCCTGGACATCCTGAAGATGCAGGGCGTGGTCAACGTGTTCGCCTGCGTCACGGTGCCGAACCGTCCGAGCGAATCGTTCCACCGCTCGGTCGGCTTCCAGGAGGTCGGCAGGTTCCGCCAGGCCGGCTACAAGGCCGGGGCATGGCACGATGTCGCCTGGCTCGAGATGGAGCTGAACCCTCATATGGACGATCCCGTCGACGTCACGTTCCTGCCAGAGATGGATCCCGTCGCCGTGGACGCCTGCCTCCGCAGGGCGGAGCAGAAGGCGGGATGGAGCCGTCTAGTAAGATGAGGCGGTCTCCGGAGGCGCGCTCTTAGAAAGGCTTCCCGAGCATGGCGGTGCCGTCGGGGCCGTTGTCGACGGTCTCGATCCTCCCTTTGGGGACCTTCACCCAGAACGCGAGACCCACGAGGATGATGTTTCCGGGCATGCCGAGGTAGTATCTCTTCCTGTGGATCTGCCTGATGGCATCGTCGACCTCCGGGTCCAGCTTCTCTTCCGATGCGGCCACCTTCAGCTCGAAGATCATGCTCTTCCTGTTCCTGGACCGGCTCTTGAGGATTATGTCGACCCTTCCGCATCCTTCCTCGGACTCTGTCCTCACGTCGTAGTGCTTGGAAAGCCCGTGCATGATGGTCATTATGACCGCCTGATAGGTGCTCTCGGCGAGGCTCATGTAGCTCGACTGGAGCATGACCTTCTGGAGGACCGCGGTCATAGTGTCCGCATCCCCTTCCAGCACCGCGCGGTTGAAGTCGTTGAAGTCCGAGTCCGATATCGGATATGTTTCGCGGATGAGGCGGGCGGTCGCATCCCTTACTTCTTCGTTCGGCATGGACACCTTGAACACGCCCTTCTTCCTGGTGGGGACCGCCTTGAGGTACCCTGATATCGCCATCAGGCTGTACAGCGTCTTGCCGGACACGTCCAGCTCCCCGTAGGCGAGCTTGCTGTCGAGCTCGGTCTCGATGGTCCCTCCGGCGATCAACTCGAGGGCATCCGCATACGTGTCGTCCCCTATGCTCCCGATAAGCCGCCTGATCAGCACGTTGCTCCCGGAATCCACCCAGTAGTTGTCGGCTTTGAACCCCTTCGAGACGTAGTTCATGATGCTGTACGGGTTGTAGACCTCGGCGTTCCCGAAGCGGTACCCGTCGTACCACTTCTTCGCTTCCCTGTACTTCTTCGGATTGCCGTAGTATTCCAGGATGGCCCTGACCTCGTCGGCGGTGAACCCGAACCTCTCGTCCGACTGTTCGGAGAAGATGTTGTTGACGGTGACGTTGTTCAGGTCTGAGAAGATGCTCTGCTTGGCGATCTGCATGACTCCTGTCATGTAAACCATCTCCCTGTAGGGGTTCCCTTTGACGGAGGAGTACAGGAGCTCCCTGAGGAACGACATCATGGACTGATGGGATTCCGAGCCGAAAGCATCCGACACGGCCGCATCGTACTCGTCTATGAGGATGATCGGCTTCACTCCGAACTCCTTGAACAGGTCGCGGGAGAGGATCTGGATGCTCCCCTTCAGGTCGCTCTCGGAGGCGTTCCCTCCGTCAGAGGTCTCGAAGAGCCTTTTCAGGTCGGTGCGCACATCGCTTCTGTCCAGGAGGCGCCTGTGAGGCTCGAGGCATTGCCTGACGGCTCTGCGCACTCCGTCGACGAATCCCTCGTAAGTGGAGGATTTGGCGCACCCCAGGTCGATATGGATCACCGGGAACGCGTTCCTGTACTTCTCGAACTCCTGATGCTCGGAGATCGCCAGCCCGTCGAACCATGTGTTCCCTTTGTACTCTATGTTGAAGAACGCGTCCAGCATGGAGATGTTCAGGGTCTTCCCGAACCTGCGGGGACGGGCGAACAGATAGGCTCCCGTATCGTTGGATGAAAGGATATCCTTGATGAGGAGCGTCTTGTCGACGTAGTACTTGTCCTTCTCGCGCAGTTCCGCGAACGACACCCCTCCGAGCTCTATCTGCTTCATGGAACGGAATATCCGATATGGAATGATAATAGTTGCCGAGGCGTTTCCGGAAAGGCGCAGGGCCCGGGAAAGGGGTCTGCGCTCCTGCCCATGGCTCACAGGAGCTCCAGCCAGCAGAACATCAGGTCGAACCTGCCTTCTCTCACCAGCTCCCTGCACACCGCGTTGTACGACTCCTCTTCCGCTACGAGGTCTATGCCATCGAAAGAGCCCGATTGCCTGACGGCCGGGACGAGGTTCAGGGGGATCCTGTTCTCGGAGAAGATGTAGAAGCATCCGTCGCCGTCGGGAACGATATCGAACTCACCTATCCTCGTGTCCTCGATCACGAACGCGATCCTCCCGGCAGCCGCCGGGATGGCGACCGCATCCTCGCTCCCCCTGTACAGCGATGCCACGTGGCAGCCTCCGGCATACAGCTCGACGCAGTAGTTCATCGGCACGAAGCGGGAGTACCTGACGCGGATCTCCGTTCCGGGGCCATGATGGTAGATCCTGTTCCGGTGGCGGACCCTGCGGGAATCCCTCATCCCGTAGGCTATGTGGGCGCTGATGAACAGGCCGGGCACGATGAAGCTCAGGGCTATGCTCTTCAGGTCCAGGCGGGCCAGAGCGTTGCAGATGAAGGCTATGACGATGGCTATCATCGCCACGTGCATCAGGAAGATGCCCTTCACGACGGGGTTCTACGTGGTGAGCCTGTTCCGTATCAGCTCGAGCGTCAGCCTGATGAGGCCCTTCCCGTCGTCGGCGTTGTCTCCCGGAGCTCCGTCCATATCAGTCCGGATGCTCGTCAACGATATAATGTCTGCATGGAACTTCGATGCAGGCCCCAAGGGGCCTCCATTCTAGAATGGTCAAGACCGGATGGAGGAGGTGCGGCCCACGAAGGGCCGCACCCCGATGTGCGCTCGGCACTTATGGGAAAGGATGGCCGGAGGCCATCCTGTTTGAGAAGATCAGCGCTTCCTGTCGATGACGAGGAACGCAGCCATCAGAGCCGCCACGACGGCCGCAGCGGCGCATGCCAGGACCTTCTTGCTGTCGTCGTCGTTCTCTGTCCTCGTCGGCACGACATACGGAGGGAAGTACTCATCGTCGTCGGGGATGATGACGACCGGAGGGTCCACATCAGGCTCGGTAGGCAGCATGCTGAGCGTTCCTACCATGAAGTAGGAGAAGTGGTCGGTGGAGAACCTCAGGATCTTCGTGTCCGGGTCGTAGGTGGTCTCTACTGCCTCCATCGTGCCGTCGTCGGCGACGTAGATGACCACGACCTCGGCAGCGGAGACGCTCGCCGGAGGCGTGTACTCCACTGTCAGGTCCACAGTGCCTTTCAGCTCATGGACTCTGGTGCCGTCAGATTTGGTCACGGTGAGGCGGTAGGCTGTGGAATCCTCGATCGTCTGCTGGACATCAGGGAGGACGACATCATCGATCTCGACGAAAGAGATGATGAGGCTGTCGTCCTGGGATGCGAGGGTCTCCACGACCTTCGTGTCTGCCGTCATCGTTCCTGCGGAACCGATGAATTCCAGGCTTGCGCCGCTGTCGGATACGGTCTTGGTCGCTTCGGCTGTCAAGGAGATCTGCGTGGTGTCGACGGTGATGGTGACGGTCTTGGTCAGCACAGCCTCCGATTCCTCATCGACGGCGATGGTGTCCAGGGCGGCCGTCACCACATTCTCAGTGATCTCGACAGGAGCGGACTCCGTGCTCGCATCCACCTCGACCTCCACATTGACTTTCGCTTCGGCAGAAGTGACTTGATCATCAGTGTCCTTTACCACGACGGTCGTCGTGGATATGGTGGTGGATGAAGGGGCATCGGTCACCGAGGTCTTGGTCTCCGTGGTGGTCGAGGTCGTGGTGGAATCCTCGACGACGGTCACCTTCGTTCCGTCGGGATACTCTGTGACGGTCGTCGTGGTCCCGGACGGGTCTGTCTCGGTCGTGGTGGTGGGCTCCTGGCCCTTGGATCCGTCATCTGCTTTAGTGACCGTAACCTGGCATGTCGCAGTCAGGCCATTGCTCGTCGTCACGGTGATCGTCGCGGTCCCTTCGGATTTCGCCAATAGGTAGCCTCCGTTGTTCACGATCGCCACGCCTGTTTCGCTGGACTTCCATGTGACAGACCTCTCAGTGGCTCCGCTGGGGGACAATGTGTATCCAAGTTGCAACCCCTCCGTGATCTTCATCGTGGCGGATGTTCTGTCCATGGCGATCTCTCCTGGTTCGACTACCGTGATTACCGTTGTCGAGGACTCAGAGGTGCACGCTCCTTTCCCGCACAGGGCGGTAGTGCCTTCGGGAACCGAAATGTTGGATATGGAGAACACCGTTGTTGCCGTACCATCCTTCGTGACCGCTCCTATGACCTGTCCGCTGTAGTTGTTCCCTTCCTTCCCTTCGGATCCGACAGTGCCGAAGGACCCGCAATTGGATACTGTCGTGCTGGAGTTGTTGTCGGCGAACCCTACGATTCCTCCTGCATAGGCTGATGCAAAATCCTGTGTCTCGCTGCCTATCCCTGAGATTTTCCCGTAGTTGTTGCACCCCGTAATAGAAGAATCAGCGGAGGCTTTGCCTGCGATCCCGCCGGCGCACACCTTTCTCGATTTGTCAGGGATTGCAGTAGAACTATCTGTGGTGATGTCTCCGTAGTTGTTGCAGCCTTTGATTAGCAACACTCCTTCATGGAGAGTGGATGCGATTCCACCAGCATTCCCTCTGCCGCTTGTGTTCACGGAGGAGATATTTCCGTAATTTTCACAGTTGATGATGGAGACGGTTAGGTTTGCTACCTTGCTGGAGTTTTCGTTCAAACGGCCTTTGCCATCATCTCTCATGATGTAGCCGACGATGCCTGCGGCATGTGCTTCCTCTGTCGTGCTGAGCGTGATGTTTCCGTTGTTCCTGCACTTCTCTATCAGGACGTTGGCCCCATATATTCCAGCAAGTATGCCGACGCCTCTATTGTCAGAATCTTCATTGATCGTTGCGTTGTTCACGCAATCGATTATCTTGATCTCGGGATCGGTCGAGGTTTTTTCAGTAGCAGACTCCATGGAGTATGCACGTGATATGAAACCCTTGCCGTACGTCGTGGAACCATCCACGACCACGTTCTGAATCGTTGTGACATCTCCGACAGAGCCATATAGATACTCCGTCAGCGCGGGTCCAGTCGTTTCGTTCGCTATGATCTTAAGATCATGCACATAAATCGGACCTGCGTATTTCATCAGTCCTGAGGACTTCTCAAGGGTGATCGTGTGGCCGTTCCCGTCGAATTCTCCCCTCAGTATATGAGTTTCATCTTCTTTGCCTTCCAGGGCCTCTCCCAGGCGGATCCAATCGCTCCCCAGGGTAATATCGGCGTTCAACTGCACGTTGGCGTAGTAGTATGCAACAGTCCCCCCATCAGATGGCTGGGCATTCTGTATCTCCGCGGATAATCTGACCATGTCATCTGCTGAATCGATGGTCCATTCGACTTCGGATGCGCCATCTGTCATCTCCGGCGATGATGTTGCAATGAAAGCTGTCGCTACCATTACAAAAGCAATCGTGATAATCGCTGCTTTGAGCTTCATATTCTCTCCTTACGGAGGACGGAAGGGTGGCTGAAAAGGCGCAATCCCCCCCCCCGCTTCAAGTCTAATGGATGAAAGCTGTTGGACCAATATATAGTGTACAGGATACATACTATACGCTATTTGGTCTAAATAACTGAATGATGATCCGTGGATGATACATCCGACATCCATGCATAATAGAATCTCTGCATCATGCGATGACGGGGTTCAGAGTCCATGCGCATGCATTCCTCGCGTTAATCAGGGGTTAAACCCCTGTCGGAACATCCCGTACCGTTATCAACCCGTTGCAGGATTCCTCAGCCATGGCAATGATCAACATCGAGTACAGGCACTCCGCCGACCCCGACGACCCGACGATCCGCCGCAGGACCTGCGCCGTCATGAACCAGTACATCAAGGACCTGGTCTTCGAGATGCAGATGGCCGACATCTCCTGCGCCTACAAGGAGACAGTCCAGGACGATGGGGGGAACGAGGTCTACATCAACGGGATGACGATCTCGGAGATCATCGAGGGCCTCGAGATCAAGATGCTCGATGCTGAGGAGGTCTGCGACAGCGGCCCCAAGCTCGTGTCCTTCGGAAGGCCCACCCTTGACTGGAAGAGGGAGATCGTGGAGGACGTCCCCGACACCATCATGAAGAACGCCATAGCCAAGGTGTTCGCAGACGAGAACAAGAACCAGATCGACGTCATCAACTGAACTTCTCAACAGAGGGGGCATTGGGCGTCCGCCCCCCTCTCAATCTCTTAAATAC
>CAVCVB010000047.1:0-11624 GCA_963605395.1 Firmicutes bacterium CAG:194
TGTTCAGGCAGATGGCGATGATCGCGAAGACGATCCATGCGATGGCCATGGCGGGAACGATCTTGGCGGAGAACTTGGCGATGGCCTTGAGTCCCCTGAAGATGATAAGGGCGGCGATGACTGCGATGATGGCAGCGAAGACGTAGTAGTTGTTCTCGAACTCGAACGCGCCGCACAGGGCGTTGGATGCGTTGCAGGCCTGGACGGCCACGAATCCGATACCGAAAGTGAGGATCAGGAGGATGGCTGCGAGGACTCCGAGCTTCCTGTTCTTCAGTCCTTTGGTGGCGTAGTAGGCGGGCCCTCCGAAGTAGTGCCCGTCGGATTTCTTCTCCTTGTATATCTGAGCGAGGGTGGACTCCATGAAGGAGCTCGCGGATCCGATGATGGCGAAGATCCACATCCAGAACACGGCGCCGGGTCCGCCCATGACGATGGCGGTGGCGACTCCCGCGATATTACCTACTCCGATACGAGCGCCCATTCCGATGCAGAACGCTTCGAACGACGACACGTGCTTGGTCGATTTCCCCTCTTTGACACCCGAGAAGGAGAGGGTGGAGGTCTCCTTGATCTTGGTGATCTGGAGGCCCTTGAGCCTCACCGTGAAGATGAGGCCTAGTCCGATGAGGAAGACGAAGGCGATGCCCCAGAAATATGAGTTGACATGGCCCACACCCTCCATCACTGAGTCGAATAGCGACATTTCATTAGCTCCCATTCGTGCAGGGACCCGTTCAATGACCGCGACCCGGCGCTTTGGATGGTGTGGCCCACGTAGTATATCTTAATTAAAACTTTTGTAGCCTTAAATGTCTGATATAAGACATAACACCGTCAAACGTCTAGTTTTCATGCAGTTCAATAGATGAAATGATAGAAACACATCAAAACAGCGTGTTGATGTCGGTATTGCAATGACATTGTGTGTCATGGTCCGGAACACGGGGGGCGAGCGGATCGGGGCATGGATGAACCATCATGATCTTCGATGGACGATTGCATGCGCGGTCCCCGATCCGCACCCCGCTCCTTCAGGTCCGGGCCGCTCCGTCACCGTCCTTCTCCGGGACCACGTTCTTCACGACCAGGGCGCAGACGATGGCCACAACGGACAGGATGCATCCTACGATCATCGCGGCATCGAAGCTGCCCCACATGGCATCCTCGGCGACGCTCGCGGCGGTCGCCGACCCGATCCCGGACTGGAAGACGACCGAATACAGGACGACTCCGAGGGATGCGGCCGTGTAGTTGACCTCCAGCAGGAACGTCGCGGCATCGGCCTGGTTCTCCGTGTCTGCATGATGGATCAGCGCGGTGGCGAGGCCGGTTCCGGCGAAGGCCATGGAGCATCCCATGACCGCCAGGCCTATCAGCAGGAGAGGCAGGTCGCCCGGCGGGACGACCACGATGAATATCACGCAGAACACCAGGCGCCCGACCCCCGCCAGGACCGATGGCAGCTTGCATCCGCGGGTGTCGCACCATCTCCCGACGGGCACGGACAGGATTATCGCGAAGATGGATGCCACCGACAGCAGCAGCCCCGAATCGGTCACGCTGTACCCCCCGCAGACCTGCAGGAAGTAAGGGAGGACGTACTGCGTCCCCATGATGACCATGCAGGTCATCGTGAACGCCAGGGCGAGCAGCTGGAAGTCGCGGCGCCTCAGCATATCGGTGGAGATCAGAGCGAAATCGGGCTGCCTGGACATCCTGTAGGCCAGGACGATCAGGAAGACGGCTCCGACCGCTCCGCACACGGCCACCGAGGCCATGGGCATCGCCGATCCGACAAGGTTCTGGATGCATACGATCGCGGAACCGATCCCGAACACCGCCAGGATGCTGCTCAGGAAATCCGGGTTCCCGGCCCTGTCGTATCCCTCGTCCTTCGGCAGGGCCCAGAGGGCCAGGACGGCGGCGATGATCCCGAACGGGATGTTGATCAGGAATATCCAGCGCCAGTCCAGCGCGGAGGTCACGAACCCTCCGACCGAGGGGCCGAGGACGATGGAGACTCCCGAAGCGACGGCCAGGACGCCCAGTCCCAGCCCCTTCTTGTCTGCGGGCAGGAACCGGGCGATGAGCACGGGGACCGCCGCGGTCATGAGCGCGGCACCGATCCCCTGGACCAGCCTGAACACCACGAGGGATGCGAAGCTCCCCGACAGTCCGCAGGCTACGGACGAGACGGTGAACACCACGATCCCCCAGAAGAACACTCTTTTCACCGTTCCGTTCTTGGCGAGCTTCGCCAGAGGGAGCAGGAGGGCTGCCAGGGCGATCACGTAGGTCAGCGTGATCCACGACGTGTCCCCCACGGAGACGTCCAGCTCCCCGGATATGGTGGGGAGGGCCACGGAGACTATGGAAGCGTCCAGGCCATCCAGTATCGTCGACAGCGCGAGCAGCGCCAGGAGCAGGCACAGGCCGTGGCCGTTCTCCGTCCTATCCATGTGATCATCTCTTGATGCCGTACAGCATGCCGTTGCCGATGGACGGGGGGATCCCCGCATCGAACCCCATCACGCTCATGACGGTCTCTGCTGCAACGGCCCCGTAGGGAAGGCTCTGATACGCTTCCGGCACGATGAAGATGGGCCCGCCTCTCCTGACCTGGCTCATGCACACCATCATCTGACGGAAACGGTCCGTGAGCGTGGACGGCCCGCATTCAGCGAATATGGCGCCGTCGTAGATGTCGAACCCGTCGGGCGACCTGCGCTTCCCGTACTGCAGGACTGTTATCCCATCGTCTTTCACGATGGCGAACCTGCGCGAGAGGGGGAGCATCGCGGCGAGCGCCTCCACATCGGTCTGCAGGGGCACGCCCTCCGCTTTGTTGTCCACGGCGAACAGCATGTCGAAGTAGCGCTCCTCCATCAGGCGCAGGAGCTCGTAGTCCCTCTTCAGCTTCCCGTAGTCCTCGTTGGTCAGCCTGATGAAGAACGGCGAGGTCTCCAGATCGATGGTGCGCGGGTACTCCTGCATCCCGGTCCCGCCGAAGTACACTATCTCCCTGTATGATTCCAGGTGCCTCACGAGCTCGAAGAACGGGCCGAGGTCCGCCTTCACGTCCCTGGGGACGATGGAGAACTTGAACATGGCGGATTTGCGGGGGCGGTAGGGGGTCAGCATGTAGCTGTCGAAGAACGCGGGCTCCAGCAGAGACCTGAGGGTGACGTTGGTCATGTGGCTGCCGAAGACCTCGTCCAGGTACTCGCGGGTGAGGTTTCCTCCCATGACCCTGGCGTTGGTCTCGATCAGGACCGGGCCCTTCTCGTCCACCTTGATCTCGTTGTGGCAGAACCCGTTCTTCATGTCCACGGCGTCGAGGACCTTGTAATCGTATTGGAGTATGTCCTGCATCCCGGGCACGAGGCGGTCCACGAGGATGCACGTGTCGTACACGAGCACTCCGTCGTCCTGGACGATCTTCTCGTACCTCCAGATGTCGGAGATCTTGTGCTTCCCGTCGATGCTGATGCTGTTGACGATGTACTCTGTGCCTCCGATGTACTCCTGCATCAGGATGGGGGAGTCAGAGGAGCCCCACATGTTGTACATGCTCTGCATGAGCCCGAAGTGCTCGAGGCACGCTTCGAGGGAATCGCAGATCTTGAGGCCGACGGTCCCTCCGCTCTCGGAGAACTTCAGGACGGCTTTGGTCAGGGCATTGCCGTTCCAGAACCTCTCGACATCCTCTTCGGAAGAGACGATTGCGGATTCGATGCGCCTGATGCCAGCTTTCCCCAGGGCCTCGTACATCCCCTCCTTGGTGCAGCGCATGTACGTGGTGTCCGGATCGTTGCCTCTGAGCCCGAGGGCCTTGTTCAGCTTGTCCGCCAGGCGGACGCCTGTCTCGGATCCTGGGACCACGCAGACGATGTCGTATCCTTTCAGATGGCCGACGAGGTCGTCCAGCGACCATTCCTTCTGCGCTTGGATGAAGACCGCCTTGTCCCCGATCCCTTTCTTCACGTTCTCCACGTTGGAGCTCCAGCCAGGCGCGTGCTCGCAGTCGATGTAGTCGTAGATGACGAGAGGATGGTAGCCCATCTCCACGATGTCGTCGATGTAAATCTGCCCAGTGGACGCGCAGTCCACCACAGCGATGAATTTCATGATATGAGCTATTGAGCTAGGTAGATTTAACCTTGTCAATCGGTAGAACTGCAACCTAGGATGTTCGGAACGCTGATCCGCAAGGAGTCAAGGCGATGCCCGTGCTGAACAGATGTTGTGAGAATTGAAAGCTGGTGGGCCCGGCCGGATTTGAACCGGCGACCTCCGCCATGTCAAGGCGACGTCATAACCCCTAGACCACGAGCCCAGCAAAAGCGATGATATCATTCTTGTTCTTATATCTTTTGGCAACTAAGGGGTTGCGATCCTGTAATCCAGCGTATATAGATCATAGAATCTCTCTCGAATAGCATGCCCACTCTGCATAGTCGTGCAAAGTATCTGTTGGGCGTTCTGCCAGTGGTGTCGCGGAGTTCGATTCCAACAAATCACCGAAAAATAATCTCACAAATCACCGAAAAATAATCTCACAAATCACCGAAAAACGCGGTATCTCTCGAGATGCCAAACGGTTTAGATTTTATGCGATGCCGCATCTTTTTTCGTTGAGCGCCATTTTTATAAGCAGGCATGGTACCGGGGACCAGCAACGAGGAGGCATGCCATGCTCACACTGGGGATCGAAGGCACCGCGCACACTCTGGGCGTGGGGATAGTCGATGAGGAATGCAACGTCTTAGCCAACGAGCTGGACATGTTCCGCCCGAAAGAGGGCGGTCTGCATCCCCGCGAGGTGGCCAACCACCATTCCGACATGATCGCCGAGATAATGCGCCGTGCGATGGACGTGGCCGGAGTCGGGCCGAAGGACATAGATCTCGTCTCATTCTCCATGGGCCCCGGCCTGGGGCCGTGCCTGCGCGTGGCCGGAACGGCCGCAAGGGCGTTCGCTTGCACGCTGGGCATCCCGATCGTAGGAGTGAACCATTGCATCGCGCACATCGAGATCGGGCGCGCGCTCACCGGATGCAAGGACCCTGCTCTCCTCTATGCGTCGGGCGGCAACACGCAGGTCATCGCCTTCGCCGAAGGCCGCTACAGGATCTTCGGGGAGACGCAGGACATCGGGATAGGCAATATGCTGGACAAGCTCGGAAGGGAGCTGGGCATGGGATTCTACGCCGGGCCGGTGTTCGAGAAGCTGGCCAAGGACGGGGACCGTTACTACGAGCTCCCCTACTCGGTCAAGGGCATGGACGTGTCGTTCTCCGGCCTCATGACCGCTGCCCTGGCGCTCCAGAAGAAGGGGGTGCCGCTGGAGGACATAGCGTTATCAGTCCAGGAGACCGCTTTCGCCATGCTGACCGAGGTCACCGAGCGCGCCATGGCCCACATCGGGAAGGACGAGGTCCTCCTCGGCGGAGGCGTCGCCCAGAACAACCGCCTGAGGGACATGGTCGCCGACATGGCCCATGCCCGCGGAGCGGAGATGTTCGTGCCCGACCGCAGGTACTGCATGGACAACGGCGCGATGATAGCATGGCTCGGAGCCGAGATGCACATGTCCGGTGCGAGGATGGACATGGCGGACACCGAGGTCCGCCAGAGGTTCCGCACCGACGAGGTCGACGTCACATGGAGGAGCTGAGCTGCTCCCCGATGGTCTCGTCGAGTATCTTCAAGAATTCTTCGACTTTGTCGCTGGGGACGGATCCGCCGGCGGCGATCCTGTGGCCTCCGCCCTGGCCGCCCACTGCGGAGCATGCCTTCCCCATGGCGACTGCCAGGTCCACGCCTCTGTCCAGCTGCTCGAACATCCCCCTGGAGGAGATGTTCACGGGGTCGTTGGACATGTTCAGCCCGATGGTGGGCTTGGAATGGTCGGCGATGGACTGCATGGCGATTCCGCAGAGCATCCCGGTGAACCCGGAATCCGTGGAGTCGAACCATTGGATGTTCTCCATCTGGTTCAGCCCGGTGCGGTCCAGCTCCACCATGCTCTCGACGACCAGCTTGGCGGATTCCCTGTTCTGGTCCGCGCCCTCGTTGATCGCCTTCTCGTCCCCCATGCCTGCGGAGATCCCGACTCCGCCGATGCCTGCGCGGCCGCAGTTGTTCAGGATGGCCGAGAAGTACTCCGCATCCATCCCGTATCCCGTCAGGTAGTACCTGTCGCGGGCGATCTCCTCCATGGAGGAGAGCATGACGCCCTGGGCCGTGAGCTTCGCGGCTATGAGCGAGGACAGCCTCCTGCGCTGCTCCTCCGTCAGGTCCCTGAAGGTGGTGCCGTTGGACACGCCCGCGTCCTTGAGGAGCTGGGCGACGCCTTCGACGTTGCCGCTGACCCCGCGGATGTAGGGGTCCACGCACAGGAACAGCTCGGTCATGAGGTCCCCGGACGGTATGAGCGATCCCGGGGTCTTCTCGATGTAGCCCCTCTTCACGCCCTCCTCCAGGAGGTGGACGTTCAGGCCGGACAGGCCGTTGATGTGCTGCCTGTCGCCGGCGATCCCTGCGAATGCCACCTGCACCAGGTCCCAGTTGCGCTCGTCGAGGGTGACGGCGAAGAGGAGGCACATGGTGGCTCCGCATCCGGACGTCATCCCGTCGATGCCGTAGAGGTGGGGGTTGGCGTAGCAGGTCTTCTTGGCTTCGGGGACGACCGTGGTGTGATGGTCCAGGACGATGACGTCCCTGTCCATCTGGTCGAACTGGTCTATGTAGTATGCTCCCAGGTCCGAGACGATGGTGCAGTCCGACTTGGTGTTGCGGATCACATCCATGTTGTGGTCGTTCAAGGTGGTGAAGAGGGTGACCCTGAACTCCTTGCCGGCTCTCAGGAGGGCCTTGGCGAGGATCGCCGCAGAAGAGACTCCGTCGGCATCGTAGTGGGAGAAAACCTGTATGAAATCATGGCTGCGGACTATGTCCGCAGCTTGATTAAGAGTGGTAAGGAGTTTTGAAGGTACCTTGTCCTCCATGGGACTCACTTGAGCATGAGTTCCGCGTTGCTGAGGGAATACTTCCAGTCAGCGGGGAGAACGCCGTTCCTCTTGTAGTAGCGCTCCAGCCTCCTGATCTTCGCCTCAATCATGTTGAGACCCCTCTTGTTGGAGACGTCTCCCTTGTTGTCCCTGAGGTGAACGTTCAGGTCGATGGCGCGCCTCATGAGGTTGGCCAGGTCTTCGGGGAGGGATCCTGCGACTCCCTTCTCCTCCATGATGGCGGTGATGGTCTTTCCGGTCGCGAGCTTGACGTCGGGGACGCCGTACTGGTCCCTGAGGACGAGCCCGATCTTAGCAGAGATCATTCCGTCTTTCGCGAGCTTCACGATGAGGTCCTCTATCTCGGTGGCGTTGAGAGGAACCCATGCGGGGTTCTCGGAAATCATGGGGCGTTTGGAACAGGATTTGCCCTTCCTTCTTGTGTGCATTCTTGCCATAATGTGATCCTCCGAATCATATCTAGGCGGCGAGGCTGACCCTTGCGATGTTGAAGCAGTATATAAACTGTACAATGGCGGCCCTTTACACGCGCGTACAGGGAACGCACCCCGTCGCGCGGAGGACCTCCCTTTTCGCCCAGGGCACCGTGTCCTCGTACTCTTCCCGGTCGAACGACAGCTCCTCCGGGAGCTCGGAGAACAGGCGGGGCTCCATCTCGCAGTCCTCGGACACTCTCTCCTTCAGGACGGCGGCGCAGACGTCGCAGTAGCCTATGTCGCGGGTCGCGACCACCTCGATCGAGTACCCCGACTCCTCCATGAACTCGCGGACGCAGGCCTGCTCCGAGGTCTCTCCGGCCTCCACGTGCCCGCCGGGCATCTCCCATCCGTGCCTCTTCGGGTGCCAGACCATCAGGAAGCGGTCCCCAGAGAACGCCACGGCGTAGGCTGTCCTCATGCCTCCGGCCTCTCGAAAACGATCATCTCGTGGGCCTTCTCGTAGGGCTCCAGGGAGCGGGCGTCCAGGATCCTGAAGCCCCTCTCCTTGATGCGCGCTTCCGTGGCCGCGAAGATCTCCTCGGGCGACGAAGTGACGTCCTCGGACCTGGCCTTCACGGCCACCATCCCGAACGATGCGTTGAACGCGTCCATGTTGTCGCAGATGATGTCCGCCTGCCTCTTCTGGGCCACGTCCTGGTACACGACGTCCACCCTGTCGACGAACATGGCGTACTCCTCCGGGCGGGTGGCGTCTCCGAGTATGGGGATCATCATCGGCCTGTCCTGGCAGGTCCCCACCAGGTCCCTGAACATCCTCTGGGCGAACTCCACGCAGTAGACCCTGCCTTCGGAGCAGATGTCCGCCACGTGCGATGCCGTGGTCCCGCTGGACGCTCCCAGGTACAGGACATGGGAATCCTTCCCGAAGGGGAACCTCTTCCCGCCGTTGGAGATGTAGGCGCCGAGCTTGCTCCTCCTCGGGTCCCATTCCCTGAGCTCCGAGGCCCCGCTGCGGACCAGCCTCTCCCCGTAGACCCTCTTGCCGGGGCACGCGGACTCCGTGTATATCCGTCCCCTCTCTCCGAAGACCCTCCCGTCCGAGAAATCCAAAGCATCCATACGGATGCGTGGATGCCCCGCCGTGTATTTAAAAGGGGAGAGCATCGCACCAGCCATGATCACGATGGAAACCCTTTCCGCAATCGCCGACGCCGTCCAGGCCGAGATCGAGAAGATCCCCGACTCCCGCTCCAAGGGCGAGGTCGTCTGCATGGGAGCGGACGGGACCCCTACGAAGGAGATAGACAAGGTCGCCGAGAATGCCGCCCTGATGTACATCCAGCGCAACTCGGTCCCGCTGAACATCCTCAGCGAGGAGATAGGATACGTGGACAACGGCGCGGAGGAGACCCTCGTGATGGACCCCATAGACGGGACGTCCAACGCGATCGCGGCGATCCCCTACTACACGATCTCTCTTGCCGTGGGGACCGGGTCCCTGTCGGGGATCCGTCTGGGGTACCTGAGGAACCCTGCCACCGGCGATGTCTACACCGCCGAGAAGGGCAAGGGCGCGTTCAAGAACGGCGTCCCGATCCGCGTGCGCGAAGCCGACCTGGACGACCTGTTCATCATGATATACATGGGCAACGGCGCCCACACCGACGCGTTCTCCGTCGCCAAGAGGGTCAAGTCCTCCCGTTCCCTGGGATGCGCATCCCTCGAGATGGCCATCGTGGCCGAGGGAGAGGCGGACGGGTTCTTCGTGAAGGCCGAGAGGTACACCAGGGAGATCCGCATCGTGGACATCGCTGCGAGCGTCATCATACTCAGGGAGGCCGGAGGGGAGGTGTACAACCTAGAGGGGGAGGTCCTGGACATGCCCTTCGACGTGGAGCACAGGTCCAACATCCTGGCCGTGGGCGACATGAGGGTGTACAACCTGATCCTCAGGCACAGGGACGTCCGCAGGGAGCACAAGTACGGGATCTACACCAACACGCACATCTCCCATGCGGTGGACTACACCCAGCAGGTCATAGACGCCCTGGGGGACAGCAGGTACTGCGTGGACAGCCAGATCGCCGAGGTCATGGGCATCCCCGGCGTCCCGCTGAAGGACATGGACGCCGACATCGTGATCGTGGTCGGAGGCGACGGAACGCTCCTGAGGGCTCTTCAGAGCACCGATGCCAAGGTCATAGGCGTCAACGGAGGCAGCGTCGGGTTCCTCGCGGAGATCGACCACGACGACATCGCGGGCGGCATACAGCGCCTCCTGGCGGAGGACTACATCGTCGAGACCAGGTTCAAGCTCAGCTGCTGGTACAACGGGGAGTACCTCCTCGATTCCGTGAACGAGGCCGTGGTGCACACAGGGTCCGTGGCCAAGATCAGGCACTTCAAGGTCTATGTGGACGACGTCCTGGCCTCCGAGCTCAGGGCGGACGGCGTGATAGTGTCCACGCCCACCGGGTCCACATGCTACGCCATGAGCCTCGGCGCCCCCTACATGGACCCGAACGTCAGCGCCCTGATGGTGGTCCCAATGGCCGCGTACAAGTTCAACTCGCGCCCGTTCGTGGTGCCCGCGACATCCAAGATAACGGTGGAGAGCGTCCTGGACAAGGACTGCCTCATCGTCCTGGACGGTCAGGCGGAGTACGAGATGGAAGGGAAGACCAAGGTGGAGTTCATGATGTCCGACAAGAAGGCGCGCTTCATCAGGTTCAAGACCGACTTCTACTCCCGTGTCAGGGAGAAGCTGGTGAACACCCTATGACGAAGATCTATGCGGTGGACATCGACTTCATCGATGCCTTCAACGAGTCCGCCAGGTCCACCTATCCGGACGAGTTCCTCTGCATGACCCGCCAGGTGGACGGGGTGGTGTCGGAGATGGTTCTCCTGCCGGGGACCGTCTACGGAGACAGCCACAGCTTCCTGAACCAGTGGATGGAGCCGATCGACTACAGCATAGCCGGGTCGGCCCACTCCCATCCCGGGTACTCCAACCGGCCGTCGGAGGAGGACAAGACCTTCTTCAGCAACACCGGCGGGGTCCATTTCATAACATGCCAGCCCTACGACCGCACCAGCTGGAGGGCGTACGACTCCAGGGGCGAGCCCGTGGAGCTGGAAGTGATCTACTGAAGAACCGGCGCTCAGGCGCCTTTCATGCATCCCGCCACGAGATTGTCGGCGATCTCCATCAGCCCGAGCAGGTACACGCGGTCCCTGGACTCGGCGTCGATCCTTATCATGGGCTCCTCGCCCTTCTCCACCGATACGAGGAACCAACCGCCCTCCATGTCGATGCGCCAAGCTCCTCCTGCGGAATGCAGCTCTCCGGGGACGTCCTCGATCTCAGACTCCATCTTGCGGATGAACGAGTCGACGGGGCAGCCGCACTCGACCTCCTTGGAGTCGCGGTAGCATACGGTGAGCTCATCCGCGAGCCTGTTGAGGCTGTCATCGCCGGCCATGGCCGCAAGGACCGCGGCGGTGCGGATCCCGTCCGGCATCAGGCTGATGCCGCTGTATATCTCCCCGCCTTCGTAGTATCCGATCTCGGCGCCTTCTGCGACCGCGCTGCAGACCGCCCCCACGCCGATGTCGGTGAAGACGACCTTCCTGTCGGGGTCGGCAGGCAGCTTCCTGAAAGCGTCCAGGACGACCAGGGACGTGTCCACCGGCACGGCTATGCTCATCGGCTCCATCTTGCCGATGATGATTGCGAATACCTGCTCGTGGGTGAGGGAGACTCCCTTCTCGTCCACCACGGTGGCGACTGTCCCGATCTTGTTCATGGTGATGCCGATGCAGCCCGGGTTGGAGCTCACTATCTCTTTCACACTGGTGTCGTCGGCCTCCTCTTCCCTGAGGTCCCATGCGGAGCAGCCCATGCCGCTCTGGGCGTTCAGGGTCATCACATCGGCGCCCAAGGCCCTGAGGATCATGGGCGCGGAGCCCGAGACAGGGCCGCACCCGCAGTCCAGAACCACGGAGCACCCGGGGTTCCTCGCGATGAGCGACTCCAGGCGCGAGTTGTACTCCTGCACCGCGGTGACGCATCTGAGCACGCGGCCGAGACCGTCGTGCCCGGGCAGCTTCGGGGGATCGACGAGGATCCTGTCGAGGTGCCTTA
>CAVCVB010000048.1:0-5146 GCA_963605395.1 Firmicutes bacterium CAG:194
GCTCATGCCCTGCTGCATCACAGGCAGGACCTCATCCACGTTCGGGATGCGGTCGGACGTCATGACGCTCTCGCGCGCCTGCATCCACGACCTGTTGGCACGTATCGTATTGATCTCGCCGTTGTGGCACAGCATCCTGAAGGGCTGCGCCAATCTCCAAGCGGGCATCGTATTGGTGCTGAACCTGGAGTGGACCATGGCGATGGCCGACTCGAACATCGGGTCGGACAGGTCCTTGTAGTAAGCGCGGAGCTGCTCCGGCGTGAGCATCCCCTTGTAGACCATGGTGCGCGTCGAGAGCGAGCAGATGTAGAACCCGTCCTTCCCCTCGTAATCGGAGGATGCGACGCTGTTCTCCACGATCTTGCGTATCCTGTAGAGCTTCCTCTCCAGGGTCTCCGGCGAATCGTAGGAGGACACGAAGACCTGCACGATCCTCGGCTCCCCCTCCAGAGCCATCGGTCCGGGGACCGAATGGTCCACGGGAACATCACGGACAGCTATGACATGCACCGCGAAGCGCCCGCAGACAGCCTTGAGAAGTTCAAGGAAGCGGTCCGCCAGGGCCGCCTCCTTGGGAAGGAACACCAGTCCCGTGCCGTACCTGCCGGCCTCCGGGACTGGTATCCCGAGCGATCCGATGAACCTGTGGGGTATCTGCACCAGGATCCCTGCACCGTCGCCGGTCTTGCCGTCGCCGTTCTCGGCACCCCTGTGCGCCATGTTCTCCAGCAGCCTCAGACCCATCTCCACCGTGCGGTGGGTGCGCTCGCCGTCCATGCTGACCGCGAGTCCAACACCGCAGCTGTCGCGGTCGTCGGCCGGATCGTACAACCCCTTCATCGCATCGCCCCATGGAGTTTCAGCGGATGAACAGCAGCTCGCGGTACTTCGGGAGCGGCCACATCTCGTCGTCGACGATCATCTCGAGGGCATCCACGTGCATCCTGATCTCCTCGAGCTTCGTCACGATCCTGTCGTGGTATCCGAGGGCCTTGGCCCTCTCGTCGTCCAGCTTGTCCAGCTCGTCGCACTCCTTCTCCATCTCCTCGGAGAGGGCGCGGGCCTCGCTGCAGTGCATGGCGATGTCCTTGATGATGTGTATCTCAGATTCAGCGACCTGGTCGTACTCCTTCTTGACGGTGAAGATCTCCTTCATCTTGGACACGTTGTCCAGGAGGACGGACTGGTACCTGGTGGCGACGGGCATGATGTGGTTCGCCGTCAGATCGGCGAGCACGCGGGCCTCGATCTCGATCTTCTTGGAGTAGATCTCCCAGTTGATCTCGGTCCTGGCCTTCATCTCGACATCGGTCATCACGCCGGTGTCCTTGTAGATGGACAGGGACTGCTTCGAGAGGTAAGCATCGTAGCACAGGGGAGCGGAGGTCTCGCAGTCGAGCCCCCTCTTCTTGGCCTCGGCCTTCCACTCGTCGGAGTATCCGTTCCCGTCGAAGCAGACCTTCTGGCACTTCCTGTAGGTGTCCTTGGTCTCCTCGAGGAGCGCCTGCATCACGGGGACGCCGGACTCGATCCTCTTGTCGACGGCCTTCTTGAACTGCTTGAGCTGGTAGGCGACGATGGTGTTCAGCACGGTGACCGCGCTGGAGCAGTTCGCGGAGGATCCGACGGCCCTGAACTCGAACCTGTTGCCGGTGAACGCGAACGGGGAGGTCCTGTTCCTGTCGGTGTTGTCGATCAGGAGCTCGGGGACCTGGGGGATCCCGAGGCTGTACTTGCTCTTGCCCTCGATCTTGACCATGTCCTTGCTCTTGAGCAGCTCCTTGAACGCGTTGGTGACCTGGGTTCCGAGGAAGCAGGAGATGATCGCCGGGGGAGCCTCGTTGGCTCCGAGCCTGTGGGCGTTGCTGGCGGTCATGACGGAAGCCTTGAGGAGAGCGTTGTTGTCGTAGACGGCCTTGAGCACGTTGGCCATGAACACGAGGAACCTGAGGTTCTCCTTGTTGTTCTTGCCGGGGGACATGAGTCCGATGCCGGACTCGGTTCCGAGGGACCAGTTGCAGTGCTTCCCGGATCCGTTGATGCCCGCGAAGGGCTTCTCGTGCAGGAGCACCTTGAACCCGTGCTTCTCCGCGGTGGTCTTCATCAGGGCCATCAGCTCCAGGTTGTGGTCGATGGCGAGGTTGGCCTGCTCGTACACGGGGGCGATCTCGAACTGGTTCGGGGCGACCTCGTTGTGCCTGGTCTTGATGGGGATACCGAGCTTGTAGGCTCCGAACTCCAGGTCCTTCATGAACTCGAGGACGCGGGCGGGGATGCATCCGAAGTAGTGGTCCTCCAGCTGCTGGTTCCTGGCGGAGTTGTGTCCGACGAGGGTCCTCTCGGCCATGATGATGTCCGGGCGGAGGGCGTACAGGGCGGCGTCCACGAGGAAGTACTCCTGCTCCCACCCGAGGTAGGAGAAGACGGCGTCGTCCCTGATGCCGAAGTATCTCAGAACATCCGCGGCGGCCTTGGAGACGGCGGCCTCGGACTTCAGGAGGGGCGCCTTGTAGTCCAGGGCCTCTCCGGTGTAGGAGATGAAGACTGTGGGGATGCACAGGGTGTCCCCGAGGACGAATGCGGGGGACGAGGGATCCCAGGCGGTGTATCCGCGGGCCTCGAAGGTGTTCCTCAGGCCTCCGGAGGGGAACGAGGACGCATCGGGCTCCTGCTGGCAGAGCAGCTTGCCGGTGAACTCCTCGAGGCTCTCGCCCTTTCCGTAGGGCTCCGCGAAGGAGTCGTGCTTCTCCGCGGTTCCGCCGGTCAGGGGCTGGAACCAGTGGGTGTAGTGGGTGGCGCCCATGTCCATGGCCCAGCGCTTCATGCCGGCCGCGACCTGCTCGGCGACATCCCTCTGGAGGGTGACGCCCTGCTCGATCGACTCGTATACCTTCTGCCTGGTGTCGGCGGAGAGGTACTTCCTCATGTTCTTCCTGTTGAAGACGTTGCACCCGAAGTACTCGGAGGTTGCCGAGGCAGGGGGTACGGCTTCCACGGGAGGCCTCATGAAGGCCTCCTCGACGGCATCGAACCTGGTGTAGGTCATGCACCCGCATTCAGCTTATCTTGAATATATACGTTGTGTTTTTCGTGGTGAAAAATTCAGTTTGATGCCCCTCGATTAGACAAATATCTAATGAAAATCGGAAGGAACCATCCGAAACCGACAAATGTCCATAGGGTTGGGACGGATGGCATGGTCGGACAACCGAAAGTCGGCATAAGGGGGCGAAAACGGCATGTTCGAGGGTGGAAAACGTCCGTTTTCCGGGTGCGAAGCGTCTGAAAAAGCGAGATGAGGGCGGTTTTCGGGGCGGAATCGGGAGAATGCGAAGAACGATGGTTCTAGGAATCTCTCGCGGACAGCATCCCAATTTGCGGGGGCGCGGCCCCCCGCACCGACTAGACAAATGTCTAGAGGTCCGATCGGTCCGAGTCCCCCTCCTATAGAGAATATGAAATAGGCCCTCCGGAGCGAGACACGATCGATGGGGACGACGGCTCCGAATGATCCGACCGGTCGCGATGATATGTCAATCGTTTATTGAAAAAGAAGTCAGAATCCGTGCAGAATTAGCCTGTTGAGAAGTCAGAATCCGTGTTGTTATGACGGAACAAGAAGTCAGAATCCGTGCTGAATCAGCCTGTAGAGAAGTCAGAATCCGTGCAAAATAAATATGGCCAGATGCATCTTGAATACATGGCCGTCGAACTCAAAAGAAAAGCATACCAGGGGTTGCTCCAATGGAAGGAGGAGAAGCACGGAGAGACCGCTCTGCTGATCAACGGTGCGCGCCGTGTGGGGAAGAGCCATCTGGTGGAATCGTTCGGCAGGAACGAGTACAGGAGCTACATGCTGGTGAACTTCGACGGCATCGACCCCGGCATCATAGACATCTTCGAGAACCACTCGTACGACCTGGACATATTCTTCGAGAAACTCGCGGTCGCCCACAATGTGACCCTGTACCCCCGCGAATCGCTGGTGATATTCGACGAGGTGCAGCTCTATCCCAAGGCCAGACAGATGATCAAGCGCCTGGTCCAGGACGGACGGTACGACTACATCGAGACGGGCTCCCTCCTGAGCATAAAGGCGAACGTCGAGAACATCCTGATACCTTCCGAAGAAGAGGACTTCTACCTTCATCCGCTGGATTTCGAGGAGTTCCTCTGGGCCGTCGGGAACAATACGCTCGGTCCGTACATGCGGAAATGCTTCGAGGAACTGAGTCCGATGGGGGTGACGGAGCATAAGATCGCCATGGACCAGTTCCGGAGGTACATGCTGGTCGGAGGCATGCCCGCGGTCGTGGCCAAATTCGTGGAGACGAAGAGCTTCGAGAAGGCGGAGGAGGCGAAGAGGGTCATCCTCAGGCTCTACCGCAAGGACATAGCGAGATACGCCACCGATTACAGAGATTCCGTGAACAAGATCTTCGACAGCATGCCCGGACAGCTGAACAGGAAGGAGAAGAAGTTCATACTGTCCAGCGTGGAGAAGGATGCCAGATCCCGCCAGTACGACGACGCGTTCATGTGGTTGGTCGACGCCATGATAGCCAACCTCTGCCTCAACTCCACCGACCCCACCGTGGGGCTCGCGATGAGCGAGGACCACAGGACCAAGAAACTGTACATGGTCGACACGGGACTCCTGGTTACGATGGCGATGGATGTGGGGATAACCACGGAGGAGGACGTCTACAAGGGGATCCTCCTCGACAAGATCGGGATCAACGAGGGGATGTTCGCCGAGAACGTCGTCGCACAGGCGCTACGCGCAAACAACCGCAAGCTGTTCTTCTACTCGCGCTATTCGAAGAAGACGGACGAGGGAGAGGTCATCACCCAGGCCATGGAGGTCGATTTCCTCGTACGGAGGGGACGCGACATCTGCCCTATAGAGGTCAAATCGTCGAAATTGATCAGACACGATTCCATCGACAGATTCAATTCGAAATTCAAGGACCGTCTCGGCAGATCGTACATCCTCTGCACGAAGGACCTCCGCATCGAGGGCGATCTCGTTCTGCTCCCGATGTACATGGCGTGGCTGCTCCGATGCTGTATGGGGTCGGACGCACCCCCTCCGAGCATCAACACATCGGTTGTACAATCCCTTAATTACGCGCGAACCATA
>CAVCVB010000048.1:5156-10433 GCA_963605395.1 Firmicutes bacterium CAG:194
CTGTTATGGAATGGGCCTGTGAGAACACATCCTGCCTTCCTGGAGGGGGTTGCGCGGAACCCCGTACTCTCCCACACCGGGTGCAGGGTTGCGGTCTCCGCGCTGAAGGATTCAGTGATGCGATTCGACATATATTATTGATTCCCCATGCGATATGCTATATGCGACCATCCGGGGACGGGAACCGTCCATCGGACGCACCCCCTCCGAGCATCAACACATCGGTTGCACAACCTCTTATCTACACGCGCCACATACCCTCATCGAAGGGAGAGAAGGATGGCGTTCAAGCTATTCAAGAACGGAGACGAGCTCTACGAAGAGAGCAAGGAGCTCATCAAGAGAGGGGAGTTCTCGAAGGCCCGCAGCAGCCTCATGAAATCCATCGAGAAGGACGGCGGGGTCGACGACGTCGCCGCCGTCCAGGTCGCGCTCATCGACCTGAGCAGCAGGCTCACCGACATCAGGGCGTACCAGAACCTCCTGGACTCGCTGAACAAGCTGAAATCCGCATCGACGGTCGAGTTCGGACTGGACAACCTCGACGTCGAGGGCCTGAAGACGGAATGCGCCCTCACGATCAGGAAGATGCAGCTGCTGTCCTCCGGAGGGGACAGCGCCGCCCTGATGAACAAGGGCAAGGAGCTGGAGAAGCTGGCCCAGGACTACCAGGCGAAGATCGGGTCCAAGAGCCTGATCGTCATCAGCCTGTTCAAGAAGGACACCTCGGTCACCGGGAACTCGGAGTTCTACAACCTGATGGCCGTGGCGTACGAGACCATGGCCGACGCCGTGGTGTTCGACAAGCCGTCCCAGGCAGCGGAATACCAGCAGATAGCCGCCGGCTACAGGCAGCAGAACGGGCAATCGGCAGAGGAGAACATGCGGAGGATCCGCGCGTACTCCAAGACCTGCACCTGCTGGATCTGCGGAAGGGTGGCTACCGGGGAAGGCATCCACTTCTTCTCCGCGCCCGCCGACGTGTCCCCCTCGCTGGAGGATAAAGCGTCCTCTGCGGCCAAGTCCAGGGAGGATTCCAAGCACATCTTCATCTGCCGCGCCTGCTACACCGGGATCTCGAACCGCTCGGACGAGATCTCCAAGGGGTACTACGACCAGGCCATGATGCAGATGCAGGCCATGGAGGCGAGGCTCCAGGCCGAGATCGCGGCGCTCCAGAGTCAGATCGCCTTCGCCAGGATAGGAAACAGGTAAAATGGACGAGATGGCAGAGCTGCGCTGCAAGTACTGCGGCGCACCGTTGGACCGCAAGGACATCGAATCCGACAGCCCTTACGTGACGTGCCCGAGCTGCGGCACCACCCAGCAGCGCCTGGACGCGAAGAAGTACATGGAGCAGATGATGGGGCAGATCCAGAGCTGGATCGCCAGGACCATCCCCGGAGGCTTCAGTCTCAGCCAGTCGGAGAACGTCGACCCCATCGCGAGGCACAGCATCTACATCAACAGCGTCAAGCCCAGCGTGGATGTCGAGATCAACGAGTACCGCTTCGCGCTGAACAACGTGCTGTCGTATCCGCTCATAGTGCTCCCGTTCAGCAAAGGGGAGCCGGTGAAGGCTTCGCACACTTCCACGCAGGCGTTCGAGTTCGATGCCAAGCTGAAGAGCGTGTCCCCCCTGGCGGTGGACGACGAGAGCCGTTCGTCCATCCAGACCGGGGAGGGGCTCGCCAACGCGTACGCGCTCATAATCAACAACTCCAAACTGCTCTCGGACACCACGCCCGGCAGGTTCGCCCTCATGGCGAACAACTTCAGGGAGTCCGCGGAGGCGGTGAAGAACTGCAAGGGGTACGAATCCCTGTCCTCCAGGCTCAAGGCCCTGTCGGACGTCTGCTCGGCATCGGACATGGTGCTGAACGGCGACGCCCTCGGATGCTCCGCGAAGGCGGAGGAGGCCATATCCGAATTGGAACAGGCCAAGAAGGAGCTCCTGAAGAACCCCAGGCTCGCCATGACGCTGAGAGCAGTGGATCTGGAGATAGAGCAGAGCAGGACCCTGAAGAACGTCGCCGACATGGTCAACACCGGCATGTCCAAGGACCCGCTGAAGGTGCTGAACACCATCACCGGGATCTCCGCGATAAAATACCCGAACAATCCGCAGTGGAACGCGCTCCTGAGCAAGGACGAGAGGGACTACGAGCTGTTCGGCTACGTGAAGGACGTCGTGGCGGCGAAGAACGGGGGAACGCTCCCGATCTGCACCGGCGGAGGGGACACCCTGTACCCGTTCTGGGACGTGGACCTCCAGTACAGCTTCACCACGGGCACCCTGTTCTCCAAGAAATCCGTCATAGTAACCGAGGACCTCCTGGTTCCCGCCACGTTCACGATCAGCGCGGAAGCGCTGTCGAACCCCAGGAGCGGATTGACCGACATCTTCGGAGCGGCTCCCGAAAGTTCCATATTGAATAAGCTCAAGGGAGAGGAGAGCAGCATCAGCGGGGGCGCGGGGATCGGGAAGCTCGCGGAATCCGCGGCGGAGAACGCGCCGGGATCCAGGACCGTGATCCTACCGCTGTGCACCAAGACGGAGGCGGAGAAGCTGGTCGGGATGTACCTGACCCAGTGCTCCCAGTCCCACTCGAAACTGAAACTGAGCAAACCCAGCGTCAAGAGGCTGATCTACGTGCCCTGCAGCATGGCCGGGGGGATGTCCTTCCCGGAGGCGCTCAGGGGGCTGGAGCCCGCCTGCGTGCGCGCGATCGACCAGAATCAACTGATCAAACTCTGAAGGGATGGAAATGACAGAGGAAAAAGGACTGAACCCCAGGACCTGGAGCGCCATCGCGCTCGGGGCGCTCCTGATATCCATAGCATTGGGACTGATCCTGTACTGGGCCACAGGGGACCTGCTGAACGCCTTCGGGGCGATCCTGCTGGTCTTCGGAGCCTACATGGCCGCGACCAGCGGACTCCGCAGCGGCAGGGAGGACAGCTTCGGACCCTCGGATTCGGACGCCGCCATGGCCGGGGGCATCGTGCTCGCCGGGGTGGGTGTCACCTGCTTCGCCTGGAGCTTCAGCGGGAGCGTGGCGCTGACCGCAGCGGTGCTCATCATAATCGTCGCCGTCGTCGGAATGACGATGGCCATCAAGAACAGGAACGTGCGAAGATGACCGTCGACGAGACAATCGGACAGAAGATGAAGAAGGACCTCTCCCTGACGGAGAGGATCAACCTCTACATCCCCGGATACAGGGGATACAGGGAGAAGAACCTCCGCAGGGAGGAGGACAGGGCGGTCAGGAACGAGGTCGCCAAGGCCATCCAGGGCGCGAAGACGGACCTCGCGTCCGTGCAGAGGGAGCTGGTCTCCCAGCCGGACCTGATGATGGACGTCGAGCGCCTCAGGACCAAGGTCGACAGGTACGACGTCATGGTCAGGAAGGCGGTCAACGGATACTCGTCCTTCCACACCGCGGTGAAGATAACGGAGGCGGACCTCGATGCGTTGGTCAAATGGGACGCCCAGCTGATCGACGACATCGAACTGATGAGGGAGGCGTGCTCGGACCTGCTGAAGAGCGTCGACCTCGGAGCGGACACCAAGGCGGAGATACGCAACCTCGAGAGGGGCGTGGATTCGATGATAGAAGCGTACAATCAGAGGGAGTCGGTCATGAGAGGATTCGCCGGCTCGGAGGAGTGATACCATGGGAAAGAGCAATGTGGTGTTCTGGGAGAACCAGGGCCCCGACGACATAATCTACGCGTACGAGCACGACGACCTGAGGACTCTGACATCCGTCACCGTCCCGGAGCACGCCGTGGCCGTGTTCGTGAGGGACGGTCAGCTCACCGGCGTCCTCCAGCCCGGCAGGCACATGATCACGTCGAACAACATCCCCTGGCTGACCAAGCTGTACAACATCGCCCTGGGATACAAGGAGACGCCGTTCAAGGTGCAGATCATCTTCATCTCGCTGAAGATGTTCAACGGGAAGTGGGGCATCCGCGCCATGATCAAGGCGGCGCAGGGATACGACGTCCCGATCACCCTGATGTCCAACGGGGACTACCAGTTCAGGATCAACGACGTGCCCGTGTTCTTCACGCAGGTGCTCGGAGGACTGAAATCCTTCACCACCGGCGACGTCAACGCTTTCATGAAGGCGTTCATCAACGAGCAGGTCACCCAGCAGCTGACGAAGCAGTACTACATGGACGTCTACGGCAACCTGGAGAAGGCGTCCACCACCACGAAGGTGCTGGTGGAGCAGTACTTCCAGCAGAGGGGGATCGAGCTCCTCTCGCTCAAGATCGCGGAGGTGCGCACCACAGATGAGGACCAGAAGAAGATCTTCGAGTACCTCCAGTTCAGCAGCGCCAACGGAGAGGCGTTCAAGAGGTACGAGGTCATGGACAGGATGGCCGACGCCATCGGCAACTCCCAGGGAGGGGCTGCGATGGGTACCGGCATGCTCCTGTTCCCGCAGATGTACCAGCAGCTGCAGCAGCAACCCCTCTACGGGGTCCAGGCGCAGCAGCAGGCCGCGCAGGCCCAACAGCAGGCGCCGAAGGTCCTGTGCCCGTACTGCGGGTCCCCCAACGACTACCCGTACAAGTTCTGCAACAACTGCGGGAAGCCCTCGCCCCAGGCGCAGCCGCAACCGCAGCCTCAGCCCCAGCCGGCCGGCGGGGCCGCCCCGTCGTTCAACAACTGCCCCTACTGCGGACAGAACATCAGCGGTCTCCCGAAGACCCCCAAGTTCTGCCCCTACTGCTCCGAGCAGCTGTACTGAAACCGGTCCGGAAGGACCTTTACCGGCCCCGGGATCCCCCGGGACCGGATCTCGATTCTCCGAAGCGATCCGAGTGGTGATGAATATCCCGTACGGCATCGCCTTCAACCAGAAGACCCCGACCATCGTCATGGAGAAGCACGCGGATGAACCGCCCACGTGTTGACAATACTATCTGCATCGAACTCCTCCAGAAGGGACTGAATAGGGTGCCTGATACCAAACGCCCCGTAGACATTCTTGACCTGAGCATTCGAACCTGAGTTCGCCACTTACGCGAGCCTTCGAGGTCCAGCCTGTCGGCTGCCGTTGTTCGATTCCGCGACGTTCCGTCGCGTTCCCAGTTAGCGATCCGAGTGTTCTCGGAGTCTTCGGAAGGAGTCGAGAACCGCCTGTTCCGGCTCCTCCGGCGCCGGAACGGGCCGTTCCCGACCGCTCAGAGCCCTCATCACCGGCCCGAAATTGCTCCAGACCCTCCGTTTCTCCCCGTTCCTCCTGAAGAACACCG
>CAVCVB010000049.1:0-10322 GCA_963605395.1 Firmicutes bacterium CAG:194
ATCGGGACCACGAGCACGCCGTCGTCCCTCCGGTAGCCGTACTGCGTCGCAGTGAGCACGATCTTCAGGTCCGGGGGCCTTATCCGCATCTGCTCCTCCTTCTCGTTGTGCTCCCTGATGAGCTTCTCGATCTCGCAGAGGTGCTCCGCGCCCTTGTCTATCTCGTTGGCTCCGAGCTTCATCTCGATGAGGGCGTACTTGCCGTTCTCCAGATGCAGCACAGCATCCGCTTCCAGCCCGTACCTGTCGCGATAATACGACACGGTCCCGCGCTGGGCCGATGAGTACACTTTCAGGTCGCGTATGCATAGCGATTCGAACAAGAATCCGAGGGTCTTGAAATCGGTGTCGAAATAATCGGGTTCCAGGCCCAGGGCCGCCACTGCCAGGGAAGGATCGACGAAGTTCTTCTTCTTCGATGAGCGGATGGATGTCTTCGAGCGGATGGCAGGGCACCATGCGTCCACATCATCTATGATGTACAGCCTCTCCAGGGCGCCGATGTAGTCGTAGAACGCTGTCTTGCCGATGCCGCTCTCCGATCTCGCATCTTCCAAGGCCGTTTTCTTGTCGCTGAGACCGCACATGGCCCTTGCATGAGACCTCAGCACTGCATCCGCCGAAACGGGGCTGCGCCTGACACCGTCGACGGACGACACGCCCTCGCTGCATGCTTGATGGTAGATCTCTCTCGCGATCCTCAGGCCCGCGCGTTGAGACTTCTTCATCACTGCGGCGGGCCACCCTCCGCGACATATGGCGTATATGAGGCCGTCCATCGATAGTTCGGACACGCATCCGTCATAGTTCTCGGGAACGGCGAACAGGTCTTTCAGCGATACGGAGCCGTTGGACTCGCCGCTCTCGAAAAGGCTCATAGGGCGCATCTTCAAAGTGGATATCTTCATGGTCCCGGTGTGCGGCGTCTCGGTCTTCTTCGAGGCGGAGCCTGTAAGGATGTACGCTCCGCAGAGTTGTTCATCATCGATGGACTTCCTTATGGCTCCCCATAGCTTCGGGGCGTCCTGCCATTCGTCGAACAGCCTGGGCCTAGCCCCTTTGAGAAGCTTGGACGGCATCGTCTCCGCCACCTTAAGGTACTGTTCGCGGTCGTCCCCGTTTTGGAACTCCACGACGCTTTTCGCCTTCTTTTTGGCAGTGGTTGTCTTGCCGCAGCCTTTCGGCCCCACGATCAGGGTGGCACCGAAGCATTCCAGCTTCAGGTCCAATAGCGCATCTGCGATCCTCGGTCTGTAGTTCATATGATCCACCATGCATTTCACCGAACGGTTTTGGGGCTTTTTGGCGAACTGTTTTGTGGTTTATAATAGGCTATGCGAATAAGATCCTGTCAATATCTGTCTTCGAAAGGAACTATGGACAGATGCATCCGATCGAAGAGTATGTGCATCTCATTATGAATGGTCATGTTCTTCTATTGCGTGTATTGGGGCTTTTGATGACCTTGGATCGTATTTAGATAATCGGTGTTAACAAGTTGCCCCTATAACAAACACGCTCAGCTTTAAGAAGACAACCTGTCATCGATAGCGCATAGAGGTGAAAAATGGCAATATTGTCATTTATCGAAGAAGCAACCATGGATGCGCCCCAGGCTTTCGCTATGCAGGGGGCTCTCGCCGGGGAACACAATGCCATAGGGGTCGTTACAGACTTCCAACAGGCATCAGACGAAGGCCTGACGTTCTTCTGTAATACTGAAGATGCAATGTGCGCCAGGAGGCCATGATCCTATGACAGATTCAGGCAAGTACAGGGTAGTCCCTCTCAGTTATCTTCTGAAGAATCATGAGAGAAAGGAAGTGGAGGAAATGATTTCAGACTTCGTGCCTGTGCACAAGGACTCGTCTCCAGTTGAGTTTCTGCACAACAGGGCTATTGTGATGGAGCTGAAAGATCTCTCTAGAACATATTTTATGATGTCAAATATTTCGAAGATTCTTGGATTCTTCACGTTAGGAATCAAGTGTACAAGGATTCCTGAAGATAATCAGCTCAGCAAAACCGTTTTGCGGAACATGAACATCGAGAAATCTACGAGTGTTGCACAGTCGTATCTTCTTGGGCAGCTTTGCCGTGCAGCGGACTCTGAGGCAGGGTTCGGCAAGATCATGATGAGCGAGGCAATCGATAAGGCTAGAACCTGTATGGAGATTGTCGGTTGTAGGATGATTCGCCTGGACTGCAACGATGACATGGTTGAGTACTACAAAAAAGCCGGATTCAAGATAATCAACAAGAATCCTGAAGGGTGCCTGAACCAGATGATGTCTTTCTTGAGATGAGACATAAAGGCTTCTGCATCTACTGAGGTGCGGAAGCCTGTATTGAACTACCTCCACAAATTTTATAAACTGTACTATTCATCGATATCATGAGAGGTGAAAACGATGGCAACCGAGTCGTTTTTTGAGGACATTGTTATCGATACGCCGGAAGCTTTGGCAAGATGGGAGGCCTTCATTAAGGAACACCCCGTAGTCAAGATCGATCCTGATTTCGTCCCGGCGCCGGCCGATGATCCCGAGTTTTTCCGTGAGCTCGATGCATATCTGGACGCCAGAAAGGCGGCCAGAGAAGTCAGAGAGACAACGGAATGATGCAATATCGTCTGATGCTGTGATACTGCAAAGAGGTGAAATGATGGCAACAAAGTCATTCTTTGAGGATCTAATCATCGATGATGCTGAGTCTTCCGCCAGGATGGAGGAGCTCTTCAGAGAGCACCCTGTCGTCAAGACCGACCCGAATCACGTGCCGTTAACGACCGACGATCCGGAGTTCCTTCGCGAGCTCTACGCGTACATGGATGCCAGAAAGGCGGCCAGAGAAGCCAAAGAAGCTAAAGAGGCAACAGAGTGAGACCGGTCTGGCATCATGACGGGCGCGGGACGGCCTTCCGTCCGCCCCCGGCAACGGTCCCATTCCGGTTCAGAACCTCTTCACGCCGCGGTACAGCACGCCCGGGCCGACTATGAAGCATTTCGTGTCGAGCCCGCAACGGTCCATCATCTCCAGCATCTCCTCGTCGCGGAGCAGCCTCATCCCGTATTCGCCGCACTTCTCCAGGACCTCGGCTTCGTCGTCGCCCCCGAGCCTGAGCTCCGAAGCGACCATCAGGACTCCTCCCGGGGACAGGACCCTGGACATCTCCGCGATCCCCTTCTCCTGATCGGGCCAGAAGAAGTACGTCTCGATCGCGGCGGCCATGTCGAACGCCCCGTCGTCATAGGGAAGATCGTCGACGGATCCCACAGCCAGCTCCAGCGAGCCGGACTCAACCAGGTCCGAGTCGACCTCCGACGTCATCCGCACCGCATCCTCGGACAGGTCTATCCCGAAGAGCATCGCATACGGGTACCTCTCGGACAGCTTCCTCAGGAAGCCTCCGCCTCCGCAGCCGACGTCCAGGACGGAGCCGTCCATGGCCTTGGGCATATGCTCCAGGGCCGCGTTCCACAACGGGACGTGATGCTCGTTCATCAGCTGCATGACCTCCCTTCCGGCAGCGCCGAGGGGCTTCGAGAACTGCTCTTTCCCATCCATACGATCACCTTGTGCGCCAGGGATTGGACTTCCCCGTGACCTCGGTCGGGACGATCTCCACGATGCACACCTTCGGCACCCTCTCGGGCGGGATCTCGCATCCTTCCCTTCCGAAGCGGTCGGACAGCGCCCTGAGTATCTCCGTCTTCCTCGCGGGGTCCTCGACGACGGACGCCGTCCCCTTGACGACGGCGCTCCTGAACACCGTCTCGGTGTCGCAGGCCAGCTCGCTCTCGAAGTCGTATCCCTCGATGCCGTATGCCGTGAACGACACCCTGCCGTCGCGGAGGATGTTCTCCAGCTTCCTGCCCGCGCCCCTGCCGTGGATGTATATCCTCTTTCCGATGCAGACGTGGTTCACCGGCACGGCGTAGGGGGAGCCGTCCTCGTCGATGGTGGCCATGACCCCGTCCTCGCAGCTTTCCAGGACCTTCCATGCCTCGTCCTCGCTGAGCCCGTACTTCTTCATCCTCGGTTCCATGGGGGTGTTCCTCTGAGGGGTCCTAGCGGGCACGGAGGTATTATAGGTTGGCGCGGGAGGTTCGGGACAGTGGGTCGGATTGTCCTCATGAATCCTCATGAATCTTGTTGATAATGCCTAACTTATCCTCATAAATCTTGTAATTATGATCCAATTTATCCCCATAATAGTTGTAAATGAAATCTAATTATCCTCATAAATCTTGTAAATTCAATCTTGATTATCCTCATAAATCTTGTAATTATTATTGAATTACCCTCATTTTTGTTGTATATTATATACTATGAAAACCATGCTCTGCCATGGAGCGGAAGATAATCGAGGACCTTCAGAAATGGCACTTGGATCCCGATAGGAAGCCATTGATCGTTACGGGATGCCGTCAAATCGGGAAGACCTATTCGGTGAAGGACTTTGCCAAGTCAGAGTATCGCAGCAGCATCTACTTCAATTTCGAAACGGATGCTGACAAGAAATCGCTCTTCGAGGGTCCTCTCGAGCCTGAGATCCTTCGTCAAAGAATATCGATGGCAGCCGATACTCCGCTCTACGATGGCAAATCGGTCATAATCTTGGACGAGATCCAGAGCTGTCCTGCTGCATATTCCGCGCTGAAGCCTCTCTCTACAGATCGCAGAGTCGACGTCATAGCCATGGGGTCGTTCCTCGGCGTCAATCTGGATGACGATGACAACCATCTGTCGCCATTGGGGTATGTCAACATCCTGCGCATGCATCCGATGGACTTCGAGGAGTACCTCTGGGCCATGGGCGTGAACAAAGACCTCATCGATATGGTCAAAGGCCATATCAGGAACAGAGAGCCTGTTCCCAGCTATTTCAACAAGACCCTGACCGATCACTTCCGCAGATACATCGTGGTAGGGGGGATGCCAGAAGTCGTCAATGTCTACTCGACCACAGGGGACTATGTACGTGCTGCCGAAGCCATGGACGAGATCATCGGCATTCTGAAGGAAGACGCAGGACGCTATTCGAGGAAGGCGGGCCGCATGAAGATAAACGCCTGCTTCAAGTCGATCCCCAGCCAGCTGTCCCGGGAAGACAAGCGCTTCAGGTACGCCGATGTGGAGAAGAGCAAGAGCGTCGGCAGGAGGAACTACGGCAACGCCCTGGATTGGCTGGAAGAATCCGGTCTGGTGCTGAGGTGCCTGAACCTGACCGAACCTGTGATGCCTTTGTCGGAGCGCACGGTCGACAGCTCGTTCAAGATGTACATGGCGGACACAGGGCTTCTGACAAGGCTGATGGTCGACGTAGATCCTTCAAAAGTGGCTACTAACGACCCGTTCGTCAATCAAGGGGCATTGATGGAGAACGCCATCGCATCGGCACTGGCGAAGAAGGGCTATCCGCTCTATTTCTATGCGAAGAGGAACAGCACATTGGAAATCGACTTCGTGATCCCTGTGGATGGTAAGGTCGGTCTCATAGAGGTGAAATCAGGGCGCAACAAGAGATCCAAATCGCTCAACATCCTCTTGGCCGAGAAGGACAGGGACAGGATCGGATTCAAGGTCATGGAGTCCAACGTGGAGACGGATGAGAACGGCGCTCTTCACCTTCCTCTCTATGCCGTGTCGTTCTTCGAGGATCCTCCGGAGCCTGTGCTTCCTCCGGCACCTTCGGCCGATGAGATGAATGAGATGTTCAGGCGGTTCAAAGAGGCGGGAGGGGAATGACCTCGCCTGTCTGGAGCATCATTCCTGCCTCAAGTCTCCGGACAGCATGGCCGGGCATCGCCGAACGGGCCGGCAGGCTCAGATAGAGAAGCCGAGGTGCTCTTCGGCCCAATCCCTGAACCCCATCGGATCGCCGGATGTGACGAGTATGGACATCATCGTCTTGACGAGTTCGCGATCGTCGATCAATCCGAGCTCGGAGAAGAAAGCGCCGTAGAGGCATGACAGCTTGTAGTCCTCTTTGTCGTTCTTCAGGAACCCTCTGATGTTGTAGGATTCGGATACGATGGGCGCGATCTCGTCCACATCGCCCCTCGTCTCCAGGATCCCGATGGCCTCTTCTATCCTCATCAGGGCCTTTTCGCGGTCTTCCGGAGAGACGCGGTCCATATCCACCCTGTAATCTCCCAGCATGACGTCGCGGATGCGTTCCGCGAACGTGAAATCGGCGATCGCCAGGAACAGCGGGTCAGACCACAGTTCGGCATCGGCGAGCATCTCGTCGTACTTCTTCTTCCCATACGGGGCCATCCGGCGGTAGCAGCTGCCCATCCTCAACATCTGCAGCCTGTCCTCCGGTGCGCCGTTCATGCGGGCCTTGCGTATCGAGGCTATGACCTTCTTGGCTGCGGGGGCAACGCCCCTTCCGCCGTTCCTGCTGTATGTGTTCAGGATGTAGTTCCTGCCGTCCGCCGCGGCATACGGGCAGACCGCCTTCTCTTCTGCAGGGAGGGAATCGAACTCCTTCACGAGGAGCTCTATCTTCCCGATCATGAGGTCCTCCGATTCCTCTTCGGTCATCTGCCCCTCGATGGAATCGAACGCTTCGTCCACCAGCGCCCTCTCGATCATGGTCTTGATGTAGAGCGCGCGGGGCAGCATGTCCCGATGCTCGTCGATGAGGCGGTACGATGTGCGGAGCTGGTCCAGCAGGTCGTACTGCGAGAGGTCGCTGCACTTGAGCGTGAAGCGGGCCAGGTCCTCGACCAGGTCGGTGCGCCCCATCGCTATGAGCCTGTTGTAGGAGTTCACAGCTATCATGTACGGGCAGTGCAGGCCCTCGTTGCCCGGGTCGGCGAGCCTGAGCTCCTCAGCATCCTCTGAAGCGGCTTCCACCATCAGGAGGCAGTCTTCTTCCTTGGTGTTGTCCAGGCTGTCGGCGAGCTTGCAGAGGCGTTTCTCGGACGCCTTCACCCTGGAGAACTTGTCGTACTTGGCTCCCGTCTCCATGACGGTGTAGATCTCCTTCCCTTTCCTGACGGATATGTCGATCGTGAACCTGCCGCACTCCGGGCACGGGATGAGGATCCCCATCTGGTCGAACGGCTTCTTCGGAGACGTCCTGACCGAATGGCATCCGAAGACGTTCTCTCCGCACGATGGGCAGGGGAAGACCCTGCGCCTGCCGGCGCGCCTTGCCTGCAGGTCCTTGTCGGGGAGCTGTTCGAAGATGAATCCGAGGGTGTCCATGGGCGGTGATGGGGGTCTGCCCTATAAAGTGCGAGGGCAGCTGTCCGTTCTCCTTCCGCTTTATCGATGTATGCCCCTAAACGGTGTTATATCCTTCAGGGCATGCAGGCCCTAGCTGCGACGGACGCGGTCCGTCGCCGGCAGGCGCAGGGATGCCCCGCATCCCGTCCGGACACTAGGAAGGCGAGAACGATGGCACAGAACAGCGTGAAGATAAAGGACGACATCTGGTGGATCGGCGGCGACGACCGCACGGCATCCATATTCGAAGGGGAGATCCCCATACCGGAAGGGGTCTCGTACAACAGCTATGTGATAACCGACGAGAGGACCTGCCTCCTGGACACCTGCGACATCTCCATCGAGCCCGTGTTCTGGTGCGGGCTGAAGACCGCCCTGAACGGGCGCCCGCTGGACTATTTCATAATCAACCACATGGAGCCCGACCACGGGGCGGCCATCCAGCGCGTCATGGAGTCCTGGCCCGACGTGACCGTGGTGGGGAACCAGAAGACCTTCGACATGCTCGGGAACTTCTATTCGATCGAGCCCGCCAACAAGATGGTGGTGGCCGACGGGGACGAGCTGGACCTGGGGAAGCACAGGCTGAGGTTCGTGTTCGCCGTGATGGTCCACTGGCCGGAGGTCATGTTCTCCTACGACATGACTGACAAGATCCTCTTCTCCGCCGATGCCTTCGGCACGTTCGGGGCCCTGGAAGGGACGCTGTACGCGGACGAGTGCGACTTCGACAGGGACTTCCTGCCGGAGGCCAGGAGGTACTACGCCAACATCGTCGGGAAGTACGGCTCCAAGGTGCAGTCGGCGCTGAAGAAGCTCGAAGGCACCGATGTGGAGATGATCTGCCCCCTGCACGGGCCGATCTGGAGGAAGGACCTTGAGTACATCCTTGAGAAGTACGATGTCTGGAGCACCTACCGCCCGGAGGACGACGGCGTTGTCATCGCGTATGCGAGCATGTACGGCAACACCGCGTCGGTGGCCAACAGGCTGGCGATGATGCTGAAGGACAGAGGGGTCAGGGAAGTGTCCGTCAGGGACGTGTCCCGCGACCATTCGTCTTACGTGGTGTCCGACGTGTTCAGGTTCCCCGTGATGGTCCTGGCGGCGCCGACGTACAACAACAACCTCCATCCCACCATGTCCGCGGTCATCGAGAACATGGAGAACATGGCCGTCCAGAAGAGGAGCTACGCGATAATCGGGAACGGCTCCTGGGTCCCGCAGTCGGCGAGGATCATGGGCGAGAGGCTCTCCGCGCTGAAGGAGATGACGCCTCTGGGGGAGATCGTGTTCACGTCGTGTCTGAAGGATGACCGGGCCTGCGAGCTGGAGGCCCTGGCCGACAAGGTGGCGGCATCCGCCAGAGGCGGTAATCGATGTCCAGGATCATGTACTTCGAATGCTGCTCCGGCATAAGCGGGGACATGGCCGTGGCAGCCATGCTCGACCTGGGGGCCGACAGGGAGGCCCTGGACAGGGCGCTGTCCTCCTTGGATGTCGGAGGGTTCGAGGTATCGATCTCAAGGAAGCAGAAGTCCGGCCTGGACGTTTGCGACTTCGACGTTGTGCTGGAGCACGACAATCACGACCACGACATGCAGTACCTCTACGGCGAGGGGCATCACGGCCACGAGCATCATCACGGACGCGGGCCTGACGAGATAAGGGAGATCATAGAGAAGGCGGACATGTCCGAGAGGGCCCGTGTTGTCTCCTGTAATATATTGGATATACTGGCCGAGGCCGAGGCCTCGGCCCACGGGATCCCCGTGGACAAGGTCCATTTCCACGAGGTCGGAGCGGTGGATTCCATCGTCGACATCGTTTCTTTAGGAGTATGCTTGGACTCATTGGATGTCGACGGCGTCTGCTTCTCCGAGCTCTACGAGGGCACGGGGACCGTCCGCTGCCAGCACGGGGTCATCCCCGTGCCAGTGCCTGCGGTGGTGAACATACTTGCTTCTCACAGAGAGCTCTCTCTGAGGATGACCCAATCTCAGGGAGAGTTCGTCACCCCCACCGGGGCCGCTTTCGCGGCCGCGGCGAGGACATGCGACGTGCCCGGGTCGTTCAGGATAGAGAAGGTCGGGATGGGCGGCGGTAAACGGGATACTGACAGGAGCGGCATCCTCAGGGCGATGATCGTAACGCCGACAGATAACCACGACATCGCCGTCAAGCTGGAATGCAACATCGACGACTGCACCGGGGAGGCTCTGGGGTACACGGCGGAGAGGCTCATGGCGGAAGGCGCCAAGGACGCCCATTACACCCCCGTGTTCATGAAGAAGGGCCGTCCCGCTTGGCTCCTGACAGTCATATGTTCGGAATCCGACAGGCACAGGCTGGAATCGGTCATCTTCTCCGAGACCTCCACGGCCGGGATCCGCAGGTGCACCATGGACCGCACCGTGATGTCCAGGAGGTCCGAGGATGTGGAGACGTCCATCGGCAAGGTGAAGGTCAAGGTCCTGTCCATGGACGGCATCGAGAAGGCCCATCCGGAGTACGAGTGCCTGGCCGCGATCTGCAGGGAGAAGGGCATCCCGTTCAGGGAAGCCTACGAGACCGTGATGAAAGAGATCGGACGGCGCATCTGATGCCCGGCAAGGGGATGGAGGTCAACGGCCACAGGCTGGACCGCCAGCAGACCGATGCGGTCTTGGATGATGCAGATACCGAGCTTGTCATAGCCGCGGCGGGAACCGGGAAGACCACCACCCTCGTGGGGAAGGTGAAGCATCTGGTGGATGAGGGGACAGACCCTTCGCGCATCCTGATGATATCCCTGACGAACAACACCGTCCACGATCTCAGAGATGCATTGGAGAGGGAGTTCGGCCCCGGGTTCGGGGCCGATGTGATGACCATCCACGCCCTGGGGAACAGGATCACCCGCAGGAGGCCCTGCGTCGGTAAGGACCGGAGCACCCTGCTGTCTTCAATCATGTACGATCTGTGCGAGTGCGACAGGAAGTTCGCGGTCAACCTTATGGCGTACATCGAGGACCTCCGCACAACAGGGTTGGGAGACCTGTCGTTGAACGGCATGTACATCCGCCCGAGAGGGCTGAGGG
>CAVCVB010000050.1:0-10303 GCA_963605395.1 Firmicutes bacterium CAG:194
TGATGATCTTGGTGACCATCATGGCGACCTCTCCGTTGGGGTCGCAGTTCAGCATCTGCTTCCCGATCTGGGAGTCCAGGTCTCCTTTCCAGATGACCGGGATACGGACCTTCTGGGCGTCGATGGGGTTGGGGACGTGGTTGATCGCCATCTCCAGAGCGACGTCTGCGAGGGGGATCAGCTTGGCGAGCTCCGCCTGTCCGCCCTCCCTGGCGCAGTACTCGAAGACCTTGGTGAGGTTCATTCCGATCTTCTTGAGCTCGGGCCTCTGGAGGTAGGGGATGGAGACCGCCCAGTTGTTGTAGGCGGAACCCAGGGCGACGGTACCGTCCTGGAGGCTGACCTGCCACTGCTTGTTGAGGGGTGCGGGCAGGATGTCCATGATCTTCTGGTTGAACTCGGTGATGATCTTGGAGAACTTCTCGATCATCATCTGAGGGGTGAGCTGCTGCTCGACGATGGCCCTGTCCACCTTGTTGATGAACAGCATGGGCCTGACCCTCTCTTTCAGAGCCTGCCTGATGACAGTCTCGGTCTGGGGCATGATACCCTCGACCGCGCAGCACAGGATGTAGACTCCGTCCAGAGCCCTCATGGCCCTGGTGACGTCTCCTCCGAAGTCGACGTGACCGGGAGTGTCGATGAGGTTGACCAGGTAGTGGTCGACCTTGCTGGAGCCGGGCTCCTTGTACGGAACGACCATGGCCGCGGATGCGGCGTTGATGGTGATACCCCTGGCGGCCTCCTGCTCATCGTAGTCGAGCAGGCGCTGCTCACCGGCGGTCTCGGCGGACATCATTCCGGCACCTGCGATCAGGTTGTCGGAGAAGGTGGTCTTTCCGTGGTCGATATGCGCTGCAGTTCCGAGGTTCCTGATGAGCTTCTGGTCCTTCATCAGCTCGACTGCTTTCTTCGCGTTGTCCTCTTTACGTCCCATTTCCACTCACCTTAGGATCATCTGGCAGACTGGGCGACCCTCTCGACTTCCTCTTTCTTGGCGACAGAGTAGGATGTGATGTCGCCCTTGGAAGCGAGGATCAGCTCTTCTGCGAGGCACTCGTAGATGGGCTTCTTGTTCTTGGTGGACGCGGAGACGACGCCGGTGCTCAGGTTCCTGAGCGCGATGTCGAGCCTCCTCTGGGGGGACACGTCGACGGCCTTGGGGACGGAGATTCCTCCGAACTGGAGCCTGGTGACCTCCTCGCGGGGGGCTGCGTTCTCGAGGCCCTCGATGAGGACCTGGACCGGGTTCTTCTTGGTCCTGGCTGCGACGATGTCGAAGGCCTGGGACACGGTCTTGTACGCCTTCATCTTCTTTCCGGTGTACTTCTCGGTCCTCATGATGTTGTTGATGAGCCTCTCGACGATGCTCAGCTTGGATTTGCCGAACCACCTGTTGGCGTGCTTTCCACCGGAGTGGGGGACGTTGGTAGGGGTCAGGTCGATGTACTTGGCCAGTCCGCCGTCGCTGACGACGACGTCGGAGGTGTCGTACTTTCCGAAGATGAGCGCTTTCTGTGCTACGATCTCGTCTGACATTTGAATCATCTCACGGGCTTGTCAGTCCTGCCCCTGACCATCTGGTCGAGGGAGACGTTGTTGACTTTGATGACTTTGTAACGGACTCCGGGGATATCTCCGTAGGACCTTCCCATCCTTCCGCCGATACCCTCGACCATGACCTCGTCGTGCTCGTCGATGAAGTTGATGGCTCCGTCTCCGACTGCGAAGGCGGTGATCTGGCGTCCGTTCTTGATGAGCTGGACCTTGACGCACTTCCTGATGGCGGAGTTGGGCTGCTTGGCCTCGATTCCGACTTTCTCCAGGACGATGCCGCGGGCCTGTGCGGATCCCTCGAGAGGATCGGACTTCTCCCTCAGCTTGAGGACTCTCTTCTTGTAACCCCTGTCCAGCCAGCGGAATTTCTGGCGGTCAGTCTTCATTTTCCTTGCGGTGTACAGACCGTTTCCCACTTTTTCACCTCGAATTTTTCATTATTTTCGATGGAACGTCGATAGCCCGACCTAGGTCGGACCACTAATGCTAAGGTGGCTAGCCTCACATGGTATTTAATCTTAATTGGAAAGAAGAAATCGAAGCGGTTTCGATGCAGGACCTTCCCGATCCGTGCTGGAAAGGGACTGCCCGCAGGTCAGTATCCGAGGTCGCGGCAGGCGCCGCCGAGGATCTGCATGCCCTTGAGGATCTGCTCCTCGCTGGGCGTGGCGAAGTTGAGCCTCATGGTGTTCTCCCCGCCGGATGTGTGGAACAGCTTGCCCGGCATCATGACCAGCCCCCTCTCCACGCACAGGTCGAAGAGCTTCCCCGCGTCGGTGCCGTCCGGCGTCTTCAGCCAGACGAACATCCCTCCCTCGGGGTCGTTCCACCTCATGGACTCCGGGAGGCTGTCCTCCATGGCATCCAGGAACGCCTTCTTCTTGGCCTCGTAGCCCTTCCTCAGGCCGTTGAGGTAGGATTCGTAGTCGTTCTCCTGCATGAAGCGGTCGATGATCCTCTGGCAGAACGTGTTGGACTGGAGGCATGTGGCTTCCAGCGTGCGCCCGGCGGCGTCCCTCAGCCAGTCGGGGACGACCATCCACCCCACGCGCATGCCGGGGGAGATCGTCTTGGAGAAGGACCCCGTGAGGACGGTGTTCTCGGGGGACATGGACCTCATGGTGCGGCTGCACCTGCCCCTGTATCCCAGCTCGCCGTAGGCGTCGTCCTCCACCATCATGCACCCGGACCCCTCGATGATCCCCGCGGTCTCCTTGCGGACGCTGTCGGAGTAAGAGTATCCGGTCGGGTTCTGGTAGCTCGGCACGGAGTAGAACAGCTTGGCTCCGGAATCGACAGCCTTGGACAGTGCGGACGGGTCGATGCCCTCCGGCCCCATCTCCAGGCCGACCAGCTCGGGAGAGTACGCGGAATAGGACTGTATGGCGCCCAGGTATCCGGGGCTCTCGACGGCCATCCTGTCCCCCGGGTCGAGGAACAGCTTGCCCATCATGTCGAAGCAGCACTGGGAGCCGCTGGTCATCAGCACGTTCTCCCATGACGTCTCGAATCCGAGCACGTCGCGGCACCTGCGGGCTATCCTCTCCCTCAGGGGCCTGTAGCCCGTGGCCAGGTCGTACTGCAGCGCCCCGCACGGGTCCTCGGACATCACATCCTCGGTCGCGCGGACGAGCGCTTCGGAGTCGAAGAGGCTGTTGTCCGGGAGTCCCGTGGAGAACGAGACCATCCCGGGCCTGGCGGCCACCGCCACGAGGCTCATGATGAGCGATTCCTTCGTGGAGCGGGACGCCTTGGACAGGGAGGGCCTCAGCTTACCACCTCATGGCATCGAACGCAGACTGCATCATGGCTGCGGAGACGCCCTTGAGCTCGGGGTTCATGCGGACGATCTGGTCGTGCCACTGCTTTATCGCGGAGGCCTCGGGCTTGGACGCGGAGAGGCTTCCCGGGAGGGGGATCCTCTTGCTCCTGCTGACGAACATCCAGATCTCCCCGGTCTCGTCCCTGTCGAGGAACGGCAGGGGCCTGACGGAGACGGGCATGACCGTGCGGTCCTTCCCGTCGGAGATCTCGGCGACCTCGGCCTCCACGGCGTCCTCGGGCACAGGGACGGCGGTGTCGCCTATGTCCACGGAGACGGTCTGCACGGACTTGTCCTTCATGTAGAAGCGGCACTCGAAGCTGCCCTGCTTGAGGACCTGCACGTTGACCGCGCCGTCGGCGAAGCGGGCCTTGACCCTCTCCGGGTTGGTGATCGTCATGAACCTCTTCATCGGGAAGGAGTTCACCGTGAGGAACATGACGTACCTGTCCTGGCCCGAGGCGAATATCTCCTTCTTGATGTCGGTCATGTCGGCCACGGAGATGCCGCCGGCCTCTTCGATCGGGACCTCGGTCTTCTTCCCCTTCTCGGGACCGATGAAGAGCGAGAGCCTCTTGGCTCCGTTGATCCTGAGCCTGAGCTTGTCGCTCAGGGCGTCGACGTCCGCGGCCGCGGCCTCGCCGACGTACTTCTGGAAGCCTTCGCCCGCATCCCACTCGATGCAGGGCAGGTAGCATTGGACGGAGAACGCTCCGGCGCCTTCGCCGAACGCGACGGGGCCCTCGGCCGAGTCGCGGGAGCATGTCTCCCCGAACGCTGTGAGCGTGTAGACGGTGTCTGCGCTGACGTCCCCGTTGCCGGGCCTCTCGCATGCCAGGTCTGGCACGAGCGCGAACCTCTCGCGGGCCAGCTCGGTCTCGCCGTCGCACCTGAGCACTATGTCCATGAGGCCTCCCTCGGACAGCTCGAAGAACATCGGCCCCTTGGCCAGGGCCCTGGGCTCCGCGACGACCGTCCCGTCGGGGCGCTCCACGGACACGGTGCACTCCTCGGGCTCGCGGTTCTCCGCCTTGGCGTCGAACACGGGCGACTTGGCGTACAGGGGGACGATGATGCCGTTGCAGGACGCGTCGGCGAACTGGACGCCCGCGGGCATCTTGATCGATCCAGTCGGCTTCTTCTTCTTGGGCTTCTTGGCCTTGGGCTTCGGAGCCTCCTTGACGGGCTCCTCGACGGGAGCTTCCGCCGGAGCGGCCTCCTCCGGCGCGCCGTCGTCTTTCGCGGAGTCGTCGAGCCAGACGCCGCCGGCGAGGGACACCTCCGCATGGACGACCCTGGCATCCGCCACGTAGAAGGAATCTTTCACCTCGGTCCTGTTCGTGCGTATGGAGCAGGCCTTGGGGAAGGCTATGAACACCTCTCCTGCGGGCTTCCCGAGGGGCATCCCCACGTTGTTGAAGAACAGCAGGCTGCGGGGCTTGCTCTCGTACACCTCGGTCCCGTCGATCAGGAGCTTGAACCCCTCGAACGGGGATATCCCGGCGCCGGTCAGGTCGAGGGTCGCGGGCCTGGACTGCCTGCCGGGACCGCGCGGAGCGGATCCGAGGCGGCCCATGGGCACCACTCCGGAGCCGCAGTCGATGGCGGCCTCGAACCTGGCGTTCGCATCGGACCCGTATCTGGGAACATAAAGCTGGAAGGCGCGCCCCATGTAGTTCAGCTTGGGGAGCGTGGTGCCGAACCCTGTCGGCGCCTCCCCCTCCGGCCGTGCCTTTTCCTTCGCGGGCTTCGCCGCGGGCTTCGGCATAGGTGGGTCCCCCTCCTTCTTGGAGAAGAACTCTTCGAAACTCATATCGGAGATATCCTTGCGCCCTTCCATTCTAAACACCGTCGCCCACATAGTGCACAATATAGTTTAATGTTATTCGGACGGACGGCTCTGGCCTGCTGGATGGAACAGGACAGCGATGGCATGCGAAGCTCGAAAGCGCCGTCCGGCAAGGCATCTGACAGGGCATCCGTGCGAATAGCGTTTGTCTATTATTCCTGTTCTATCGATACATTTGTCTAATCCGTATCGGAGGAATCGAATCTTTTATCTACATAATCGGTGTACATCCATTCCCGTTGATTTGACATGAAGTTGATTTTCGTCAGCGGAGGCGTGATATCTGGTCTCGGAAAGGGGATCACTGCATCTTCCATCGGAAGGCTGCTGGAATCCCGCGGGATCAAGGTCTCGGCCATAAAGATCGATCCGTACCTGAACATAGACGCGGGGACCATGAACCCCTACGAGCACGGAGAGGTTTACGTCCTCGACGACGGGGGAGAGGTCGACCTGGACCTGGGGAACTACGAGAGGTTCATGGACCTCCACCTGACCAGGGACCACAACATCACCACCGGCAAGGTCTACCGCTCGGTCATCGAGAACGAGAGGCACGGAGAGTACCTGGGCAAGACGGTCCAGATCATCCCCCATGTGACCAATGAGATCAAGCGCAGGATCACTTCCGTAGCAAGGGACTCCGGCGCCGACGTCGTCATCGTCGAGCTCGGAGGCACCGTGGGGGACATGGAGTCCATGCCCTTCCTCGAGGCGGCCAGGCAGCTCGGCCGCGACCTGGGCAGGGAGGAGAACGTCATGTTCATCCACACCACCCTCATCCCCATCATGGGCTCCGTCGGAGAGGAGAAGACCAAGCCGACCCAGCACTCTGTGAAGGAGCTGATGAGCATCGGCATCCGCCCGGACATAATCGTCGGGCGCTGCTCCGAGCCCCTGAGCCCTGCAGCCGTGTCGAAGATCGCCATGTTCTGCGACGTGCCCGAGAAGGCCGTCATATCCACCCCCGATGCCCGCAGCATCTACGAGGTCCCCCTGAACCTGGAGAAGCAGGGCGTGGCCGACTACATCATAGACCGCATGAGGCTGGGCCCCATGACCTCCAAGAGGAACATGGACTCCTGGGAGAGGTACGTCAGCAAGGTCGTCAACCCCAAGAGGGAGGTCACCATCGCCCTGGTCGGCAAGTACACCGCCCTGGCGGACTCCTACCTGTCCCATCTGGAGTCGTTCACCCATGCGGGAGCCGAGATGGAGTGCAAGGTCAGGATCAAGTTCGTGGACAGCGACCAGCTCCTGGGCGGCAAGGCCGCCGAGGTCCTCGGGGACGCTGACGGGATCATAATCCCCGGCGGTTTCGGTACCAGAGGGGTCGAGGGCATGATCGCAGCCGCGAAGTACGCCAGGGAGAGCAAGGTCCCGTTCCTCGGGGTCTGCCTCGGATTCCAGATCGCCACCATCGAGTTCTGCAGGGACGTCCTCGGCCTCGGCATGGCCACCAGCACCGAGTTCGATCCGTCCACCCCCGACCCGGTCATCTGCATCATGGACGAGCAGAAGGGCATCGTGGACATGGGAGCCACCATGCGCCTGGGCGCCCAGGACGTCATCGTGTCCGCCGGCTCCAAGGCCGCCGAGCTCTACGGCTCCGAGCACATCTCCGAGAGGCACAGGCACAGGTACGAGGTCAACCCCGATTACATAGAGAGGATCGAGGAGGCCGGATGGATCTTCACCGGCCGTTCCGAGTGCGGCACCAGGATGGAGATCGGAGAGCTGGAGGACCACCCCTACTACGTGGCGTCCCAGTTCCACCCCGAGTTCAAGTCCAAGCCCGGCCACCCCTCGCCGCTCCACCTCGGACTGGTCCGCGCGGCCATCGCCCACAAGGGCTGAAACCTTAATCCGGGGCTCCGGCCCCGTTTCTCCATCGTCCTCCGCTTCAAGACGCCTGTCAAGATGACCTACGAGTTCACTTAGTGAACAGAAGTAAGATTTCTGAGTCGCTATACACCATGCTCATGCTTACGCATAACACAAGCACGGTATTGAGCACGAAATACACGATCGACATCCTCCGCATCCTCCGCTACAGCGGAGAGACGATCCAGAAGGATGTGAAGCACGTCATATCCACGAACAACAAGACCATGTCCGCGAAACTTGGGCTCCTCCAGGAGTGGGGCCTCGTCACCTGCGAGTACAGGGCCGGCAAGGACACCCGCCACGTGTCGAAGTACTGGAAGCTGACCGAGACGGGAGAGAACATCGCCAGGCTCCTGGACGAGATCGAGGTCGCCCTGGGAGGGAGCGTCGAAGAGGAGTGAGGGCGGCAGGCGCGCCGCTCGCACGGCGGTCGGGCCGTCGGCAGGGAGTAGTCTTTATAATGAGTCCCCCCATAGCCGACCAAGGCGATTGAAATGTCCAGCGAAGACGATTACATGGCACTGTTGAACAGGGCGAAGATTGCTTGCCCTGAGACCATCGAGAACCACGAGAGGTTCGAGATCCCTGAGCTCGATATCCTCCAGGAGGGGAAGATCACCGTCTTCAGGAACTTCATCGATGTGACCGACAAGCTCAGGCGCGACCCCCAGCATGTGCTTCAGTTCCTCCTGAAGGAGCTGGGCGCTCCCGGAAACGTGGAGGGGCGCAGGGCCGTGTTCAAAGCCAAGATCAACCCGACCGTCATCAACGACAAGATCCAGATCTACACCGAGACCTACGTCATCTGCTCCGAGTGCGGGCTCCCCGACACCAAGATGATCAAGGACGGAAGGACCCTCATGCTGGAGTGCGAAGCCTGCGGAGCCCGCAGGCCCATCACCGTCAGGAAGTCTGTCAGGGCCGACACCGCCAACACCCTCCGCGAGGGCGACATCATCGAGCTCCAGATCACCGACGTCGGTAAGAAGGGAGACGGGACAGGGAAGTTCTACGACTACCTGGTCGTCGTTCCCGGGACCGTCAAGGGCACGAAGGTCCACGCAAAGATCTCCAAGATCTCCGCGAAGACCGCCTTCGCCGTCCCCACGACGGAGCCCTGCACCCGCTGATGAGGTACTACGTCGAATCCTACGGATGCACAATGAACTTCGGAGAGGGTCGGGGCCTCTCCGAAGACATGGCATCCTTAGGATACCAACCTGCTTCGTCCGCAGAGGATGCGGACATAGTCATTCTCAACACGTGCACCGTTGTCGAGACCACCGAGAAGAGGATGCTCGCCCGCATCTCCGAGCTGAAGAAGATGGGGAAGGAGGTCGTCGTCACCGGATGCATGGCCAAGGTCCAGCCCAAGAGGATAGAGATACGCCTCCCGGGCTCCCCGATCGTGCCGCCTTCCGAGTACTCCGGATTCAAGTCCGTCATAATGGAGAGGTACGGAGTCGGAGGGTGCGCCGTGCCCATAGACTTCGGATCGGATTCCATCCTGCCCATAGCGCAGGGATGCCTCGGGAACTGCTCCTACTGCATCACGCGCTTCGCCAGGGGAACGCTTGAGAGCTATCCAAAGGACGAGCTCGTCTCGAGGTTCGGCAGGTTCGTGGACGGAGGGTCCAGGGAAGTGCTCGTCACCGCCCAGGACGTGGGAAGCTACGGGATGGACACCGGGACGGACCTCAACGACCTGGTGCGCTCGATGCTGCAGCACGAAGGCGACTACAGGATAAGGCTGGGGATGAGCAATCCCGACAGCCTCTGGAGGATCGCCGACGGCCTCACCCCTCTGATGGACGACGAGAGGCTCTACAGGTTCGTGCACATACCGGTGCAGAGCGGGAGCAACGATGTCCTGAAAGGGATGCGCAGGAAGTACACCGTCGAGAGGTTCATGGAGCTTGTCGACAAGCTCCGTGCGGATGTCCCGGACATCAGCATCGCGACGGACCTGATCTGCGGCTTCCCCGGAGAGACAGACGAGGACCATCAGAAGAGCATGGACCTCATCAGGGACCTCCGCGCCGACACGGTGAACATAACCAGGTTCTCCTCCCGCCCCGGGACCGATGCCGCACAGATGGAGCAGGTCCACGGGAGGATCTCGTCGGAGAGGTCTGCCGAGCTCACGAAGATGAAGAACGACACGGAGCTCGATGTCAACAAGGCCCTTGTCGGACGCACGTTCAAGGCACTGGCGACCGAGAACGGGAAGGAAGGGACCATACTCAGGACAGGCAACTACAGGCCCGTCGTGATCCGCGAAGCCATCCCATTGGGCACCTTTGCAGACGTGGAAGTCACGGATGCCAGGTCCACGTACCTTCTCGGCAGGCTGATCTGACCGCGGCACGGCGTGCATCCCGTGCGGTCCGCCAGAATTGAATTATATCCGAAGTTGATACGACGGCCAACAGTCCCGTGGTGTAGTGGTCAATCATGCTGGCCTTTGGAGCCGGCGACTCCGGTTCGAACCCGGACGGGACTACCATTCAACTTTTCAGACCGTTGAGGAACAGCTCTATCGGAGCGAGATAGGATTCGTCGAAGAAGCTGCCGCCTTCCATCATCGCGTCGAAGATCGGCTGGTTGAACTGATTGAGGCCGTTGATCTTCATCATCGCGGCAACGACAGCCAAGACGGTCTTGTCGATGACATTGAGCTTGGACCTGTCGATCCATCCCCTCAGATAGTACACTGGGGCATGGACCCCGTTCTTCTCCGCGACCTTCGGCTTGGAGAACCTGCTCTCATCGTCCAGCCCGACGACGCAGAGCGCGCGGACCCTGGAGACATCGACCTTGCGGAGGCCGACGACGGTGTCCTTGCGGAGCCAACCGAAGAAGACCATCGGCTCCCCCTCTGGCTCCGATCCCGCGGCATAGGCCGGGATGGATGTGCGCTCGGAGAGGATCTCGGCATACTTCCTGGAAGAGCCGGATTTCGAAGAATAGACGATAATCATGAAAGACACCTATGAGAATGAAAAGAATGACGTTCGATGCTACGTTTAGTGCATGGTAAGCTGCCTCGGAATTGCGGGAAACTCGCTCGGAGTTTCCTTGCAATGTTGTACTGTTAGTACGATGTGTGAGGGTGGGGCTGAGCCCCACCCTGCTTAGGAGGTGATCCATCTGCAGGTTCCCCTACAGATACCTTGTTACGACTTAAC
>CAVCVB010000051.1:0-10239 GCA_963605395.1 Firmicutes bacterium CAG:194
GTATGGTGACCGACGCCAGACTGCTGCAATTAGAGAATGCAGAATCCCCGATGTTCGTTACCGAACTCGGTATGGTGACCGACGCCAGACTGCTGCATGAATTGAATGCATAACTCCCGATGCTAGTGACCGAATTCGGTATGACGATTGACGCCAGGCCGCTGCATCCACCGAATGCACCATACTCGATGCTAGTGACCGAACTCGGTATGGTGACTGACGCCAGGCTGCTGCATTCGTAGAACGCACTCTTTCCGATGCTCGTTACTGAACTCGGTATGACAACCGACGCCAGACTGCTGCATCTAGAGAATGTTCCTCCTGCGATGCTAGTGACCGAACTCGGTATGGTGACTGACGCCAGACTGCTGCATCCACCGAATGCACCATACTCGATGCTCGTTACCGAACTCGGTATGGTTACCGACGCCAGGCTGCTGCAATTAAAGAATGCATAATCCCCGATGCTCGTAACTCCGTCCTCGATCATTACACTCACAACGTCACTATTCTGATACCATGGGCTGACATTAAGGCTGGAATACGAATAGGAGTACATTTCTCCCGTGCCCGAAATCGTGAGAGTCCCATTGTCGTCCAACGTCCAATTCACACTGGCGCCGCATGTCCCCGAGGTCTCGCCTGAAACTTCGGTCGAACAATGTCCGTCGATGAGAACGAACGTCCCTGCCATCGCAAGGGCGATGACCGAGATAGATAGAATGAATGCGAGACGGGAATGCAACCCCCCCCCCGCGACATTTCCCATGTGATATGCCATATCTTCACCTTGTTGCGGTCGATCGCTGGCTGACGGATCCGAGCCGCTTCTGCTCACAATTCTCCTTTTCTTTTATAACAGTTCCCAACCTGGCCGAGAACGAATCGCGAGTATGCAGCATGTGCGACCCTATCACGTCAAACGTCCGGCCCGCCCTGTCGATTCGTTCACAAAATCGGACCGTATCCGCACGTTCCGATCCATCTGCATCCTACGACTCCGGCGCCGTCCTGCATCCAATAGGGACCGGTACGAGAAGCATCCGGCCAGGGCGGAGGAGATCAGGCTTCTGAATCCCGGATCGGCCGAGGCGCCGATCTCGAGGAGGATCTTTGCGATCTTGTCGGATCCCATGATGGCGGAACTGCGAGAGCAAAGGTCCGAGACCGGTACGACTGCGCCTACTGTGAGGCGCATCCGAGATGCAGGATCCGGCGGGAAGGCCGTCCGACTGCAGGACATCCGACGGAGCCCTCGGTTCCGCGTGTCCGGGAAGGGCGTCGGAACGTTGCCGGCCGGTATCGGATTATCAAAGCTGGAAAACAAGGGGAAATGAGGGGCCGGAGCCCCTGTTTCTCGGGATCAGTTCCCGTTGTTGACCTTCTCCATCAGTCCCTGGGACCTCTGGATGGCGTCGGCGGACATCTTCAGGTCGTTCTCGATCTGGTAGTCCGTGTGCTGGTCCATGCAGTCCACGGATGCGATCAGGATACCCTCGTCGGTCGCGATGAACTTGACGACGATGGGGGTGTTCTTGGTCACGTCCATGGGGAGCTCCATCATGAACTCTCCGACAGGGGCTCCGTCGATGACGTCGGTCTTCCTGCCTTCCTCGCTGTTGCCGGCGGAGTCCTCGTAGATCTCGACCTTGATGGTCGACTGGCCGTCGTCCACGGGGTAGTAGGTCTTGATGGACTCGATGGGCAGGACCTCGTTCCTGAAGATGATGTTGGAGATCATCTCGGTTCCGTCCTCGTACATGGCCTTGATGCCGAAGGTCTTGCTCAGGACGTTGTGGACCTGCAGCGCGCCTGCAGCGGCGCCGGCAGCCGCGGCTGCGGCAGCGCCCTCGAGGACCTCGCCGTCCGCGCCCATGGCGATGGGGGCGATGGCGTTGGACTTGGAGAACAGGGCCGCGCCCTTGGCGACGGACTGGTCGGGGTCGAAGACCTTGATGTTGGCGTCGGGGAACCTGGCTGCGATGGCGTTCTTGACCTGGGGCATCCTGGAGGACCCTCCGACGAGGATGACCTCGTCGATGTCGGCCATGGTGAACTCCTTGGAGGCCAGGACCTTCTCCATCAGCTCGATGGTGGTCTGCATGAGGCTGGCGGAAGCGGCCTCGAACTCGTCCCTGGTGACTGTGAAGACGACCTTCTGTCCATCGACGGACAGGGTGCCTTTGGTGGTCTCCGCGGTGGAGAGCCTCTTCTTGATGGTCTCGGAGTCGTTGATGAGGGTCTGCTGGATCTCCTCGTTCTCGTCCAGGGCCTCCATGTCGATGCCGGTCTCCTCGCTGACCTTCTCCTTGATGATCTTGGAGATGACGGCGTCCCAGTCCTTTCCTCCCAGGAGCCTCTCTCCGTCGGTGGCGACAGCGGTGAACGAAGGCCCGTCGATCTCGAGGACGGTCACATCGAAGGTTCCTCCTCCGAGGTCGTAGACCATGACCCTCTTCTTCCCGTCGGCGGCGTTGCCGAACCCGAAGGAGATGGCTGCGGCGGTGGGCTCGTTGATGACGGTGACGTCCTCCAGGCCGGCGATGGTCCCCGCGGTCTTGGTGGCGTCCCTCTCGTTCTGCCCGAAGTAGGCGGGGCAGGTGATGACAGCTTTCTTGACGTCGCATCCGTGGTTGTCGTTGAAGTCGTTGATCATCTTCCTGAGGATGACCGCGGACAGCATGATGGGGTTGTAGCTCTCGCCGTCGATGTCGACGGTGTAGTCGGTCCCCATCTGCCTCTTGATGGCGGTGATGACCCTCTCGGGAGGGTACAGGGTGGCCATTTCCTTGGCCGGCGATCCGACGATGATGTCTCCGCTCTCGTTGAAGAGGATGACCGATGGCGTTGTGTCTTCCTGTTCGAAGTTTTTCTCAACGACCGGGTCCCCATCCTCGTCGATATAGGCAAGGCACGAGTAGGTCGTGCCCAGGTCGATACCGATGCAATAATCTGTCATTCTTCTTCCTCCTGGATGCTTTCTTCTTTTCCTTTCGCCGCAACGTCGTCGGCTGTCTCCGAAACCGTTTCGGAAGCTGTTTCGGCGGGGGCCAGCTTGGGGTCGAACTTGTAGACGTCGACCTTCTCCTTCAGGAGGACCCGGTCGCCCATCTTGTATCCGTCCGTGAGCCTTGCGGCCACTTTCCCGTCCTTCTCGATTTCGCCCGTCGGCACCACGCCGACGATGCGCTGATGAAGCGTGTTCAGTTTCTCGTAGGGGAACGCACCGATCTGCACCCCCGCGTCGGACAGGATGTTCTCCATGTCCACGGTGTATGCCTCGAAGCTGGAGAGCACCGTCTCCGGGCTCATGGTCGGCAGCTTCGCCCTCATGTCGTTGCAGAGCTTGAAGAAGTCCTCTCTCATGACCGAGATGGCCTCCATCGCTCTGACCAGGACCTTGTCAGCCGTTTCGCCGTTGCGTTTCTCGATTGACGCTGTGACGGATTTAAACTGTTCCCTGGTTGTCATATAGGCAGACATGTCCGGCATGGGCGGAGCCTGCGTCGGCTCGGCCGCCTTCATGTCCTCCAGCAGGTACCTTATCCTGAGGAGCTCGGTCTCCAGGTCCTTGATGGCGGACATGGTTACCTCGTCGCCCGAGGCCCCCTGGGGCTCTTCCTCCTCCACGGCCTCGCCGATGAGGGCCTCGCCGTCCTCGGCCTCCTCTTCGATGTACTCTTCCTCTTCCTGCTCCTCCTCGGGGCGGCCCAGGACCTGGAACCCGTCCTTGAGGAACTTCTTCAGCTTGTTCTCTTCTGTCATCAGTAGTCCTCCAGGTTGAGGAGCCATATGAACGGGTCCTCCACCCTCGACGGCGAGACCGCCCTGGGCAGGGAGCTCTGCGTGGGGTTGCATCCCAGCGCGGAGAACGCGAAGAACCTGTGCTTCTCGAATCCGTTGACGGTCTGCAGGAAGTTCTCGCCGATGCACCTGCGGACGTACTCCTCCAGCTCGGCGTCGATCTGGTCGGAGTTCTCCTTGTCGTACCCTCCGTGCTCTCTCGGGATCTTCAGCGCGGAGCCGGGGCTGAACAGGACCTTGTCCTCCTCCGAGTCCTCGGCCTCCTTGAACAGCACGTCGCTCTTGGTCAGGCAGACGGCTATGGGTATGGTTATCTTGTCGCGGGGGCGCATCTTGCCGGAGGCCCTGATGGCCTGGCAGACGTTGTTCAGCATGTCGGACTCGTCCGGGCCCACGCCGGGCTTCCCGTCGATGTTGATGCGCTGGTTGATGTACCTGTTCTGGAGGGGGTCCACCAGGTACACCAGGCCCGCGGCCTTGGATATGAAGCTGTTGATCCTCAGGTCAAGGATCTTCTCCAGGGACGTCAGGTCCTCTCCCGCGGTGTCGAAGAACGCGAAGGTGAAGACCTTGGGCTTGTCCTGGTCGAACAGCCTCAGGTAGTAGATCAGGGGCTCCCTGTTGGCGCCCTCCGTCTCGAACGACTGCGTGGAGGGGAGCTTGCGCTTCTCCTCGAACAGCCTGTGATAGTAGATCTCGCGGTACTTCAGGGCGGTGCTGTCCGTGGCCGGGCTCAGCACCCCGTTCAGCTCCGGGGATATCGCGTTCTTGAGCTGGTCGATCAGGACCGCGATGTAGTGGCTCTTTCCGACCCCTTTCGGCCCGAGGATGACGAAGATCCTGTTGCCGTCCTCCTCCGCTCCTGTGGGGATGGGGTTGTGGCATCTGGGGCAGATCCTCGTGTACACCGGGCGCTTGCAGACGTCGCACTCGTGGCGGCCGCTGCGTATGATGTGGCGGTCGGCTATGACGGGGTTGTCCATGCTCCTGTCCAGGAAGGACGTCTTCTCCGGGTCGATCTCGTTCTGGCCGTCCCTGGAGACGAACCTCGCGAGCTCCGCGTTGCGGGTGCTGACCACGGTGGAGGCGAAGTTCCTGGCGCAGGACTGGCCGGTGCACACGTAGTGGACGTTGTCCAGGTCCACGGTCGAGAAGCAGTACGGGCAGATGTACTCCCCGCCTGCAGATTGGCTCTTCTGTTTCCTTGCCGTCTCAATCCCTCCTTCCGTATAGCGGGTGCACGAACCTGAACAGGTTGTAGTTGCTGTCGTTGACGAAGAACAGCCTCAGCTTCTCGATGTCCGCCTTCTTGCATGCCATGTTGAGCGATGCCCTGCCCTGGATGAGGCTCACGGGGCCGTTGGACTTGAACACGGCCTCGCCGTCGGTCTTCTTCAGGGGGATGCCCTCCATGACCTGGACCCCGACGATCTGCGGGATCTGCGTCACATCGGCATCGGTCTGGAAGTCCAGGCGGACGCCGGTCTTCTCGGCCTTCACGGTGTACCTGACCTTCTTCGCGTTGGCGGAGTAGACCTCGAAGGCCACTCCCCTGGAGTTGACCTCGGTGCCCTCCACGTTGTAGACGGCGTAGGCGTTGAAGCACCTCTTGGGCTGCTGCCCCATGCTGATCCTTATCTGGCGGTCCTTCAGGTACTGCTCGCGCTTGACGGTGTGGACCTCCGCGGCCGCGTCCTTCAGGCTCTTGACGCTGTCGTTGGACACGACTATCTTGGCGGACGTGGCGCCCTCGGGCCAGACCATGGTTATGACGCAGTCCTTCCCGCTGAGCACGTGCTCTATGTCGCGGAAGGGCCTGGCGTTGGACACCATGATCTCCTTCCCCCTGACGGCCAGCTTGCCCATCGGGGTGATGGGGTAGACGTACTCTATGGCGCCGTCGGGCAGGCTGAAGGTCACTCCGCCCTCGTACTTCTCTATGACGTCCACGGGCTTCATCCACGCGTTGACGTCGTCCATGCTCAGGCTGTTGCCTCCGAGGGGGATCCTCTTGCTGGTGTGGTAGAGGATGGCGTCCTGGTCGGCGTTCCACTTGGCGTTGTAGGAGCCGTCCTTGTCGTTCCTCATGATCTCCATGTTGTTGACGGGCTTGGGGGCCACGTGGGCCTCCACGACCTGCACGACGGGGTCGGACCTGACGATCTGGTTGCCCATCTTGTACTCGGCCACGAAGGTGTACCTGTACTCCGCCCCGCCGGGGACGTAGTCGTCGTAGACCTCCTGGTCGTTCAGGCCGAGCTCGATGTGGCTGGCGTTCTTGGAGGCGAGGGACCTCCATGCGCGGACCCTGTAGGCTCCGCGGGGCTTCTTGTATATGATCCTGAACTGCCCGGGCTTCTCCTCGATGGTGATGTCCGAGACCTTGGCGCTGACGAATATGGGCCCGAAGGAGATGTTCTCCCTCGACAGCACCCCGAAGCGCTTGGTGTGGACCGCGTAGAAGTACTCCACTCCCGAGTCCATGCTCCTGTCCACGTACTCCGTGGTGGTCGCGGGGACCTCGGCCAGGGGCTTGGCCTCCTCGGTGACTATTGGCAGGTCTCCCCTGCTCCTGTAGATGCAGTAGACGGTGTTGGCAGGATCCGCGTACTCTCCGAACTTGATGCACGTGCAGTCCCTGTCCAAGTACACGAAAGATTCGCTGGGGCCCATGGGCGGGTCCTCCCTGAGCTTGGACTTGGCTATCTGGTGGTCGCGGCACAGCTCAACGGCCGCGACGTACATCCCCATGCGGGCGACCTTGTTGGACTCCACCTTCGCCCTGGAGCAGTACTGCTCGGCCATGTTGTACTTGGACACGCTCTCGCTGTACCTCTGGGAGAGGGCCGAGTCCTCGCCGACCGCGTCGGGGTACCTGGCCATCAGCTCCTCGGTCATGGTCTTGACGGCGAAGTGCATCTTCTTGTCGGAGGCGTCCATGATCATCTTGCGTCTGGAGTTCAGGTCCTCGGCGGCCACGGCCAGGTCCTTCTCCATCATGTTGATGCCGTTGTACCCGGGGCTGACGTCCTTGAGCATGGCCAGGGACCTGGATGCGGCGGAGACCTTCCCCTTGCCCAGGTACTGGCGGAACTCTAGGCTGTACTTCGTGGCCTTGTTCTCGGCGTCCTTGAAGTTGAGCCCGCATTTGACGCAGATCGAGTTCGTGGCGTCCTGGGTGGTGTTGCACTTGGGGCACACGGTGTTGAACTTCTTCCCGCATGCAGGGCAGAACATCGTGGCCGGGCCCCTCTCCACCATGCCGCCGCAGTGGGGGCATCTGGACATGGTGCTCTCGGACCTGGAGAAGTTGGCCGGGATCTTCTTCTTGAAGCAGAACGTCTCGAGGATGTACAGGCACAGGTCGTAGTCCAGGCCCTTCTCCATGTGGGCCTTGACCAGGTCGTCGATGTACTTCCTGGTGAACTGCCTGGAGTACTCCTCGGCCATGGTCTCGGTGACCGGCGCCATGGCCTGCTGGCATCTGCCGTACATGGACAGCGCCGCCAGGTCCGAGTCCTTGTCCAGGCAGAGCTTGATCGCCCTGAGCGTCTGGATGTAGGAGTCCTGGGCCGGGAGCGTCCCCGGGCGGATGTTGTTGACCCTCTTCTCGCAGAGCTCGAATGCGTTGCGGATCTGGGTGGGGCTGCTGCCCTCTGTGACGCGGGCGGTGTTGATCTCCAGGTTGGGGTCGTCGATCAGCGCGTTCAGCACTTCGACGACGGTGAAGCAGTCGACACCCTGCATCCCTTTGAACGCGTTCTCCACGTTGGTGGTGATGGACGGCAGCTTCGGGAGGTTCTCCTTCAGGCCGAGCAGGGTGACGATGTCCTTCTCGGTGACGTCCTTCCAGTGGATCTGCTTGAGGAAGTTCGTGACGGTCCCCTTGAAGACCAGGAGCGAGCCGTCGGTCAGGACGACGCAGTCGGTCTTCAGCTTCTGCCCCTTGCTGGTGAGCAGGGCCTTCCCGTCCATGAACTCCTTCTTCTTGAGCATCGGGTCGGACATGACCTCCTTTATCTCGGGGACCATGGCGACCAGCTTCTGGACCTTGAACCTCTGCTGGGTGTCGTTCTGCTTGTTGTTGCTGTCGTTGGTCCACTTCGTCTCGTTCTCGGCTATCCTCTTCTGGATGGCCGCGGCTGTGTACTTCGCCTCGTTGAGGGGGTTCAGCCCCAGGAGCTGGCAGAAGTTCGGTCTGGATCCCATATGCGGTCCCCGGATCAGTCCTTGGCGATTATGCCCATCTCTCCGGAGGAGATCGCGGTCGCGATGGTGCCGAAGGTCTCTCCCATCCTGTCGATGGTGGTGTAGAGGGCTCCCTGCTCCACGGTGGCGATCTGCCTGAGGAAGGACGTGTCGGCTTCGCCGAACCCGACTGCGATGATCTTGATGTTGTCGGAACGGCAGCTCATGGCCTGCTCGACGGCCTTGTCCTTCTTCCCCCAGATGCCGTCGGTCAGGACGACCGTGATGCCGACTCCCGGCCTTCCGCCGAGGATCATGTGGGCGGTGTCCAGCGGGCTGGCGTCGGTACCCCTTCCGACCATCTTGACCTTCAGGTCGTCGATGGAGTCGAGGATCACGCGCGGGTCGTTGGTAAGCTCCTGGACGACCTTGATCTTGTCTCCGAACCCGATGAGCGAGAAGTAGGTGTTGTCGCTCTCCAGGGCGGTGACGAAGTCGCGGATGGACTGCTTGGCGGCATCGATGGGCAGAACCTCTCCGGCCGGGCCCATCTCCATGCTCCTGGACAGGTCCACGCAGATGGCGATGTTCTTCAGGATGTCGCTGTCCCCGCGGTTGTCGCTGGGGCTTCCGCCCATCCAGCTGACGTCCTCGGGCACGGGCTCGGCCACGACCTGGAGGGGCTCCCCGTCCTGGTAGGCGGTGATGTTGACCACTCCGTTCTCGTCGTAGTTGTACTCGATGTCGACGACGACTCCCTGGCCCCTGTTGTAGAATCCGCTGATGACGACCTTGGCCAGGATGTTGTTGTCCAGGGGGACCCTGGACTCTCCCTGCAGGGTGTAGACCTCGATCTTGTCGGTCATGTTGCCCTGCTTTATCTGGAACTGCTTGCGGAACGTGGCCGGGACCTTGGAGTTCCTCTTGATCATGGTCTCGTTGACGTACTTCCTGCCGTCCTGGCTGACGGAGAGGGCTCCGAGGCTGTGGGCGGTGACGTCCGCGATCTGCATGGCCCTGAGGCCGGTGGAGTTGCTGCAGTAGAGCTCGGCGGTGATGGCCGCTCCCTTGGCGACGGCCAGGTCGGTGTCGCTGTGGGCGATGACCTCCCTTCCGGTCATGTCCTTGAGGAACCTGGCCACTCCGGGCATCCTGGTGGACCCTCCGACCAGGAGGATCTCGTCGATGTCGGTCCAGGACATGTCCAGGTCGCCGATGAGGTTCAGGCAGACGTCCTTGGTGGCGGACAGGAGGTGCTCGGTCATGGACTCGAACTCCGCCCTGGTGAGGGTGTACTTGGCGCTGAATCCCTCGTAGTTGAGGCTGATGGTGACGTTCTCGGCCACGGACAGGGTCTTCTTGTACCCCTCTGCGGCGACGATGAGCTCGTTCTTGGTGGCCAGGTCGTCCCTCGGGTCCACGTCGAACTCGTCGATGAACTGGTCGCAGACGTACTTGACGATGGCGGCGTCCCAGTCCTTCCCTCCGAGGATGTGGTTCCCCTCGGTCCCGATGACGGTGATGTTCCCCTTGGCGATCCTGACGATGGTCACATCGAAGGTGCCTCCTCCGAGGTCGTAGACCATGACGGTCTTGTCGCTGGAGTGCTTGTACCCGTAGGAGATGGCGGCCGCGGTGGGCTCGTTGATGATCTTCGGGACCTTGACCCCGCAGGCCTCTCCGGCGCGGATGGTGGCGGTCCTCTGGAAATCGTTGAAGTATGCGGGGACGGTGATCACTGCATCGGTGATCTTCTCGCCGGTGGCCTTCTCGGCGTCCTCGATGAGATGCTTGAGGAGCATCGTGCTGAGCTCTTCGGAGGTGTAGTCTTTGCCGTTGAAGCTCACGGCGACGGACCCGTCGCCCATGTTCCTCTTGAAAGCCGCCGCGTTGATCCCGGCGCCGTTGGCCTGCATGTCCTTGGCGTCCTCTCCGACCAGGATGTCGCCGTCATCCAGGAAGCAGATGACGGACGGTGTGATCTCCTTGCCGAAGGCGTTCTTGATCATCACGGGCTTGCTTGTCTTGGTGTCATATCTAGCTACTGCAGAGTACGTTGTTCCGAGGTCAATTCCAACCTTCATGTCCCATCGAATTTCGTAATAGCATGTTGCTATTTTAAGATTGATACGGTACGTGAACGGGCGCTACGAAATCCGTATCCGGGAGGTTCCGGAGGGCTCGGAGCAACCACTCGGAGAACCGGTCCTGCGGATTCCGCAGTCACTCCTCGGGGCCCTCGGAGAC
>CAVCVB010000052.1:0-10137 GCA_963605395.1 Firmicutes bacterium CAG:194
AGATGATGTCTTTTCTTTATAGACAAAATATCAACTAAAAAGTATCACATTACCTCTATGCGAAATCGTTGAAAAATCCGCCAAAATCCATGCGAAATCGTTGAAAAATCTGCTCGAAAAAGTGCTGATTGGTTGAATTTTTGGTCGAAATAAGTGCTGATTGGTTGAAATGATCCTCCAGAATCGTGAAGATTTTTTGTGGATACCGCCTTGAACTCATCCAAAAAGTAGACACCTCTTTGTTCCCAAACCCCAATCATAACAAGAAGAGGAGCATCGTTATGCCCTGTGCCCCAGGAGCCCGACCGCAACCGATATCCCATAGTTAGGGGATGATGCTCCATGGATTCCGGTCGCGCGGCGAAGTTCCCGTTCCTGAAGGACGCATCCGAGTTCGCAGAGAGCAACAACGTGGACTTGGACGCCCTGCTCGCATCGGCATCCTTCGAGCCTGCCAGGAAGAGAGGGGTCCAGAGGGTCTTCGACGCGCTGGACCACTCCGAGGTCTCCTACAAGCCGATCCTCAGCGAGTACGACCGCCTGATGGAGGTCATGTCCTACCCTTACGCCAGGATGCTCGTCTCCATGGTGTCCGACCGCTTCCTCACCAAGAGGTACGCCCTCGCCGAAGCTGTGAGGATGAACCGCATCCTAGCCGGGGAGGACAGGGCGACCCTGGTCACCGTGTCCGACGACCTTGGCGTGGAATCCATGGTGGACCCGGACGGCAACATCCGCATGAAGTTCACAGACTACCTCAGGCTGGCCAACCGCCTCAAGAGCGTGGACTGGAAGCTGATCAACAGCGACATCCACTCGGGCATGGTCTTCCTCCCGCAGGACAAGTTCAGCCGTCTGATGCAGAACGCCCTCCAGGACAGGATCGAGTCCGAGCTCCCGCTGATGACGCCGGAGGAGTACCGCAAGTACCTCAAAGGCGATGTCACGGCCGTGCAGATGCACCTGGATGAGGTGAAGAAGATGTACAGCCCCACCGGAGGAGAGGGCATGAAGAACGAGTTCCTCCCGCCATGCCTGGTGCACATCCTGGACATGTCCAGGCAGGGCATGAACCTTCCGCACAGCGCCAGGTTCGCGCTGGTGACGTTCCTGAACGCCCTGGGGCTGAAGTACGACGATATCATCCGCGTGTTCGCGGAATCCCCGGACTTCGACGAGTCCAAGTCCGAGTATCAGATCAAGCACATCACCGGCGAGCTGAGCGGCACCGACGGGTACTCCCCGCCGGAATGCAAGACCATGAAGACCAACGGGATCTGCTACTGCCCCGATTCGCTGTGCGAGAAGGAGTGGATGAACCATCCGCTCACATACTACAGAGTGAAATCGGGCAAGCCTTTCGGCAACAAGAACAACGAAGGCCCCGCCGGGAAGCCCCCGGCAGGGAATTGATTTCCTCACTCCTTCTTCTCTGATTCCATCTTGCCGAGGTTGCGCCATGTGATGATGGCCCTCTGCACGGCAGTGAGGTTCCCGACGACCGCGAACCACAGCATCATGATCTCCATGATCGTGATGTTGAAGCCTGCGACCTCGAAGGACCCGCATCCGAGCTGGATGCCGATGTACTGGAGTATCGGGAAGAGCGTGGAGAGCACCACCCTGTCGGCCCTTCCGAGCAGCCCGGCGTACAGGCGCGGAGCGCCTATGGCCTGGGCCTGGGTGCCCATGTAGGATGTCAGCAGGACCCCGATCAGGGCCAGCATGCCCAGGTACGGGTCGCACCATGTGGCGCAGAACGCCACTCCGCCGATCATGAACACATCGGCGTACCTGTCGAAGACGTGGTCCAGGTAGTCCCCCTTGGGGCCGGCCTTGCCGGAGAGCTTGGCGACCTTCCCGTCCAGCGCGTCGAAGTACCCCGACACGATGACCATGAAAGCGCCCAGCACCAGCATCCAGTCGTTCCCGTCCCGACCGCTGAGGTAGAAGACGAGGCCGCAGGCCAGAGCCAGTATGAGGCCTATCCAGGAGATCGTGTTCGGGTTCACGTTGATCAATCTGCGGGCCACCGGGGTCAAAGCGAAGTCGACCCTTGCCCTCTGTCCGTCTAGAACCATTTCTCCATCTCCGAGGACCAATCGGTCCTTCCTGGAAGGTAATCCTGCACCTTCCCCTTTAGTATTTGCTCGACAGCGTCCGCAGACTCCCGGACGGAGCGGCTGGTGCAGTCGATCTCGCACACGGGTATGTCGGATTCCGTCGCCTCGCAGAGGATCTCGTCCAGGACCTCGGCCTGGACGTTCTCCGTGACCTTGGCCTCCCCGTACCCTCTGGCCCTCAGGCGCTCGGCCAGCACATCAGGGTGGCAGCGCAGCACGATTATGCCGTGGGAGTCCATGAAATGGGACAGGTGGCTGTCGAACACGACGATGCCGTCGGACTGCCTGAGCTCCTCCAGGGCGTCGTTGAGGTCGTCCAGGTCCACCTCGTGGGTGTCCCTGGCCTCGTCCAGCTCGCCCATCAGGCCATGGTCGATGATGAACTGCTTGCCGTCGACGGCGTCGATCCCCCTGCGGCGGAGCTCCTCGGAGACCGATGACTTCCCGGTGCCCGGGGTGCCCGTGAGCGCGTACAGCGTCACGATATCCCGCCGAGGTACGGCTCCGCCCTTGCAAGGACATCGTCCCAAGCGGGGACGTTGGTCAGCGCACCGACCTCCTCCACGACGAAGGACGACACGGACGATGCCAGGACGAGCGCTTCGGGGACGTCGTATCCGCGGTACAGGGCGGCATAGAACCCGGCGCGGTAGTTGTCCCCCGCTCCGGTCACGTCGACCACGCGGGAAGCCTTGACCACGGGTATGGACAATGTCTCTCCCTTCCAGCGGGCGGCGCTCCCCTTGTCGCCGTCGGTGCGGACCACCAGCCCGGGGCCGGCGTCCAGGACGTCGTCTATCCCCAGGTATCCGCAGATCGTGCGGGCCTCCAGCTCGTTGCAGAAAAGGCTGTCGCACAGCGGGACGGCTTCCTTCACGGTCTCGGCGCTCCACACGCGATGGACCTCCTGGGCCGGGTCGAAGGCGATGCTATGATCTCCCTTGAGCTCCTTCATGAGGGAGAGGTAGTAGGAGGGCTGCCCGGTGCAGAAGTGCACCTTCTCGGACTGCCTGGCCATGCCGTCCAGGGTGATGCCCAGCTTGTCGGCATGCCCCTGGGGCCCCTGGTAGAAGAAGACGCGCGTCGCGAGCTGCGAATCGTTGATGATCACGCAGGTGGAGGTCTCCTCCCCGTCGAGGACGACCACGTCGTCCATGATGAGCCCAGAATCCCTCATGAAGTCCAGGTACTTGGCGGGGAAGTCGGGCCCCACGAACGCGCAGAGCGCCGTGGGGCATCCCAGCTTGGCTGCCGAGACCGCTATGTTCGGCCCGGTGCCGCCCAGCGTGGTCTTCTTGCTCAGAGCGTCCGCTGTTATGCCGGGCTCGTTGAACTTCTCGATGGCGATGATCTGGTCGACTGTGACGTGGCCGTAGACCGAGAGGTAAGGCTTCAGGTGCCTTCCTCCCATCCGGTGATGTAGCTGACCTGCTCGTCGGTGAGCGAGTCTATGCTGACGCCCATGGACTTCAGCTTGAGCATCGCGATCTGCATGTCGATCTCTGCGGGAACGGCGTAGACCTTGTTCTCCATGGACTGGTAGTTCTGCGACATGTGCACGATCCCCAGGGCCTGGGTGGCGAAGCTCATGTCCATGATCTCCGCGGGGTGCCCCTGGCCGGCGGCCAGGTTCATGAGCCTTCCCTCGGCGATGAGGTACAGGCTCCTGCCGTCCTTCATCTTGTACTCGTCGATGAAGTCGCGGACCCTCTCCTTGGAGACGGACTGCGCATCGAGGGCGGTCTTGCTGATCTCGTTGTCGAAGTGCCCGACGTTGCCCATGATGCATCCGTCCTTCATCGCCCTGATGTGCTCCTCGGCGACGACGTCCTTGCATCCGGTGACCGTGATGATCATGTCCGCGACCTTCACCGCGTCGATCATCCTCATGACCTCGAACCCGTCCATCTTGGCCTCGATGGCCTTGATCGGATCGACTTCGGTGACGATGACGGAGGCGCCGAGGCCCTTGGCCCTCATGGCGACTCCCTTCCCGCACCATCCGTAACCGGCGACCACGAGCTTCTTCCCCGCTACGATCAGGTTGGTGGCGTTCATCCATCCGTCGAAGGCGGACTGGCCGGTGCCGTACCTGTTGTCGAACAGGAACTTCATCTTGGCGTCGTTGACATCGAGCACGGGGAACTTCAGGGCCCCGTCGGATGCCATCGCCCTGAGGCGGACGACGCCGGTGGTCGTCTCCTCGTTCGCCGCCTTGACGTTGGACAGGATGTCCTTCCTGCTGGTGTGGGCCATGGCGATGAGGTCGGCTCCGTCGTCGATGATGAAATCGGGAGCCAGGTTCAGGACGGTGTTGAGGTTGTTGTAGTACTCGCTCTGCGACTCCCATTTCTTGGCGTACACGTCCAGGCCGTACTCCTCCCTCAGTGCGAGGGCGACGGAGTCGTCGGTGGACAGGGGGTTGCAGCTTGCCAGGCGGATCTTCGCCCCCGCATCGGCAAGGGTGATGGCCAGCATCCCGGTCTTGGCCTCGGTGTGCAGGGCCATGCCGATCTTCACTCCGGCAAGGGGCTGCTCCTCTTTGAAGCGCCTGCGTATGTCCATCAGGACGGGCATATGGGTCTCGGCCCAGTGCAGCCTGAGGGACCCTTTCTTCAGTAGATCTTCCATTTTATCTCCTCCCGCCTCGCTCCTGCCTGAGGTATCCGCAGATGCAGTCTATGGTGCGACGGCGGTTATCGTCTGCCGAGAAGGCTTCCAAAGTCTTTAACGTTCTTTCTCCGTCTCCGCGGAGCTCCCCGACGAAACGGATGATGTTCTCCAATGCGCGGGACATCTCGTCGCACACAGGGACGGTGGCGGCCTTGGATGTCCTGGACAGGGGGTTGAGGTCGATTGATATGACCTTCTTCCCCATGGAGACCAGGGCCTCGGCCCTGTCCCCGTCCTCTATGGGCACGAGGATGACGTCGCTCCCGAATATCCCCTCCGATGTGCAGAGGGCCCTGTCGTGCTGGAGCCCTTCGATCCTGCGGTCGGGGTCCCTTCCGAGCACCTCCTTGGCGCCTTCCGATTCGAGATAGGATATGAGCCCCTCCATGCGCTCGGGGGTGCGGTGGAACAGGTTGACCTCGATCTTGGCAGGGACCGCCTCGGCCAGGGCTATGAGCCCCTTCGGGTCCAGGGCGGCGGCGTTGCCGTTGACGCATATGACGGGGCTCTCGGCGGAGACGAGATAGGCGGCCGCGGCCAGCTCCGCCTCGAGGGCGGCGTCAGTGCTCTTCTCGCCCATCATGTAGTCGAAGGCCTCTCCCCTGCCGTGGGAGATGAGGCCTGTGGGGGTGACCAGCCCGCGCTCGACCATCTGGGCCAGGCGCTCGCGGGTCATCAGCGATTTGTATCTGGGGTGATTCTTGGGTATTTCCACGACAGCCTCTACCACCGACCCCGTATTTATCGCGTATCCACGGATTAAAGTACAGGATGGCCATGACAAGGGCATGCCGGACATCCGCATTGTTGTAGTGGGAGCCAAGTACGAGGGGAACGTGGGCGCGATAGCCCGTTCCATGGCCAACTTCGACGTGTCCGAGCTCTACCTGGTGAACCCCTGCGAGCTCGGAGACGACGCGTACCGCAGGGCCAAGCACGGGTCCTCGGTCCTCGACGGAGTCCACATAGTCGACACCCTGGACGAGGCCCTGGAAGGATGCTTCCTCGTCGTGGGGACCAGCGGAGTGACCACCAAGGGCGACAGGAACTACACCCGCATACCCGTGCCGGTGAGGGAGTTCGCCGAGCACTGCAGGGGATATCCGGAGAAGATCGCCATCCTGTTCGGAAGGGAGGACATCGGGCTGCTCCAGGACGAGCTCAACCTGTGCGATGTGCTGATCACCGTGCCGACAGGGGAGGAGTATCCGATCCTGAACCTGTCCCATGCGGCGACCATCGTCATGTACGAATTCTTCCAGGCGGAGGCCGCGCCCAGGAGGGCCGAGCCCGCGGACAGGCACGAGAAGGAGCTCATGTTCGAGTTCTTCGGCGATGTCATGGAAGGGATCGAGTATCCGCCTGTGCGCAGGGAGATGACAACGGTCATGTTCAGGCGCATGATGGGCCGTGCGGTCCCGACCAAGTACGAGTACAACACCATCATGGGCGTCTTCGGGGATGCCGCCAAGATCATCAGGTACGGCAAGCCCTGGGAGAAGAAGGATCAGAAGTCCTGAACCGGGAGGAACGTCAGGACCTTCGTGTCCTCGGCGTCGTCCCTTCTTACTATATCGGGGATTATCCCCGTCTTCTCTGCGACGGTGGACATTATCGACTCCAGCTCGGCGGTGCCGAAGTTGGAGCTCACCATCACCACGAACCTCCCGCGGTCGGGGTCCGGCTTGAAGAGCGATGCTTCGACGACGCGGGAGACGGCGTCCGAAGGGTAGAGCGCGGTGGTGTACGCTACCGTGTAGGCGTCTTTGGTGAACGTCGAGAAGAACGGGCCGTCGACCATGGCCGTCAGGCTCCTCATGGTCATGTGCACGGTGCTCGCCATGATGTTCAGTGCATGGCGCATCTGAGCGTTCGGATGGAGGCGCGTGATGGACAGGGTGTCGAACACGAACAGCCTGTCGGACGCCTTCCTGATCTCCGAGAGGGACTCGAACGCCGAATAGCGGCGGTCCGGCTCGAACGGCATGCCGATGATCGAGACGAAGGAGCAACCGGCATCGCGGGCGCATTCCGCAAGCATGGGGATCATCCCCGCTCCGGTCCCCCCGCCCAGCATGGCGAAGGCGAGGACGATGCGCTTCCCGGTCATCATCCCCAGGATCTCTTCGCGCCTGTCGAATGCGAGCGCGAACGCCTGGCCCTCCTCCAGATGCACGCCGTCGTTCATCACAGGGGGCTCCAGCTCCCCTTTGTCCATGGAAATCCTCTCGACTCCGAGGTCCTCGTCGCCCAGGATGTGCCTCGCCCCGCCTCCGCAGACGAGGAGGATCGCATCTTGGGTCATTCAGTCACCGGCCTTCCAGCGGGCGAACTCCTTGGCCGCCGACATGACGGCATCGTCCAAGGAGGACCCGTCAATCGTCAGGTCCTCTATGCTGAGGTAGTCCTCTCCCATCTCGGGAGCCGGCCTGACCCCTTGGGCGAAGCGCTCCTCCGCATAATCGTCGAGGACGGAGCGCACTGCGACGGACAATGAAGGGAACTCGCCGGAATCGACGAGCGCCTGGAGGATGCCGACGGTCTCGGGGGACAAGCGCACCGTGACCTTCCTGTCAGAATCCATGTCGATCGCTCCGAATATGAGAAAAATGAGGGTAAAAGGTTTGTGTTGTCAGCTTAAGACCAACCGTTCATCCGAACAGTGCAGAGAGACCGGCTGCGGCCTCTTCCTCACTGACTGCTTCCTCTTCAGGCTCGGCGGCTGCGGCAGGGGCGTCTGCTGCGGCTGCGGCTGCGGGGGCTGCGACGGCGGCTGCAGGCGCGGCGACGGCTGCGCTTGCGATGGCCTCCTTAATGTCAACTCCCTCGAGAGAAGCGACCAGTGCTTTGATCTTGGCTGCGTCAGCCTCGACTCCAGCGGCAGTCAGGACGGCCTTGACGGCGTCCTCGGTGATGTCCTTGCCGGCAGAGTAGAGAACCATAGCGCTGTAGATATACTCCATCTGATTCAACTCCTTTATTTTAGCCGAATAATGCACTGAGGCCAGCTGCTGCTTCTTCTTCGCTGACCTCTTCTTCTTCCTCTTCGACAGCTTCCTGTGCGGGCGCGGCTGCAGCGGGGGCTGCAGGTGCGGCGGCAGCGGCTGAGCTGAGCCTTGCGGCGATCTCATCGCTGGTGTATCCGCTTGCGGAGGCGATGGCAAGCATCTGCCTGTCAGCCTTCGCCAGGAGCATATCGATGTTATCCTTGGTCGGTATCGCGGCCTCAATGGAGAGTCCCATGGACTCCCTGAACGCCTTAGCAATGAGCGGGACGATCGTCTCCTTTGTGGGGAACGCGATCGAGACACCGAGTGCCAGAGCGTTGTGTGCGGCCGTAGCGAACATTGTAGAATAGTAGTCATCGGGGATGTCCAGGACGTCCCTGCCGTAGATGACCCCGTCTTCGTAGGCGGACCTGAGGTCCATACCGACGATCATGGGGAGAATCTCGAGCTTGGGCAGCATCGCGGCGATAGGTCCGGAGATAGGCTCTCCTTCCTTGACCAGCGTTGTGTCCTTCTTGACCACAATCTTCCCTGCCTCAATGGCGGCAGGAAGCCCTATCTTCTGAAGTTCACCGATGATCGGGCCGGGTCCGAACGGGGTCGGTCCCTTGGGTACAACGATGTCGAACGGGGCGATCTGACCCTCCTTTGCGGGAGCGGCAGTCATCGTGGCCTCAAGCTTCTTGAAGAGCTTGAAGGGATCGATGTCTGTCGTGACGATCGCACACTGTCCGTGAACCGCGTCCTTGAGTCCAGCGAGCTCAGGCTTCTCCTTCGCTGCCTCATCGATGGCCAGGAGCATAAGGTTGTTCTTGGTCATCTTGAGTTTGGCGTGGGCCCTGAGTCCTGCCCTCATGGACTGGACCTGCTGACCGGGGATACCCGCCATGTCGACAACTGCGACAACGGGGTACTCGCGCATGTCCTGTACCAGCTCGCTCACCATGTCCTTCTTCCAAGCTGCGACGTGTGCCATCTTTGAACCTCCTTACAAGACCCTCTCCGAGGGGCCCATGGTGGTCTTGACGTACGCGGAAGCGATGTTGTGCTTCCCCTTCTCCAGGTGAGACTCGACACGCTTCAGGATCAGCTCGACGTTGTCGGCGATCTCCTCGGCGCTCATGTCCACAGACCCGACGGGTGCGTGGAAGGTCTTCCTGTCTTTCGTCCTGATGGTCACAGACTTGCGGAGACCGTCGATCATCCCAGCCGGATCTGCTCCGGGCGCGATGGGCTTCGGCATCTTTCCGCGAGGACCGAGCACGGTACCGAGCCTCTTACCGACGACGGCCATCAGGGGCGCCTCGGCGATGAAGTAATCGGTGCTGTTCGCGATCTTCTTAGCCTGCTTCTTGTCGTCAGCGATGGCTCCGAGTTCCTCGGGGGTGATGACGACATCAGCTACGTCTTTGGCTTTCAAGGCAAGTTCGCCACCACCAATCACGCAGATCCTGACCGACTTCCCGCGGCCGTTCGGGAGGATGATATCCTCGGTGATACGGTTCTTGGGGATGGACAGGTCAACATCTTTGAGATTGATGGCCAACTCAACCGTCTCAGTAAAATTGCGCTTCTTCGCACTCTCGAGTGCCTTCTGCACAGCCATTACGGTTGGTTTTTCTGCCAATACAATTCCTCCTCGTAGTACATGCGAGTCTTGCGACTCTCCTACAAGCAATTCAGCCTAATATGCAGGTTATATTTAAAGGTGACATCTCGACCATATATAAGCACGGGGCCGAAGAAGCATGATCGGATGGAAATCGGGCCCTGCCCGGCACGATATGCCGGACAGATGCCCTGTTTCTAAGGGCTCAGGTTTCTGAGGTTCAGGACCCTACGCCGAAGAACGCCTTGACGTTGGGCTTGAAAAGGTACCAGAGGATGATGATCGATATGATCAGCGGGATGATTCCCACTAGGGCCACCACGGTGATGATCGACAATATCAGGTAGATGATCGCGAAGATGACTCCCAGATACCAGAAGATCTTCCATCCCTTCCAAAGGCCAATGCCCACCACGAGTGCGATTATCCCGGGTATGGCTCCAGGGGCGCTCAGCATGGCCACGCCTCCGATGATCGCTACCACTCCGAGGATTATGTACAGGGCCGCAACGATCGTCACGAACAGCGGCCTATCAGGCTTCTCGTTTTCAGCCATGGTATGAAGCACGAAATCTACGAATATAAAAGTAACTAGCGAAGACCGTGTCCAGGCCCATGGCCAGTTATGCAAACGGGATGAGAACCGAAGAATGAGATTGGATAAAGATAGAAGGTGGGGGTTGCCCACCTCCGTTTTCAGAACTGGCCGTCGTAGACGCCGGCC
>CAVCVB010000053.1:0-10033 GCA_963605395.1 Firmicutes bacterium CAG:194
TCCGAGCCCGACCCCAGCTACCACGGGATCAGCTTCTGGAAGGCCCTCGGGAACGTGGCCTTCGTCACCAGGATACGCGCGATCCTCCTCCGCGACACCGGAGCAACCATCTCCCCCGTCACGGCGTTCGTGCTCCTCCAGGGGCTCGAGACCCTGTCCCTCAGGGTAGACAGGCATGTGGAGAACGCCCTGAAGGTCGTGGACTACCTGAAGTCCCACCCCAAGGTCAGGAGCGTCAGCCACCCGTCCCTGCCGGACCACCCCAGCCATGCGCTCTACGAGAAGTACTTCCCCGACGGAGCGGGCTCGATCTTCACCTTCGAGATCGCCGGCGACGAGGAGGCGGCGAAGAGGTTCATCGACAACCTGAAGCTCTTCTCCCTGCTGGCGAACGTGGCCGACGTGAAGTCGCTGGTCATCCACCCCAAGAGCACCACCCACTCCCAGCTCACAGAGGAGGAGTTCAAGGAGCAGGGCATCACGCCCTCCACCATCAGGCTCAGCATCGGAACCGAGCACGTGGACGACATCATCGCCGACCTGGAGCAGGCGTTCGCGAAGATCTGAAACTTCAAACCGCGGGCCGACTCCCCGCGGCTCACCTCATCACAAAGGAAAGGAGACTACAGGAAATGGCCGCTAACACGATATATTTCGACAATGCAGCGACGACGCGCGTCCGCAAGGAAGTGCTCGACGCGATGATACCGTACTTCCTCGAGGACTACGGGAACCCTGCGAGCATCCACGCCATGGGGAAGACACCCAGGGACGCCATGGAGGCCGCCAGGAAGGAGATCGCATCCCTGATCGGAGCCAAGCCGCAGGAGATCTACTTCACCGCCGGAGGGTCCGAGTCCGACAACTGGGCCCTGAAATCCTCCGTGCTGGGCCCTCACGCCAAGGGGAAGCACATAATCATCTCCGCGATCGAGCACCACGCCATCACCGAGACCTGCGACTACCTCGCCAAGATGGGGTTCGAGATCACCCGCATCCCCGTGGACTCCCTGGGAAGGGTGGACCCCGCGAAGGTCGAGGAGGCCATCCGCGACGACACCGCACTGATATCGGTGATGACAGCCAACAACGAGATCGGGACCATCGAGCCCATCAGGGAGATCGGAGCCATCGCGAGGAAGCACAAGGTGCTGTTCCACACCGATGCGGTCCAGGCCTACGGCCAGGTGCCCATCAACGTGGACGAGGACAACATCGACCTCCTCAGCGCCAGCGGGCACAAGCTCGGCGGGCCCAAGGGAGTCGGGTTCCTGTACATCAGGAACGGGGTCAGGATCGACCCCCTCATCCACGGAGGCGGCCAGGAGCGCGGCATCCGCGGAGGGACCTCCAACGTCCCGGCCATCATCGGGTTCGGGAAGGCGGCGGAGATCGCCAAGCGCGACATGGACGCGCGCACCGCCAAGGAGAAGGAGCTCAGGGACCACCTCGTCGGGAGGGTCCTGGGCGAGATCCCCTACTCCAGGCTCAACGGGGACCCTGTCAACAGGCTCCCCGGCAACGCGAACTTCTCCTTCGACTTCGTCGAGGGGGAGTCGCTGCTGATGTCCATGAACATGGCAGGCGTCTGCGTGTCCACCGGGTCCGCATGCGCCTCCGGGTCCCTGGACCCGTCCCATGTGCTCCTGGCCATCGGCCTGAAGCACGAGACCGCCCACGGATCGCTGAGGTTCAGCATCTCCTCCGACAACACCCTCGAGGAGGTGGACCGTGCGGTCGACACCCTGAAGAACGCGGTGGAGAGGCTCAGGAGCATGTCCCCTCTCTACGAGGATTTCGTGAAGGAACAGAAGAAGAAGCAGCAGGAGGCTTGAGAATGTACGACGGAGTATACAGCGACAAGGTCATCGACCATTTCACGAACCCCCGCAACGTGGGGGAGATCGAGAACGCCGCAGGCGTCGGGACCGTCGGGAACGCGAAGTGCGGGGACATCATGAGGATCTACCTGGACATCGATCCGGAGACCCAGGTCATCCGCGACTGCAAGTTCAAGACGTTCGGATGCGGAGCAGCGGTGGCGACCAGCAGCATGGCCACGGAGATGGTCAAGGGGAAGACGGTCCAGGAGGCCATGGAGGTCACCAACAAGGCCGTCATGGAAGCTCTGGACGGGCTCCCGCAGGTGAAGATCCACTGCTCCCTGCTGGCGGAAGAAGCGATCCACGCGGCCCTGTGGGACTACGCGGAGAAGAACGGACTCAAGATCGAGGGCCTGCAGAAGCCCAAGAACGACATAAACGATTGAAAACGGTTTACAGACAGTCTAGAAAGAAGGCGAATTGGAATGATATACGAGAATGTGACCGAGCTTGTGGGGCACACGCCCCTCCTGGAGCTGAAGAAGCTCGAGAAAGAGAACGGACTGAAAGCGCGCGTCGTCGTGAAGCTGGAGCTCTTCAACCCCGCAGGCAGCGTCAAGGACAGGATCGCTAAAGGGATGATCGAGGCCGCAGAGGCCCAGGGCCTGCTGAAAGAGGGGTCCGTCATCGTAGAGCCCACCTCCGGGAACACCGGCATCGGGCTGGCATCCGTCGCGGCCGCCAAGGGATACAGGATCATCCTGACCATGCCCGAGACCATGAGCGTCGAGCGCAGGAACATCCTGAAGGCCTACGGAGCTGAGCTCGTCCTCACCGAGGGCGCCAAAGGGATGAAGGGGGCAATCGCCAAGGCCGACGAGATCGCCGCGGCGACCCCCGGGAGCTTCCAGCCCGGGCAGTTCATCAACAAGGTGAACCCCCTGGTCCACAGGAGCTCCACCGGGCCCGAGATCTGGGAGGACACCGACGGGAACGTGGACATCTTCGTGGCCGGAGTCGGGACCGGCGGGACCATCACCGGGACCGGCCAGTTCCTGAAGTCCATGAAGCCCGACATCAAAGTGGTCGCCGTCGAGCCCGAAGGGTCCCCAGTGCTCTCCGAGGGACACGCCGGGCCCCACAAGATCCAGGGCATCGGAGCCGGGTTCGTCCCCGACGTGCTGGACACCAAGGTCTACGACGAGGTCATCAGGGTCACCGACGAGAACGCCTTCGTGACCGGGCGCGCCATCGCCGCCAAAGAGGGTGTCCTCGTGGGCATCTCCTCCGGAGCAGCCGTCTGGGCAGCCATCCAGCTGGCCAAGAGGCCCGAGAACGAGGGCAAGACCATTGTCGCCCTCCTGGCAGACACCGGCGAGAGGTACCTCTCGTCCGCCATGTTCAACTACTGAGCATGGAAAAACCGGTCGGGGAGCGATTCCCGACCGGCACCTTCTCATTGTTTCCCTCCTTATTCGCGGGCGCAAGCCCGCATATGCAATACTCTGATCGGCAGAGCATCTCGTGGATCGGGATGCAGGCAGAAGGCGAAGGCAGAAGGATCAGATGCCGGCGCCGATGGAGATCAGGCCGTTGCGGTTGTAATCGTCTATGAGGTCCTGGAGGGTGGTCCCGTCCACGACATCCGTGATGGCATCGTTGAGCTTGACCCAGAAAGGATAGGTCATGCAGTTGCCGAGCATGTCGCATCCGCCGCCCTCTTCCATGCACGGGGCTATGCTGAGCTGCCCCTCCGTGACACGGAGGATGTCGCCCACGGTGTAATCGGAAGGCTTCCCGACAAGGTGGTAGCCTCCCTGCGCTCCGCGGACCCCTCTGAGGAGCCCCGCGCGGGTGAGCATCGAGCCGATCTGCTCCATGTACTTCACTGAGATGTCCTGTCTGGCGGACACGTCCTTGAAGCTCACAGGCGCTTCTCCGTCATGCAGGGCGATATCGAGCATGATACGGAGGGCATACCTGCCTTTCGTCGATATTTTCACGCGCTTGATATCATACTAATGTTATATGAATTTAGGGATTTGCCGGAGTCCGGATGCGGCCGCATACAGGGCACTCTGGATCCCTTTCGAACTTCAACGTCTGGAAATGCCAGGACTCGAAATCGACGGACAGGAACTGGCCTGCTGATCCCGTCCTTCCTGTGATGAGCTTGAGGGCCTCCGCGGCTTCCAGGGAGCCGATGGTGGAGACGACCGCGCCGATGGATGCGGGCGTGGTGCGGGATTCCGGGACGGAGCCCATCATGCAGTGGAGGCATGGCGTCTTCCCGGGGATGCAGGCGGCGACCTGCCCGATGAACCCGTTGATGGCGCCATGGACCAGGGGCTTCCCGGACTCCACGGAGTAGCGGTTGAGGTCCATGCGGCCCGAGATCGAATCGAGGCAGTCGACAAGGACGTCGCAGCGGTCGAAGAAGCGGGATGTGCTGTCGTCGAACCTGCCTATATGATATTCTACATCGGCGGCAGGGTCGATCCCGGAGATCCATTCTGCCAGGATCTCGGCCTTGGGGCGGACGTCTCCGTTGTCGACATGGGCGCAGTAGACGTACTGGCGGTTGAGGTTGGACTCCTCGGGGACATCGGGGTCGATGATCACGAACCTCCCGACCCCTGCGGAGGCCAGCGCAGTGGCCACGTTGGTCCCCAGGCCGCCGCATCCGATGATGCCCACTGCGGCCGAGGCGATCTTCTCCTGGCCGTCTTCTCCGAAAACGCGCATCTGGCGCTCGTATCTGCTCATTGGGTCCGACTCCCGTTGGTTGTGTCCGATAATATGTCATTGGACTTGTTTCTTACCGCGCAGGGAGGTTCAGTAAACAAATTTGTTTACGATTTTCTTTGGTAAACAGTTTTGTTTATTGAACTGTGGGATGATGGAAGATCGGGCACACCCTGCGTGGCTAAACTCAGGCGGGCTCACATTGCCGTTTCTTCTTAACAATATCTTAACAGCCTCTTAACAAAGCAATTCTGATGGGGCTGAGATTATTGTTTTTTATGTGCTATGTTTAAATATGAGAGATTGAAAAAAGTAATTTTATGGGGGAAAACAATCATTTTAGTTAAGGAATTTTACTTAATTGGAATTTAATCGAGAACGTATCGTCGGTTTGTTCGAGATCAGCAAGTGTTGGAGATTTAAGTGGAAACTATCGAACCGAGTGTGATTCGGAAGAGAAGCGTGAGGTTGAGATGCAATCTACCAGTGAATCCGGAATGCCGATAACACACGACCTGTTTTTCTTAACAACATCTTAACAGCCTCTTAACAAAGCAATTCTGATGGGGACGAAATTGTTATTTTTTGTAAGATATGTTTAAATATAATATAGAAAAAAATGAGTATTTTGAGGGATAATCAATCAAAATCCCTGAACAGTTTAACGTAACTATAACTTAACAGAAGCCATAATTGGTTATAATATGGATGCAATCGGATTACAGGTGTCGTGCAATGGTTGTCTGTGAATATCTTGTGAGAGAACTGGCCAAACACGAGAAAGAAACGCCGTGGGTGGAATTCAAAGAGAACAAAGCCGACCCTGAAGAGATTGCAGAGCGTATCTGCGGTCTTGCCAACAGTGCTGCACTGCATAAGCGTCAGTACGGATACATGGTCTGGGGCATAAAGGATGACGATCATGAATTGGTCGGCACTTCGTTCAAGCCTTGGGCTGCAAAGAAGGGCAATGAAGACTTGGTGAATTGGCTTCGTCGCACATTATCGGACAATGCCGATTTCGAGTTCGGGGAGTGCACCATAGGTGGGAGCAGATTCGTCATTCTCACAGTAGGCAGGGCGAGCATGCAGCCTGTCAAACACAACAACGTCGCATACATTCGCGATGGTAGCGTGACCAAGCCTCTCAACAAGGTCCCTCAGCTGGAATCCGCGCTATGGAAAGAACTCAACCGTACCGATGATGAGTTGCTTCCCGCAAAGATCAACCAATCTGCAGACGATGTCCGGCAACTGATTGACATCGAGGGTTATATCAGGCTGACGAATGCCCCGATCGGTGCTAGCGAGAACTACATTCTGGGAGAGCTCTGTAAAGATAGGGTGTTGATCAAACAAGATGACGGGTTTTTCACAATCACCACCATGGGTGCACTGCTGTTCTGCAGGTCGTTGGACGACTTTCCGAATCTCGTACGGAGAGCATTGAGGTTAGTCAGATATGACGGTACGACGTCGTCGAAAATCATCAGAGACACAATGGAGCTTCGCGGTTATGCGATAGCTTTCGATGAGACTGTGAGGCTGGTGGACCTTCTTCTCCCATCCAGGGAAGTGATAGTAGAAGGGGTCAGGCACCTGGAGCGGCATTATTCAGATGTCGCGTTCAGAGAGCTGTTGGTCAATGCGCTCGTACACCAGGATCTGACAGTCACTGGGAAGAATGTGGCCATAGAGATATTCGATGACCGGGTGGAAATAAGCAATCCCGGGACCATGATGGTAGACGCGGACAGGATCATCGATACCGAGCCCGTGTCCAGGAATGAGGCAATGGCTTTCCTGATGAGAAAGATCGGTCTGTGCGAAGAGCTTGGATCCGGTTGGGACAGAGCTGTGGAATCATGCGAAGACTATTGTCTGCCTGTCCCTACGATAAAACAGAGTGGTTACGGCACCAGGGTGATTATGCAGGGGTATGCTCCGTTCACAGACATGACATCGGAGGAGCGCGTATGGAACTGTTACATGCACGCCTGCATAATGTTCGTGAACCGTAAGCATCTGACGAACTCCACGCTGAGGGCCAGGTTCGGGCTCGAGAATACAAGCTCCAACACGGTCATGGTGTCGCGCGTGATCAAAGCAGCTGTCAGTGAAGGGCTGATCAAGCCGATGAAGGAGGATGCCGCGCCCCGCAACATGCGCTATGTCCCGTTCTGGGCTTGATGTGGTACGGCAGCGGTTCGGATTCATTGGTCGTATCTTCAGTATTCCAGAACGGTTTTTCTGGGATTCAGAACATGTAAACATCAGAGAAATCTATAGTTTTGTGAGTTTTTCACAAAACTATATCATTTTCAATATGTTACGGTCATCTAGCCCCTAGCGGGGCCAGGCGGTAGGGATATGCTGTTGGATTTCACGGTGGGCAATTACGGTCCGTTCAGGGACGATGTCACGTTGAGCATGAGCACCACGAACGGCAAAGAGCACATGGAGAACGTCCTGAGATCGGATTGCCCGGATCACGATGCCGTGACTTCCGCTCTCATCTTCGGCCCCAACGCAGCCGGGAAGACGTTCGTCATCGATGCCCTCAGGACGATCTGCTGCATCGTCCAGAGCGTGGACGAGGACATCCCGTCCTCGCTGTACGTGCCTTTCTGGCCGTCTCCGGAGTGCAGGGGATCCCCAGTCCGCCTGGGGATACGCTTGGTGCTGGACGGGATCCTCTACGAGTACAAGGTCGAGTACAAGGAACGCCAGATCACCGCCGAATCGCTCTACTACTACCCGAACAGATACAAGGCCCGGGTGTTCTCGAGGTCGGTCTACGATGGCTTCAAGGGCGCGAAGAAGAGGCTCGTCGACATGACCTCGCCGGGAATGCCCTATCTGGCCGTGGCCGCGTTCGCCGGCGACCCGATATGCTCCCGGGTGCGCAGCTCGCTGCTCGGCGACTTCATATTCCTGCCATCGGACCTGGGATCGCTGGTCCAATGCTCCTGCAGGCTCAACGATGCTTCTCCGAGAAGAGAGGTCGCCATGAAGGCCATGGACTCTGCAGGCCTGGACATCTGCGATTACGCATACAGCGAGGCCGTATCAAGATCCTCCGAACCTTACGAGAGGGCCAACAACGATGCCGCCGTGAGGGACATCGTCCTGAAGCACGGCTTCACATCGGCGAAGGTGGATGAGGCCGGCCGGTTCTTCCCGTTGGATGCGGAATCAATCGGCACATTGTCCGTGTTCGGGCTCATCGCCCCGTTGATAGATGCTCTGGAGGACGGAAAGGTCCTGGTGATGGACGACCTCGGCGCGCACCTGCATCCTCTGCTCGCTCGCTGGATAGTCCAGCAGTTCGACGAGTACCGCAATCCAAACGGGGCGCAGCTGGTGGCGAGCACCCACGAAGTGAGCCTTATGGACATCGAGGAGCTGCTGCGCAGGGACCAGATATGGTTCGTCAACAAGGACAGGGAGGACGGGCACTCCGATCTCTACTGCCTTTCGGACTTCGATGGGGTCAGGAAGGACACGGACGTCATCAGAAGGTATCTCGACGGCAGGTTCTATGCGGTTCCCTGGGTGAAGCATCGCGGAGTCCTGCCCCAGCGATGATACGATCGTCATACTTGCAGTCGGGCAAACAGGCATTGGCATTTATGTCCGAGCACAAAGGGTGAACCAGAGTCAGGTTCCGTATGTTCTACAGGGCATATTGTCTGTAGGAAGGGGCTGATCGTAGTCATATTTCGAAGATCTCATGGCCAATTCGGAAGCAAGTTGTCTCGAAATCATACGAGCATCGATAGGAAGGGTGATGTGTCCGTGATATGGGTTATTGAATCCAGGAATAATTGTCGGGACACGGTGATAATGCATATCTTCGTATCCTTCTATTCTTCTCAACTCTTCGAGTTCCTTTGTGCATATTACTGCAAACCCCAGTCCGAATTTTGGGCCAGGTTTGTTGTGTTTCATCATGTCTTTTGCAATACGTTCTGATTCCTGATTATCCAACCACTGTATTGACATCTCAAGCAGACTATCCTCTGCGTTCTCGGAAAAGCGAAAGACACATTTCTTGATGGTAGCCCCATCAACGCATTCGGGGCTTGTGATACCCCTAGCCAAATAGGTGGGAAAATCACTTGTCATGATTCTCTTGCTATTACGGCCAAAGCGTAGTCTACAGCCTTGCGATAATCATCGTTGAATTTTGAATTGAACCTGAACATTCCCTCGTCCTGTTTCATAAGGACAAACCATCCAGATTCTTCCATATTATTGAAGAAATCGAAGCCGAAACGATAGTAGTCGAAGATCCATTCCAGATAGAATTCATCAGTTTCTTCTATCAGATAAAATTCTGGCAATGTGATTTCTATTTTGCTGTTCACGAGGCCTGATGCCAGACAGGAGCAAAATGCTTCTACCTGGCGTTTTAGCACATCATCTTTTATGTTCGCCATGCCAGCCTTGAGCTGTTTCAGAACATTTTGAGCTCCAGACGGTACGTAAATGCAACTACTGTTGCAACAAAGGCATCCAGTGGTTCCAGATTCGAGGCCATGTTCAATTTGGGAATAACGGCCGATTTCTGAAGTCACGGCATCACCTTCTCTATGAGTTCATCCGAAGCGATTTTTTTGAATGTTTCAAGAGAATATTCGTTCAAGCGGTCAAGAGCATCCGATATTGTCTCGATATTTACGGAACCCTCGATGTAAATGTCATCATCGATTATAGCACCATGTTCATCCCCATCTATGAATTGTATTGTACCGATCACACTACGGCCCTTGGCTCCATTGCGAAGGCTGTAGTCTAGAATGGCACTTAAGCTCTGGGCGTTGCCTATTCCAGTGTCCATCATGTCGTAGTATGGGCATCTGAATGCATCTTTTGCGCTGGGCAAGCCTATCGAGGAGGGGCGTATCGCATTTATATATCTGAGTCCCAGGCGCGTGCACTTCTTGATTTCAAATAGTTCAGTGGCTACATGTAATGCATGTTGGAATCTGTCCTTGAACTCGTTCCAGTCAGAGTATTTGGTGGTCGTGAGGCTCATTGACACCACGGATAATTCTACAGACCATGTTCCATCTTCTGATTGGAATGTATGGTTCGTAGGCAGAGGTGCATTGGCTAGATTGAACGGTAAAGAATGAGATTGCGTGTACACTGGGTAGTCATTGCGTAGTTCTTTCTGATATCCGTCGACATTTCTGTCAATTTCCAAAAGGGCTGGAAATCTAATTTGGCATATCACACGATCCAGCTGATTTTTGGGGTGTTGGACAACCTCTGCCAATGCAATTCACCAACCTGCATAACCATAAGATGCGAAGGATATTTTAGGCCATCGAATTGACGTGGCTAAACTTTGAATTGTCATCGTTTGTGTGGATCGACACAATGCCTTCTAAGAGGGAGTCAGAATTGGGAATAAGTGGCGGGCCTGAAGGGATTCGAACCCTTGGCCGTTCGATTAA
>CAVCVB010000054.1:0-9957 GCA_963605395.1 Firmicutes bacterium CAG:194
ATGGTGGACCCGGCCGGATTTGAACCGGCGACCTCCGCCGTGTGAAGGCGACGTCATAACCCCTAGACCACGAGTCCGATATCTCGCCAGATTGCATCGCTCTATATAATTGTAATTAAGAGGCTCGATGCGGGCACGGCCGCTCCGGTCTCAGTCCTTGGCCTCTTCCTCGGGGTCCTTCTTCAGGTCCGAGATGAACGGGATCTTCCTCTTTATGTCGGGCTTCTCCGGCTCTGGATGCACCAGTATGCGGATGAACACGCCGTTCCTGCCGTAGACCGTGACCTTCCCGTCTCCGGGGGCCATGGAGCAGATGTCGATGTAGAAGCTCTCCATGAAGCTCCGGCCGAACTCCGCCACCACGGTCGCCCTGGGGGCGGACCCTTCGCGGCTCTCCACGGACAGGACCCTGCTGCTCTTCCTGCTGCGGAGGGGTATGTCCAGACTGCCCTCTTGGCCTCCGTCGACGAACGCCTTCAGGCGGTCCAGGTCGTCTGGCGTGATGTACGTCTCCGCATCGGAGTAGAACTGGTCCTTGACCACCTTCAGGTTGGCGTCGACCTTCCTGTAGACCGACGGGACCCTGATGCTCTTGTCGGCCAGCGCTACGACGAGCATCGCGTATGCCGCGATGTACCCGAAGTAGACGTCGCAGAAGTAGATGATCGTCAGCCAGGGGACCATATTGTAGTAGTAGATGTACATCGGGATGCACTCGATGGCGATCATCAGCGCCACCGCAGGGAGCAGCCTGCTGGCGTAGAACCTGTACTTGCACAGCAGGGCGACGGAGGCCAGGATCGTCACCACTCCCAGGATGAACGAGATTATGGAGACGATGAACGAGATGTAGGCTCCGTAGAACTCCGTGAATCCCAGGTTGCGCAGTATGAAGATCAGCCCCACGGTCAGGCCCGCGATGGCGATCCTGCTGCTGTACTCCAGGCCTCTGGCGATGATCACCGCCAGGCCTCCGAATATCAGGAGGAACACGGCGGACATCTGGTCGAAGCTGTACTTCGACAGGAGGAGCTCGTAGTAAGGGCTCAGCATGTAGATCATGCATGCGAGGACATAGATCCCGCACAGCACCATGACCGTCCCGAGGATGGATGCCTTGTCCCATGTGCCGTCTTCGTTCCTGAACATCGCAGCTCCTCCACGATATCGAGCTCTATCACGGTCCCGTCGGAGACGGACAGCCGCAGCTTCCTCTCGCGCATCTCGATGCCGTCAATGACGAGCCTGGTCGCCTGTATGAGCGTGCCGTCCTCGTGGTCGGACATCGTGAGGTATATGCTGTCCGAGCCGTGCCATTTCTGGGCGGTCAGGTACGACAGCCCCGTGCCGTTCCAGATCGGAGCGCGCATCTCGATCCTCGCCGGCCCGCCGTCGGAGACGCGGATCCATCCCTTCTCGGAGGACATCCCCTCGGCCAGCCTGTGGGCTTCGTACTCCTCCATGGCCGCATCGGCCGCGAGATGGTACGTCCTGGTGATCCCGCCCAAGGCCCTGTTGTGGACCTCCAGCCAGTCCAGGCGGCGGAGCTTCTCCGTGTCCAGGATCAGGATGTATGTCAGGTACATCAGCGCCAGGATGATGTATCTGCCGTAGTTCTGGACCAGGTACGTCAGGTCGTGGTCGTTGGTGGCGTAGAGGTAGATCAGGCTGATGGCGCATATCAGGAACATGGCCATGGCGCTGTACATCATCGTGACGCGTGCCCTGGACTCTCCCATCAGGTACGCGCGCCCGGACACGGCCATGTTCAGGCCGACGGCGATGATCACCAGGTAGATCAGGTTGGTGTCTATGTAATCGATCTCGGAACGGGGGTGAAGGTTTCCCATGACGCTGAATGCCCTGTACAGGCCCATCCCTACGGCGTAGACCCCCACCGACCTGGGAAGGCTGCGCTTCTTGTCGGCTATGATGATCGCTCCGCAGACCAGGAGGATGATGTTCCCGATCGAGGCGGTCACCTTGAGGTCCTCCGAGCCAGTGAGGGCCGTGTAGAAGTATTCGATGGACATCAGGACCATCAGCAGAGCCATGATGAAGTTGGCGCAGTACGCCACCTTGTCCAATGCCGAATGGACCGCATCGACCGCCTTGTCTTCAGAGGTCTTCCTCTTGGACTTCTCCGGGCCGATGTCCAGCTCATGCATGCTTCTCAATCCATACTGTTCTATTTTACCGATTCGGACAGCGGTCGAAGAAGGTCGAATCATAGAGGGCGGCAGAAGCACATTTTCCAGCCACTCCGGTCCTTCGTAGTGTTGGAGGAGGAAACGAAGTTGTGCATTTTTGTGATGATGTGTACCGGAGTGGCAGTTGGATGTATACTCCAATAATGTTAGGTGTACTATATAAAATTTTTTATGATGGGATGAAGAAAAGGACGGTTATGCCGATTGAATCGGCGTTTTTGGTCGGGATAGCCATCATTTGAATCGATAATAGATGGATTAGACTAGGTCGTATGTGGTAATATCGGCATTTAATTGCATATAGGCCCGCAGTCGGCGGAGAGGGGAGGAGGACAGTTCTTCCCGGATGGATGCGTTTGGGCCTGCCGTTGCGCAGATTTGTTCAGAACACGGTAAATACTGGTTCTATGATGCGATATCTATGTCTTCGGCAGCGATCCGCAGAAGGGCTTTCATCGTGGCAGCGATGATGCTCGCGGTCTGCGCCGCATTCTCCGTGCCCGCTTTCACAGGGACGGAGGCGTCCGGAGACGAAGCGGGGACGATCGTCATCGTCCCGGAATCCGATCCTTCCAGCGACGTCACCGAGCTGGTCGAGGAATACGCCAAGATCTACTCCGAGGTGAAGCACCAGGAGTCCATGGGGCATGATGTCAAGGTCGCGGACCCGAAGGGGCCCAGCGACGAGGCCAGGAGCGAGCTCATCGACGGCATGAAGGACATGGTCGGAAAGGACCATTTCGTGCCCGACAGAGGCGACCGCCCCGAGATGCCCGGCGAAGGCCGCGGCGCGGACAGGCCGGACGGCGAGAAGCTCCGGAGCAGCGACAGGCCCGAAGAGGCCCGCTCGGAGCCTCCCGAGAAGGACGCCGCACATGTCGTGTCATCCTCGGACCTGGAGTCCGTCCCGGACCCCGAGTTCATCCAGAAGGTCGCGGACCTCATCGAGAAGATCGGAGCACCTGATTCCGCCAGCGAAGCGAAGGCCCTGAGGGACTACGCGTCATGGCTGCTACTGCAGGACCTCAACGACATACTGTCCACCGGATCCGTCGGCTTCGACCGCAAGGACGGGGACGACGATGCTCCCGACCACGACGGAGCCTTGCCCGGCGAGCCCTGCATAGCGGAAGCAGACGACGGGGATCCCGGGTCGGAGCCCCTGCCGGACCCATCGCCGTATGGAAGCACCGAGCGTGCATGGCCCCATGCGGACGTTTTCTCTTATTACACGGGTGTGACCACCTGCGGCCAGATCCTCCTGTGAGATGACATGGCGCCCAGCGCGCCGGCAAACATCACCATCAGGAGGAACACCTCATGAAGAGCATAACGATCATAGCAGGAGTACTGCTGCTAGCGGCACTGGCCGTGTGCGCGGCAGCGATGGCATGGCCCGGAGAGAACGGGCCGGCGGAAGATGGCAGCAGCTCATCTTCGGACAGCACGACGACAGACGACACCACCACAGACGACACTACGGACGACACCACAGATGACGACAGCACCGTGACCGACGAGGACACCGTCTCCGGGCTCACCATCACCTACGCATCGGGCACCAGCTGCCATACCGTCTCCACCGTCGATGGAGAGACCGTCATAACGTTCTCCGGAACCGAAGAGGACGTCGAATGCGCCATCACCGGCACCCTGAACGGGAGCATAGTCATCGAGATCGGCGAGGATGCCGAGTTCAAGCTCGTCCTCGCAGGCGTCACCATCACCAGCTACAACAACGCGCCCATCGTGGCGACCAGCGCCGACAAGCTGACCGTCAGCGCAAAGAACGGGACCACCAACACCGTCAACGATCTCAGGAGCGAGGTCACGGACGATTCCGAGATATCGTCCGCCATATACTCCACATGCGACATGGACGTCCAGGGGCGCGGATCCCTGACCGTCTACAGCAAGAGCAACAACGGGATACACTCCAAGGACGACCTGTCCGTCAAGAACCTAACTCTGTCGGTGGACTGCATCGACAACGCCCTGAAGGGCAACGACAGCGTGACCATTGAATCCGGCACCATAACCCTCACTGCCCGCCAGGGAGACGGGATCAAGACCACCAACACCGAGGCGAAGACGAAGGACGACGGCACCGTCAAGCAGCAGGGCATAGTCAGGCTCTGCTCCGACGAGGGAACCCTCTCCCTCACCATCCTTGCCATGTACGACGGCATCGACGCCGCATACGGGCTGGAGATCGAGCAGACCTCCTACGCCCTGACGGTCAGCGTGTCCACCGGATCCTACGCAGGATACTCCACCGGATCCTCGACAGCCACCACCGGCGCCGCGCCCGGCGGGACCGGCCCCGGAGGATGGATGCCCGACGGCAACCCCGACGGATGGACCGACAGGGACGACTCCGACTCCCCGTCCGCGAAGGGACTGAAGGCCGAGACGTACATCATCATAGTCAGCGGGACCATCACCGTGGCCTCCGAGGACGACTCCGTCCACTGCAACGGCACAGTCTCCGTCTCCGGAGGCGCTCTGAACCTGAGCAGCGGCGACGACGGCATCCACGCCGACGGCGCCCTGACCATAACCGGAGGCACCATCAGGGTCTCCGAGTGCTACGAAGGGATAGAAGGGGACACGATCTCCGTCTCCGGAGGCGACATCGTCGTCATCTCCGAGGACGACGGGTTCAACTCCACCGGCACGTCCGGCACAGGGATATCCATCTCCGGAGGCACAATCCTGATCCGCGCAGGCGGAGACGGCATCGACTCCAACTCCTACACGTCCTACCAGGGCCTCGTGATGACCGGCGGAGACGTCATCGTCATCAGCAACGGGCCCTCCGACTCCGCCATCGACACCGAGCGCGGGTACACGTTCACCGGAGGAAGGCTCCTGGGGATCTGCCTGAGCGGCGACATGGCCAACTCCGAGTGCGTCTACTGCAGCAACTTCTCCTCGATAGGGAAGGCGGCATCCCTGAGGGTGACCTCCGGGCAGTACGTGGTCGCATCCGTCGGAGGCAGCATCTCCCTCGCAGTGGAGATGGACGCCTCGTTCTCCGCGTATGCGGTGTACCTCGGATCGTCCTCTGCCACGATCACGACCTCCTCTTCCGTGTCCGGAGCCGATTCCGACGGAGTCTACAGGAGCTGATCGCATGGGCATATTCGACAGCATAATAACGGCGGGGACGACCATCGAGTCGTTCCTCGCCTGCCTCGGATGCTCGCTGGCGGTCGGGCTGGCGATAGCATTGGTCTACCGCTACCGCACCAAGCACTCCGAGAGCCTGATGTTCACGATCGGGATGATCCCGGCCGTGGTGTCGGTCATCATCCAGGTGGTCAACGGCAACATCGGAGCGGGGATCGCGGTCATGGGCGCCTTCAGTCTGGTCCGCTTCCGCTCCGCACCCGGAACCGCGAAGGAGATCGGGATGATCTTCCTGGCCATGAGCACCGGCCTGCTGATCGGCATGGGGTTCATCGGCTATGCGCTGGTGTTCACCGCGGTCATGTGCGCCATATGCCTGCTGTACAACACGTACTCCCAGGGCTGGTCCGCAAAGGCCCCCCTCACCCTGCGCATCACAGTCCCCGAGGACCTGGACTTCAAGGGCGCCTTCGACGAGGTGCTGGCGAAGCACGCCAGGAGCTTCGAGCTCAGCAGCGTGAAGACCGTGAACATGGGGAGCATGTACAAGCTCACCTACGACGTCACCCTCAACGCCGACTGCAACGAGAAGCAGATGATCGATGAGATCCGCTGCATCAACGGGAACCTCGAGGTGTCTCTCGGGCACGCTCCCGCCCAGTACACGGAGCTGTGATCCCATGGCGTACCAGAGCGATTTCAAGCGCTACGAGATCAAGTACTTCCTGGACAGGGAGCAGATGGACGCCGTGATGGAGGCGTTCGATGGGAGGATGGACCGCGACAGGTACGCGGTGAGCGACATCAGGAACGTCTACCTCGACACCGACACCTACACGCTGGCCAGGAGGTCCATCTCCCATCCGGCGTACAAGGAGAAGCTCAGGGTGAGGAAGTACTCCTCCTATCCCTCGGACCCCGTGTTCGTGGAGATCAAGAAGAAGTGCGACTCCGTGACGTACAAGCGCAGGGTCTCGATGGACGAGAGCGACGCCATGCGCTGGATGGATGACTGCCAGGGAGACATGCCCGACAGCCAGATCGGCCACGAGATCGAGGCGTTCTGCGACAGGTATCCCACCATAGGGCCGAAGGTCGGCATGAGGTACCACCGGGAGTCGTTCAAGTCCGCGGAGGGATGCGACCTGAGGGCCACGTTCGACAGGAACGTCGTGGCGACTCTGAAGGACTTCGACCTGGACGGGGCCATGGAAGGCGTCGACATCATCCCGGAGGGATGCTCCATCCTGGAGCTGAAGACCGGGACGGCGGTGCCGCTGTGGCTGTCGAGGACGCTGTCTTCGGTACACGCCTATCCGAGGTCCTTCTCCAAGTACGGCACAGCATACAAGATGCTGGTCTGCGGGAAGGCCTGACCGGGACGAAACGGGGGCGGGATCCCCGCCCCCTTACACAGTCCGGACTATGAAAGTTCTGGATTTATTTTCATGAAAGTTTAGGAAAAATGTTAAACGGCATGTGCCGATGGCATTTTCATGCCATCAGTCCCCGAAGGATACAGGAAGAGGCTTGTCGAGAAGGATGTAGACAAGGCCCTGAAATCATTCGGTGCGGTCTGCATAGCCGGCCCGAAGCATTCCGGGAAGACCTGGACGGGCCTGAGCAGGTCAGAAAGCGCATTCATGCTCGGGGACATTAACGGATATGGCGTAAGCAACAGGGAGCTGGCTGATTTCAACGTCCGCAACGCTCTGGACGGAGAGGAGCCGCATCTGATCAGCGAGTGGCAGGAGGTTCCGAGGATATGGGATGCAGTGAGGTCGGAGGTCGACAGGTCCCATGCCAAAGGCAGGTTCATCCTCACAGGCTCTTCCGTTCCGAGACACGGTGCCACGATCCACAGCGGCACCGGGCGCATAAGGACTGTCCGGATGTCGACGATGTCGTTGTTCGAATCGGGGGATTCAACCGGGGAGATATCCATCGGCTCACTGATGCGCGGGGAAGACATCTGGACTCACAGGCGCGGGCCGGACCTTGAGCATCTCGCAGAGCTCGTCATCGGAGGAGGATGGCCCGCGTGCCTCGGCCTTCCGTTCGAGGAGAGGGTTACGGTCGTCCGCGGATACCTGGATTCGTTCGTGGCCGATGCCTGCAGGATGGACGGTGTCCGCAGGAAGGAGCAAGGGTTCTGCATGGTGTTCAGGGCATTGGCGAGGAGCGAATGTTCGGTCGCCTCGGATTCCAAGCTGCATCAGGGCATGGGAGCCCTAGCCGACGAATTCGGGATCGATGGATTCTCAATGTCATATGACACGCTGAGGGACTATCTGGACGTTCTCGACCGCATGTACCTGACAGAGGACCAGCCGGCGTTCGATCCCGGATTCAAGTCGAGCATCAGGGTCGGGAAGACTCCGAAGAGGCATCTGGCGGACCCCTCGCTGGCAGCAGCCGCTCTCGGATACGGGAAGGACAGGCTGACGAAGGACATCAGGACGATGGGATGCTTGTTCAAGGCGATGTGCGAGAGGGACCTGAGGATATACTCGGGGTTCCTGGGAGGCAGGCTGCTCCATTACCGCGATGCCAACGGTATGGAGGCGGATGCGATCGTGGAGATGGAGGACGGGGCATGGGGCGCGTTCGAGATCGTGCTTGGCGGAAATGGGATCAATGAAGCTGCCGGAAAGCTCTTGAAGCTCAGCAGGAAGATGGAGAAGCACGGTGCTGACAGGATGCCTTCCGTGTTGTGCGTCATATGCGGCCTGACCGAGTACGCGTACCGTCGCGACGACGGGGTGTACGTGGTCCCGATCACGATGCTGGGGCCTTGAATCAGCTATGAATCAACGAGAATTATGAGATGGTGGGCTCGGCCGGAATTGAACCGGCGACCTTCGCCTTGTAAGGGCGACGTCATAACCCCTAGACCACGGGCCCGTGGACTTCCGTACCGACAACGGGTATTTATACGGTTGGGCTAGGTGTACACTATCCCATAATGCCGAGCGAGAGTCCGGCCGGTCTCGTCCCGGGCTCTTGATGCGTCTTCGAGGCCCGCGCCCATGGCCTGCGGCCATGGATGCGGACGGCGCCATGGCTGGAGGGCCCATGTCCGGCCGCTTCAGGACGGGTACGGCAGATCGTTCTCCCTCAGACCGCGACCCTTATCCCGTTCCCTGTGACGCCCATGATCTGGGCGCGGACGATCTTGTGGATGTTGAAGCTGGCGACCTTCGCATAGCTTATCACGATATGCCCCTGGTCGGTCTTGGAGCGGAAAATCTCCGACAGGATGCGCTTCATGTCCGAGAAGACGACCTCGACCTTCCATCTCATCCCGTATCCTGTGGCCAGGACCCACTCGTCGTACGGGAGCGTGCACCACTCGCGGGCAGCCTCGCCTCTGGCGAGGCAGCCGTTGTTGGTCGGCGTGGTCGAGACCTTGAAGCTGGTCACGAACTTGCATGCGTAGTCGCGGGAGATGATCTTCCAGTTTTCGTCGGAGCCGTAGGCTCCGTCGGCGTACAGGACCTTCATCTTGTGGCCTCCCCTCGCCGCGAGCTCCATCAGGAGTGGCAGCATCCTCGGATCCCCCACATCGTTGTACGTCAGGACGTAGGCCAGGACCTCGCAGGTGTCGATGTCCACCAGCGCGTGGAGCTTCAGCCAGACGTTCTTGTTCTCGACCTCCCACTTCTCCTCGCACCACTGGAAGTAGTTGGACAGAGAGAACCCGCTCGAGTCCACGGCCACCCGCCTGTGCCTGTGGACCTTGTGCGGAGAGACGTACCTGCAGAGGATGCGCGCATCCTCCGGAGGCGCGCCGAGGACCAGGGTGGAGACGAGGGCGGCTATCCTCCTGTGGACGGTGCTGATGCTCGGCACAGGGATGCCCTTCTCCTGCAGGTGATCCATCGCGGCCCCGGTCGCCTGGCCGTAGCTGAGGTTCATGTAGCCCATGAACAGCAGGATCCATGCGAACATGCTGTCCGTGTACCTGAACGGCCTTCCGGGCTTCCCCCGGTTCATCCGCTTCAGCTCGGCAGGGTACGTGTTAACCACATCGGCCGAGTCCAGCAGCCTCGCCGTGGTCTCTTTGGAGCAGTTCTTGTTCGCACGGTTCTCCTCCTTCGTCGCTTTCCTCGGAGCCTTCGGCTCTTTCTTGTCGCGGAGGATCCCGCGTTTCCTGTTCTCCTCGTCCTTCGGAGTCGAGCGTTTCTTATCCTTCCTCTTCGTTCCCTTCCATGTCATCCGAACATCATCCCGGATGGCCGCCCCGTGGACTGGTAATCGTAGGGGCGTACCCTTCTTCATCTGCTTCTCGGCATAGGCGGTTTCGGATAATGCTCACTTCGGCCCTAGGTTTTGGATTATAATTCACTTGTGAATATATATCCAAAACCTACCTACCCATACATAGCCTTCCGATATATAAAGATATATGCCAAAATCCGGCCCCTGGAGCCTTCAAATACCCGATCTCAGGAAGTGCCCTCGGTCCAGGCGATAATTATAGGATAGAATAGGCTAGGTGACCAATCTCGATCGCTTCGTGCATGATGCGGTTCCATGTTTCCCTGCAGATGTCAAGGATCTCGCATAGCCTGCGCTGCTGCTTCTTGTCGGGGCGTAGCCTCAGCAACACGGT
>CAVCVB010000055.1:0-9879 GCA_963605395.1 Firmicutes bacterium CAG:194
AAGCCCGAGGGAAGGGAGAAGCCCACCAAGAGGATCAACCTCAGGTACAGATGCACCCAGTGCAAGAAAGCCAACATCTCCCCCTGCATTCGCGCCAAGAAATTCGAGCTCACGGAGTGATTTGAATGACTGGAGATTTCATCAAGATCAAATGCCCCGACTGCGCCAATGAGCAGATCGCCTTCAGGAAGGCGGCGACCAAGGTCACCTGCCACGTCTGCGGCTCCGCACTCATCGTCCCCAAGGGCGGTGTCGGAGAGATCAAAGGCGAGATCCTCGAGGTAGTAGGCTGATGTCTAGGGTCAGGGGCTTCCCCGAACACGGCGAGCTCGTCGTATGCACTGTGAAGAACGTCAAGAACTTCGGTGCATTCGTCACACTCGATGAGTATGACGACAAAGAAGGTTTCGTCCATGTCAGGGATGTTGCTTCTGGCTGGGTAAAGTACATCAGGGACTACATCAGGGAAGGACAGAAGATTGTCTGCAAGGTCCTGGGCGTTGATTCTTCAAAAGGACACATCGACCTTTCCCTGAAATCCGTAAACGAGCACCAGAAGAGAGAGAAGATCCAGCAGTGGAAGAACGAGAAGAAGGCAGAGAAGCTCGTGGAGATCATCGCCGAGAGGATGAGCATCTCCGTGGACGATGCCTACGACATGTTCGGAAACGACCTGCTGGAAGCTTACGAGACTCTCTACAGTGCCTTCGAATCAGCGGTCGCCGAGGAAGAGGAGTTCTGCGAGGAATTCTCCGGCGACTGGCTGACGACCTTCATCGAGGTGGCCAAAGAGAACGTCATCCCGCCGTCCGTTCAGATCGACGGGATCCTCGAGCTCACATCTTCTGCCCCCGATGGAATGGAGCTCATCAAGCACGCGCTCCTGGCGGCTGAAGAGGCCGGGCAGGACTACGACGTGGAGATCACTTGCGTCGGATGCCCCAAGTACAGGGTGGTCGTCAACGCCGCCGAGTACAAGGAGGCCGAGGAGATCATGAAAGCCGTCTCCTCCGCCGCTATCGACGACCTCACGTCCAACAACGGCATCGCTGTTCTCAAACGCGAGAGCAAGTGAGATGTCCTCTAAGATCAGGAAATGCCCCTCCTGCGGGAGGTACACGCTTCTCCCCCAGTGCAGACGTTGCGGACAGAGCACCGTCTGCCCCGTCCCGCCCAGATACTCTCCCGAAGACCGCATGGGCGAGTACCGCAGAAGAACCATCCGCGAGAGGTACGGGGAGAATGGCAAGCTCGACAGACTTTGAGAAGCGCGTCAGCGTCTCGCATCCCGTCGTCATCGTCGGCCTTCCCGGAGTGGGGAACGTCGGCAAGCTGGCAGCGGACCTCATGGCCGAAGAGCTGGACGCAGAGGTCTTCGCGAGGATCCACTCTTCGGAGCTCCCTCCGCAGATCCTCGTCAACGAGGACTGCACGGCAGAGCCCATCTGCATCAGGCTCTCGCTGGCCAGGACGGAGTCCCGCGACATCATATTCATCCTGGGAGAGTCCCAGGCCACAACGCCGTCGGGGCAGCACGACCTGACGGGATACATATTCGACGTCCTCCTCCCATACGACCCGTCGCTCATCGTGACGCTCGGAGGGTACGGGACAGGGGAGCTCAAGCAGGCCCCCCGCATCCTGGGCGTCGTCACCGATGCCTGCCTCAAGCCCGACATGGAGAAGGCCGGGATCGGTTTCTACGACGGAGAGCCCAAGGGCGGCGTCGTAGGAGCCGCGGCGCTCTTCCTCACCATCGGGAAGAGGTACGGCGTGCCCGCGATGTCCATCATAGGCGAGACATCCGGATACATCGTGGACCACAGGAGCGCATCCCTGGTGGTCCATGCGGTCAACGCGATACTCGGCACGGACACGGACACATCCAAGTACTCCGAATTCGTAGACATGATCGAGGAGGCCAGCATGGCCCCCGCACAGCCGGAGGGCATAGAGGCCCCCAGAGAGGACCTCAGCTACATACAGTGAAACGGAGGCGGACCTGAATGCGTCTGATGGGCAGGAAGATCGGAGAGTACATCGGGTTGCGTGAGATCCTCATCGTGCTCGCCATGATGGTCGCCGCCGTCTGCGCAACGCTCATAGAGGCCACCATACCTCCGTTCGTATCGCCTATATTGATCCTATGCATCATCGGAGGGCTGCTCTACGGCCCCTATGCATGCGCGGCGTTCTCCATCGTGAGCACCGCCTCATGCTTTATGCTGGGCTCGGCGTTGGAAGACACGGCCCTGAACCTGCTGAACATCATCGTGATAACGATGACCCCGTACAGGCTGTGGTACAGCACTGACATGATCAAGGACGACCGTCCGCCTGTGCTGGACTCCGTGTCGAACGTAGTGAAGTACGTCGTGGTCATCGCCATCACGTCTCTGGTGTACAGCATCATATGCAACATCACGACCGCGGTCGCGCTGGGCCCCCATGACCTGACCATCACGGACATCACCACGTTCTTCAACGCGATGTCGTTCTCGATGATGATCGGCCTCTCGGCGATACTGATACTCAGGTACTTCGGGTTCAGGTTCTACACGCCCAAGCTCGGCGGCACCCCCGACGGCTACCGCAGGAGCCTGGACCGCAGATGGTTCTACATCTTCCTGCTGATCGCGATCATCGCCCCGACGTGGCATCTGTCCGCCAGCAACGACTACTCGGTGATCCCGATCACGGCGGCGTGCGCGTACCTGCTCATGCTGATGTTCCTCGCCATCCCCGTGGAGCATTCCACGTCGACCGAGAAGACCAAGGTCATATGGGGGCTGACGGTCAACACGTTCAACGCCAGCCTCATAGAGCGCATGATCGCGCTGCTGCTCATCTACGGGGTGGCCGTGTGCGTGGCGACCGTCGTCGGCTCCCTGGTGGGCATACTGTCCCCCATATTCGACCTGACGGAGAGCCAAGCCGCCACGTTCTACATGAGCGTGGTCCTCGCAGGCTTCTTCCTGCCGTCCATCGCGTTCCTGTGGTACCTGGAGAGGAACGTCACGATCCCCATCCAGACCATGTCCTCCGCGGCCAGGAACTTCATCGACGACGAGTACGGCGACTCGGGAGTGGAGTTCAAGAGGAGATGCATGCCCATCACGGACAAGGACACCGAGGTCGGAGAGCTGGCCAAGTCCCTGACCAAGATGACCGACGACATCGAGGAGTACATCTACGACATCAAGTCGCTGAACAGCGCCCAGGAGAAGTACAAGGCAGAGCTGGACGTCGCCCAGAACATCCAGGAGTCGTTCATCCCCAGGAACTTCGACTCCATGGACGGCACAGGGCTGTCCATAGCCGGGTCCATGGATGCCGCGAGGTATGTAGGAGGAGACTTCTACGACTTCTTCATGGTCGATGCCGACCACGTCGCGCTGGCCATAGGGGATGTGTCCGGGAAGGGGGTCCCCGCGGCCCTGTTCATGGCGGTCACGAAATCCATCATAGAGAGTCAGACCAGGCCCGGGCTGGAGCCCAACGAAATCATGGCCAAGGTCAACATCAACCTCTGCAGGAACAACGACGAGAACATGTTCGTCACTTCCTGGCTGGGGATCGTGGAGCTGTCCACAGGGAACCTCAGGTACTGCAGCGCGGGCCACAACCCGCCGGTGCTCGTAAGGGCCGACGCTCCGGCCGAGATGGTCGAGAGCAGGCCGTCCCTCGTCCTCGGCGCCAAGGAAGGGGTCCAGTACACCACATTCCAGATAGACATGTCCGTGGGGGACAGCATCCTGCTGTACACCGACGGCGTCACCGAGGCCAACGACGGATATCAGGAGTTCTACGGCACGGACCGCCTCAAGGCCATGCTGGACGCCCACAAGGGCGAGCCTCTGGAAGAGCAGGTCGGCCTGATAAGGCAGGACATCGCCGAGTTCACGCACCATGCGGAGCAGTTCGACGACATAACGATGCTGCTGTTCAGGTACGACGGGAAGACCGCGGACCGCGGCGCTCAGCAGTGATCGATCATAGATTTCTCGATGGTCAGGATGTTCTTGCCGTCCTCGCGACGGTAGCTGATGCCATCGACATGGTTCTTGACAAGGAAAATGCCCAGCCCTCCGACCTTGCGGTCGTCGAGGGGCTCGGTGGTGTCGGGATCCGGCTTCTGCAGGGGATCGAACGCCCGGCCGGAATCCTCGAACGTCAGGGCGACCTTCATCATGTCCTTCTCCACCGCGCAGGTGATCTTCACATCACCGGAGCCCGGCGGCTGATAGGCATAGTTCGCGATGTTCACGAACACCTCTTCGACCACCAGCTGGAGCTGGGAGACGAACTCCTTCGACGGCGAGCTGCTGGACAGACAGGAACTGATGAAATCGAGGACCTTGTAGAGATCCTCGGCCTCCGAAGGAACGCTCAGCGTCCTTGAGAAGGACTTCTTCCTGAACCACATCGGTCTCTAATCGCGTTCTCATACTTTAACACGTAGGTGGACGCTTTGTTGGATTTATCATCCAATCCGAATCCAGGCATGTGAATGACGGGGAAAGACCGTCCAAGGAATGTCTGTCCTCAGGCCTTGCGGCCGTCCTCTTCCGGGAAGGCCATGCAGTAGTGCTCCGAGGGGAAGAGAGGCCAGAAAGCGGCGAATGCGATCCATGACTTCAGCGGAGGGGCTTCCAGTCCCGGCGGGACGAAGTAGCCGCGCACGCGGCGGTCGAACAGGCACACGAGGACTATGGCCGACACCGCGATTATCAGGACCGGATTGAACGAAACGACCCCCGCGGCGGTGGCGGAGATGCCCAAGCGGTACAGCAGGTTGACGACCACCAGCAGGACCGCCGCACGGACGGCCTTCTTCCATGAGCGGGGGTCTGCAGAGGACAGCGTGAGCAGCGAGTCCACGGTCATGAACATCAACGCCGTGCCGGCGACGAAGGACACCAGCGCGGCCTCGCGGAACCCGTAGCCCGTCGAGAAGCCTATCCCGAGGACGACCAGCTTGGCCACGTATATCCCGACGATGGCCATCATGAACAGCTCGGCGACCCTCAGAGCGACCGGACGGACGGCCTTGGACACCAGCGACGAGGCCAGCTCCCCGACGTTCACCTTGCCGATCTTCTCACGGATATCCAACATCGCCCCTGGACTGGATTCATATCTGATAAATGATTCTCCCATCGCATGGCAAGGAACGCCGATGCGGACAGGTTCGTCGATTGCGTGGTGAGCCGTGGCAGGCACGACTCTGTCACCAGGACATCGCTCCTCCTGGTCTCGATGCTGGTGCCGGTGCTCTTCGGCATCGCCATGGTGCTCCTGGTCTCGTCCCGCCATCCCGATATGTTCGATCCCAAGAGGGACACGCAGATAGCGACCGCGATAGTCGTCTCGGTCGAATGCGGGATCCTCAGCTTCATACTCCTCTTCATGAGCCGCAGGTCCAAGCGCCACATGCGCAGGGACACGGAGTGGATGTCCTCGCTCTGCGGGTACGTGGACAGCATCGGAGGCGATTCCGCCGAGATGAGGAGGATCGCCAAGAGCGCGGACATGCTGACGGCCAAGATCGGCAACGGCGCGTCCATGGCGGTCTGGACCTTCACCGCCCTGTACATATGCGCCATCGGGCTCCTGTCCTACGGCAACGCGGACATCCTGGACTCCAACGTGACGGCGGTCTGCGTCGTGTGCTACGCGCTCCTGCTGGTCCAGTACCTGCTCACCGCCGGCTCGATCTCCAGGTTCCCCAACAAGCACGACAAGCTCCAGTGCGACTTCACTCAGGCCCTCTGCCACGAGCTCCGCTGCAAGGGCATCTCCATGGACCCGATGAGGAGGAACACCGGCAACCTCCATCCGATGATCAACACGTTCCTGTTCATCATCACGCTGGGGCTGTTCTCCCTGATCGTGATGGTCGTCTCCAACATAAGGTTCAACAACCACGTCAAGGGGCAGTGGAAGTACGAGGAGAAGCTCATGGACGCACTGATGAAGGCGCAGGGCGCTACGGGCTTGGAAGGGTGCTGAGCATCGAAATCAGTATATCCTATGCGCCCATGCAACAAACAGGTATAGGCCATGTTCGGATTCAAGAAGCAGGAGGAACCCCTCACAGCCACTTACGTTGAGAACGACGGCATAGTCGTCATAAAGCTCAAGGGAAGGCTCGATTCCATCACAGCTCCAGACTTCCAGACAGCCGCGGTCGAGAAGTGCAGGGGGAAGCCCGCCACCCTCGACATGGAGAACGTCAGCTACCTCTCGAGCGCAGGCCTCAGGGCGATCCTGTCCCTCGACAAGGCCACCGGCCGCGAGAACAAGCTGACCATCATCAACGCATCGGGAAGCGTGAAGGACGTGCTGGACATGTCCGGGTTCACCGATTTCCTGTGATGCGTCCGATGCACTATGTTTATATAACTGGTCGATATCCCAGAAATCAACCCCACTTAGCTCAGACTGGCCAGAGCGGCTGACTGTAGAGTGTTTTCGGAAGAAACCGATGCAGCCGCTGAAATCAGCAGGTCCCCTGTTCAAATCAGGGAGTGGGGACCATTTCATTTTATCTCTCACTGCTGCTGCTCAATACTTGGATGGCCATGGGCTCTGTCGCGATTTCATCCTGGCGACTGGCCGCCTGAGGCTGGAGCCCTATGAGAGGCTAGTGATGTGAACGCGATCTATCGGCTGTGCGAAGACAACCGGCCGATGCATGGCAGACCCCATCTCTGCTGCCGTCTAGAGAAGCCGTTCGACCTTATTCGCTCATGAAAGTAGAAGTTTCATCCTCTGATTCGCTCATGAAAATAGAAATTTTACCTTGAGATTCGCTCATGAAAGTAGAAGTTTCATCCTCTGATTCGCTCATGAAAATAGATTTTTCTACTCAGACAGCATTCCTGGAAACGGTCATATGGAACGGAAGATAACCAAAGAGCTCATGAGATGGAAATCTGATCCGAACCACCTTCCCCTGATAGTGACCGGATGCAGGCAGATCGGCAAGACATACTCCATCAAAGAGTTCGTTTCAAGAGAGTATGAAAGCCACATCTACATTAACTTCGAAACACAAGCTGAAAAGAAGAACCTGTTCAAAGGAGACCGTAGTGCTGAAGAGCTCATCTCCAGAATCATCCTTTCCGAGGGGGTCCGCATGCATGCTGGAAAATCCGCAATCGTACTGGACGAGATACAGGATTGCCCCGAAGCATACTCGTCGCTCAAACCGCTGTCCGAGGACAAGAGATATGATATCATATGCAGCGGATCGTTCCTCGGTATCAATCTCGAAGACAGCGACAGACAATCACCTCTCGGCTATGTTGATATGATTCAGATGCAGCCCATGGATTTCGAAGAATACTTGTGGGCCACGGGGGTCGACATGGACCTCATCTCGCAGGTCCGTACCAATGTACAGAACAGAGAACGCATCGATGACTACTTCCACCAGATATTCACCAGATACTTCCGGACATACATGGTGGTTGGAGGGATGCCTGCGGCTGTCAAGACGTATGTGGAAACCAGGGATTATGTCCTGACATACGGCGTCTTGAAGAACATAATCGGGATTCTCAAGGCAGACACGGGCAAATACTCCCGCAAGGCTGGACGCGTGAAGATCAACATGTGCCTCGACTCCATTCCGCGCCAACTGTCCAGAGAGAACAAGAAATTCATCTACTCGGACGTCGAGAAGAAGAAAGGCGTGGGAAAGAAGACCTACAGAAGCTCGCTCGAATGGCTGAAAGAAGCTGGGCTGATATCGCTGTGCTACAACCTCACAGAACCCAACAAGCCTCTGTGCGGCAAGGTCCTCGAGGATTCGTTCAAGGTCTTCATGAACGACACCGGCCTGCTCATGGCGCTCATGAATGCAGACGATTCCGCAGATGTCGCCCTCAGGGACCCATATTCCAACAACGGGGCGGTAATGGAGTGCGCCGTGGCTTCGGCCTTGATGAAGAACAAATATCCGCTCTACTACTATTCCAAGCCGGACAGCTCGCTCGAAATCGATTTTGTCACCGAATTCAAAGGGGTCCCGATGCTGATCGAAGTGAAATCTGGCAAGAACAAGAAAGCGAAATCCCTGTCCACCCTGATGAGCGAGAAGGACAGAAAGCGCGAAGGATACAAGGTGATGGACTCCAACATAGAGGCTGACGAAAAGGGAGTCGTACATCTGCCCCTCTATGCGCCATGCTTCTTCGAAGAGGTCAGAATCTCGAACATACCCGAACCGCCTTCCGCCGAGGAGGTCAACGAGGTATTCCGTCGGAGAAGCCAAGGTGCCTGAGGGCCCTTTCGATCGTAATCGTCTAATCGATTATAATCGATTACCGAACAGTTCCGACGTCGTTCATCTGATGGAGCCACCCGGGATCTATATCGATTCCATATAATTCCGAACCAGTTCGGACTAGTCCGAACCAGTTAGTAACTAATAAAACCCTACAGGCAGTTGACGGCACCATGAACATCGGCAGGGAGAGCGAGACCGTCGGATTCGAAGAGAGCATCGACCATCTGGACAACGGGATGCTGAGCCTCGCTGCGATGCTGAACAGGTCGAACAGAGGAACGGTCTTCTTCGGAGTCGGCAAGGACGGCGAGGTTATCGGAACGGACATCGACGACTCCGCCCTGGAGAGGATCAGGAACGCTGTGAAGAGCATCGAGCCCCGTATCGCCGCCGACGTCCAAGCCATCGAGTCGGACGACGGCAAGAGATACGTATCCGTGAGCTCGAAGGGCTACGAGATACCGTACTCATGTGACGGCCGGTTCGTCATCCGGCACGGCTCTTCGGACGAGCCTATGCCCGTCCATCTCCTTGGCAGGATGGTCATGTCCAGAGGGTTCGACCCCATGAAGGAGATGGAATCGCGCATCCAGGACCTGTCCCTCACGACCCTGTGCGACATGATGTCGTCCAGAGGCCTGCACCCGCGCGATGATCCCGAGTTCTACGACAGCATCGGGCTGCTGACGAAGGGCCGCAGGTTCAACCTGAACGCTTGGATCCTGTCCGATGACAACAACATCCTGATGCAGATCGTGGAGTTCGAGGGGCGCGACAGGACCGTGTTCTCCAGAAGGACAGACTTCGGCGGGCAATGCATGCTCATGGGCATGCGGAACATCCTGGACTACATGCGTCCCCGCAACGAGACAAAGGTCGACTTCCAATCCAGCCAGCGGGTCGACACCGACCTGTTCGACATGGACTGCTTCAGGGAAGCCTGGTTCAACGCATGCCTCCACAACAGCTGGCGCACGGGATCCGTTCCGATGGTGGCCGTCTTCGACGACCGCATCGAGATCGAGTCCAACGGCCCCATGCCCTACGGCGTGGACATGGACGACTTCTGCGAAGGGCGCAGCTCGCCCGTCAACGAATCGCTGTACAGGCTGGCCGAGAAGATGGGGTTCGTCAGGGATCCGGGCAACGGCATCCCCTCCATCATCGGGAAGTACGGGCGCGATGCGATAAAGGCGACCGAAGCCTACGTCAAAGTTACCATCCCCTTCGCCTTCGAGCCTGCCTGCGTGTCCGCCAGGAAGTACAGGTCGCTGGCCGGGAGCGGACTGGACGACAGGGAGAGATTCGTCCTGGAGCATCTCGCGAAGCACAGGCAGGCGAGGATCTCCGAAGTGGCGGAAGCGGCCTGCCTGAGCGAGTCCGCCGTAAAGAGGACGATCGCGTCCCTGAAGGCCAAGGGCCTGCTCGAGAACAACGGGACCAACCGCAACAGCGTCTGGAATGTGCTGATGTGATCCCTGTCGCTTCGATATCCCATGATGGAGCCCTTGCATAGAGCCTCCATCGAGGCCCGTGCCCGTGCTATGAGAGGTCAGCTCACCGGTGAAACTGCAGACGATGAA
>CAVCVB010000056.1:0-9715 GCA_963605395.1 Firmicutes bacterium CAG:194
TTTTTCCCGGGACTTCCGTGGAGGGAGCCCGCCACTATTAAGTATCAAACGCGAAGTCCGACACCCATGGAAGCACTCGTTCTCGACGAAGTGCGGAAATCGTACGGCGAGAGGGAGGCCGTCCACGGCATATCCCTCACAGTCGGAGAGGGCGAGATATTCGGGCTCATCGGCCACAACGGGGCCGGGAAGACCACCACCCTCCGCATGATCTCCACGCTTCTCAGGGTCACATCAGGGAGGATAACCGTCTGCGGACACGACGTCATGACGGAGCCGGACGAGGTCAGGAAGGTCATAAGCTACCTGCCCGAGGACGCCGGAGCGTACAAGGACCTGACAGGAAGGGGATACCTGGAGTTCATGGCCAGCTTCTTCGCCTCCGGAGAGGAGAAGAAGGCGATGGTCGAGAAGGGCATCGCCATGGCCGACCTCGGAGAGAGGATCGACTCCAAGGTGGACACGTACAGCAAGGGGATGATGCGCAGGCTGCTCATCGCCAGGGCCATCATGCCCTCGCCCAAGCTGGCCATCCTCGACGAGGTCACGTCCGGCCTGGACGTGATCAACGCATACGAGATCAGGGAGCTCATCAGGAGCATCGCCGCCCAAGGGGTGACGGTGATAATGTCGTCCCACAACATGTTCGAAGTCGACATGCTCTGCGACCGCGTCGGGATGATCGACCAGGGCAACCTGATCCTCCTGGGGACTCCCGAGGGGCTCAAGAGGGAGCACAACGCCGAGACCCTGGAAGAGGTCTTCGTCAAGGCGGTGAGAGGATGAGCCATCTCACGAACATCATGAAGAAGGAGCTCAGGGAGATGCTGACCCCGGGATCGGTCATCTCCGTGCTCATAATGGTGGTCCTGTTCGCAAGCCTGGGAACCATGATCGGCAGCGAGGTGGAGAAAGCCGCCGAGCTCCCGAAGATAGGATACGTGGGGGCCTCGGAAGGGCAGTACCTCGAGTGGAACGCCTACGACCAGCTCGTGGCGATGTACGGCGAGTCCGCCGCCGAGAAGATAATCGTCATGGACAGCTCCTACGGGGACATACAGTCGATAACCGACGAGATGAGGTCCAAGGGCATAACCGCCGTGATAGGCGTCCCCGACGACATATACGAGCAGCTGGAGGCCCACAAGCAGGTCGCCATCGCCCAGTACTACATCTACGAGCCCGTGGGGATGTTCGGATCGACCCCGTCCGCGGTGGTCGGCTCCGTCGTGACGCTGCTGAACTCCAGCCTCTCCAAGGTCCTGATCGGCCAGGACCCCTCGGCCGACTACGACTTCGTCATCAACCCCCTGTACACCGGCACCGGCCAGATCAGCACCGTGGTCAACGGCAGCGCCTACCAGGGCATCACGCCCTACGACATCGCCAACGAGCTCACGTCCAAGACGATGATGATCCCCATGGTCATCATGGTCGTCATCATGATGGTCGGAAGCATAGTCATCAGCTCAATGGGCTCCGAGAAGGAGAACAAGACCCTGGAGACCCTGCTCACCCTGCCCATCAAGAGGACCACCATCGTCAGCGGGAAGATCCTCGCCTCCGCGGTGGTCGGACTGGTCTACGGCCTCGCGTACATGGCGGGCATGAGCATCTACATGAACGGCCTGACCGGGAGGATCCAGACCGGGAAGGTGGACCTGGAGGCCATCGGCATGTCCCTGGACATGGGCGACTGGGCCCTGATAATGCTGTCCATGTTCCTGGCGATCGTGTGCGCATTGGGCATATGCATGATCCTGGGAGCCTTCGCCAAGAACTACAAGTCCGCCCAGACCATGACCATGCCCCTGAGCATCCTGGCCCTGATCCCCATGTTCGTGATCATGTTCTCGGGATGGTACGGCAGCGCCCCCATCATCAAGGCGGTGACCTTCGCCATCCCGTTCTCCCACCCCATGATGGCCATGCAGGCCCTCATGAACGGGGACGTCACGCTGGTCCTCTCCGGGATCGCGTACATGGCCGTGTTCGCGGCCGTGACGATAGCCATCACCGTGTGGCTGTACAGGTCCGACGTACTCATAACGGGCCTGGGGCAGAGCAAGCTGGTCCAGAAGCTGAGCATGAAGAGGCAGTGACGCCTCCTGCCGGCCTCCGGGCCGGCGAACCTGTTTTATCGCCGTTCCCTTTCCCGCATGCATGCTCAAACGCATCGCTGAAGAGCTCGAGAAAGGGAACAGCCTCGTCATAGTCCATGGGAACGCGGATGTGGACGCCATAGGGTCCGCGTGCGCGCTGGCCCGCGCCTTCCCCGGAACGGACGTCTACGCTCCCACCGGGCTCGACCGCGTGGCGAGGATCGTGGCCGAGAGGATGGACGCGCATATCCTGGAGGAATGCGACATATCCCGCTACGACAGGACCGTAGTGGTGGACACATCGGCCCCGGAGCAGCTGGAGACGGATTTCGAGATCCCTTCGGACTGCATCGTCATCGACCACCACAAGTCCCTGGGCAGATGGGACGGCAGGTCGTCCATATTCTACTGCGATGACAGCAGGACCTCCTGCTGCGAGATAATCAAAGAGCTGCTGGACTCCGCCGGGAAGGTCATCGACAGGTGGACGGGCCTGATGCTCCTGGGCGGGATGCTCACGGACAGCGGCCATTTCCAGTACGCCAGGGCCAGCATGCTCCCGGTTTTCCACGACGTCATGGTCGGATGCGGGATCGAGATGGACGAGGCCATGACGCTCACGCAGGCCCCCGTCAGCATGTCCGAGAGGATCGCCATGCTGAAGGCGATTGAGCGCACCCGCTTCGACAGGGTCGGCTCCATGATCGTGGCCATATCCTTCGGCGGCAGCTTCGAGGCGTCTTCCTGCAGGGCGATAATGGCGGCCGGAGCGGACGTCGTGTTCGTCGGCTCCCAGAGGGACGACGAGTACCGCGTGAGCGGAAGGGCCACTCAGGAGGCCGTCAGGAAGGGGGTGCACCTGGGCGAGGTCATGAACTGCGTCGGAGAGGACACCTCTTCGGAAGGCGGAGGCCACGGCGGAGCCGCGGGGCTCACCGGCACCGGCGATGTGGAGGCCGTGCTCAACATGTGCATGAGCAGGACCATGGACATATTCCGCGAGATCAAAAGGAAGGAGATGCTGGAGTCTGAGACCGGAGCCTCCGACGAGCAGTGAATCCCTGCCCGCCCGGCCCGATCCCCGGAGAACCGACAGGTCGGGACGGGCCTCACTCATCTTTTCTATAATGATCGTACGCGCGCGCCGTAGCGTAGCCTACGATCGTCAGGATCACGGCCCCGGCGAGGACGGGCGCGACGATATAGGACACCGATGCGCCGGACGTCACTCCGAACAGCGCGGTGGCGCCCCCGGGCGGATGGACGGTATCGGTCAGGACCATCAGGACTATCGCTGCGAACACCGCCAGAGCGGTCGAGTACCAGGTGCATCCGAGGGCTGCGAAGACGACCACGGCGACAACGGCCGAGATCAGGTGGCCCCCGATGATGTTGCGGGGCCTGGACGGCCTGCTGCCGGGCATCCCGAAGATCACCACCGATGATGCCCCGAAAGAGGCGACCATCAGGGGCAGCCCGGCATCGAAGGACAGGAAGGATACGATCGCGATCGCGACGAAGGCCCCTGCCGCATAGAACAACGCCTTCCGGACATCGATGTCCTCGGCCAACAGCGCCTTCTTCCAGTCCATGCCCCGGCCAATCCGCATTCAGTATGTACGGTTTTCGGGCCGGGCGGGCAGGGGGCTTGCGGCCTCCCGGCAGCATCCTCTGCTCGCCTGGACCGATGGGTCTCACCGATGGGGGCCTTCCGGCCCTCACCTGAGCTTCTTGACGCTCTCGACCACTTTCAGGACGGCCTGGTAGTTGTCGGGGTGGGCCTCGAAGTACTCCCTGACGGGCCTGAGGGTCTCGGCCAGGGCGTCCGTGACTCCGGACTTGAGGTCCACGGGGGACAGGCTCCCGCCGTAGTAGGCGTCCACCAGGGCCTCGTAGCTGTCGAAGTCGACGCATCCGCCGTACTTCTCGGGCCTCTCGATGTGCATGCTCCCGTTCCTGGGGAAGATGATGTACTTGCACAGCATGAGCACGGGGTTCTCGCCCTCGGTCTCCTTCTCAGGGGGGCAGAAGGCCTTCTTCATCTTGGCGGCGATCTCGTCGCGGGTGTCGTGGATCTTCACGCTGCCGTTGGGGTCGCTCTTGGACATCTTGGACTCCACGGGGTCCATCCTGTTCCCGCCCTTGAGGCCGGGGAGCAGGGGTGTGTGGACCGCGATGGGCTTGTGCCATCCGAGCTTGTCGGCGGCGTCCCTTGCGAGCATGTGGGCCCTCCTCTGGTCGAGGCCGGCGTATGCGACGTCCATGTCCATGCAGAAGATGTCTGTGGCCTGGAGGATGGGGTAGAACACCTTGGAAGTGTCCACCTCCGCCTCGTCCTCGGACCTTCCCATGATGGTCATCGCCCTCTTCACCCTGGACAGGGAGGTGACCTTGGCCACCTTGATGACCTTCTCCCAGTACTCGATGTTGCTGAGGATGTCGCTGGCGTACTTGAACTGGACGCGGTCCTTCGGGACCCCGAGGGCGATGAAGCAGTCCTCCATGTACCTGGCGCAGGTGCGGATGTTCTCCAGGTCGCCTCCGAGCTTGTCGTTGATGTACGCATGCCAGTCGGCCCAGAAGATGGTGACCTTGAACCCAGCTTCGCAGAGGTCCCTGATCTTCTGCGCCACCAGCACCCATCCCAGGTGGACGAGTCCGGAAGGCTCGAATCCGATATAGGCGGTGGGCTCCTCTTTCTCCGCGAGGAGGGCGCGGAGCTCATCCTCCGTGACAGTCTCTTCCGTGTTCCTCAAAACGAGGGCGAGCCTCTGTTCGACATCCATGTTATCGGGCTAAGGTAGCAAACACTGATAAAAAGGGATTCCTATCGAGCCCCCATGCCCGCAGATTGCCCCAGATTGACCGAGTCGTTCCTGCGCAGCCCCGTTGTGGACAGGAACGGGTACCCGTACTTCGTGAACCCGGTCAGCGACGGGGTGCCCCGCATGACCAAGGAGCTCTTGGACGAGGTGGCGGACGCCATAGTGGAGGTGTCCGAGCTGGACTGCGACCTCATGCTGGCGCCGGAGGCCATGGGGATCCCCCTGGCAGTGGCGGTCACGGAGAGGACCGGCATCCCTTATGCCGTGATCAGGAAGCGCAGCTACGGCCTTCCGGGGGAGATCCGGCTGGACCAGAGCACCGGGTACTCCAAGTCGCCGATGTACATCAACGACGTCTCCGCCGGGGACAGGGTGATGGTCATCGACGATGTTATCAGCACCGGCGGGACCCTCAAGGCCATCATGGGCGCGCTGAACGGGGAGGGCGTGTCCGTGTCCGAGATCACGGCGGTGTACAGCAAGAGCCGCGACGTCGCCGCTCTATCCGAGGAGCTCGGCGTGAGGATCAACTACCTTCTCAGCGTCAGCTCGGAGGGCGGGCGCCCCTGCCTGCAATGATGTTATTGAACAAACGCACGATGTTTTAAGAGCATGTCAGAGAAACATGCTCCATGGACCCGTATCTCGTCGCGATCTGCCTTGCAGCCATGATAGCAGGCGCCGGCATGGGGCTGTTCAGCGGCCTCGTGCCCGGAATCCACGTGAACACCCTGGCAGCCATGCTCGTGACGGCGTATCCCGCCATATCCGCATCATTGGCAGGACAGATGTCCGTGGAGGACGTCCCGCTGGTGGTGAGCTGCTGCATCGTGGCGGCGTCCGTGGTCCATTCCTTCGTCGATTTCGTGCCGTCGGTGTTCATAGGCGCACCCGACGGGGAGGACGCTGTGTCCGTGCTGCCGGGGCACCGGCTCCTGCTGAAAGGCAGGGGGATGGAGGCCGTGAGGGCGGCCGCCATAGGCAGCCTGATCGGGGCCTCCGCATCGATCCTGACGGCGGTGCCCCTGCAATGGCTGCTGCTGAACGGCCTGGAGGAGCCTCTGGAGTCGATGACCGTCGTCGTGCTGGCGGTGGTCTCGTTCATGCTGGTGGCGAACGAATGGCGCAACGGCTCCGGCGCCTGGGGGCTGGCGGCGTTCCTCATATCCGGGATGCTGGGCCTCGCCTGCATGACATTGCCGATAGACACGACGGGGGTCCTCGGAGAGGGGAGCATAATGCTCCCGCTGCTGACCGGCCTGTTCGGGATCCCCGTCCTGCTGTCCACCTCGTCCGGGACGGTCGTCCCGCCTCAGACGGACAGGACCATGGACCCCGTGGGGCCCGTGCCCGGGATCAAGGGGGTCCTCATGGGCACCATAGCGGGATGGTTCCCGGGGATGACAGCGACCGTGGGAGCGTCTGTCTCCGCAGCGGTGTTCCCGGAGAAGGACCCCGCCAGGTTCATCTCCACCGTGGCGTCGATAGGCACCGTGACTTCGATCCTGTCACTGGTGGTCCTGTCCGTGTCCGGGAACGGCAGGTCCGGAACCGCCCTGGCCATAGGGGAGATCGCGGGAGGGAGCCTTGGAGGGTTCATGTCCCCTTGGTTCCTGATGCTCCTGCTGTCGGCGGCCGTCGCCTCCGCCCTCGGGTACCTTGCTACGATCTGGTCCGGCAAGGCGATGTCCCGCCTCGCATCGAGGATCCGTCCCGGGCCCATGAGCCGCGCGGTAATCGTGCTGCTGACGGCCATCGTCCTGCTTCTCACGGGGCCGGTCGGCGTCCTGATCATGGCCGCCTCCACGGTCGTCGGCCTGATCCCGGGCGCCTGCGGCACCAGCCGCATCGTCCTCTGCGGGTGCCTGATATTCCCCGTGCTCCTGTTCAAGACCGGCCTGGCATGATGGTGGTATATATCGATGCATCATTCCGGACATCATGAAGTCGGTGACGAGGGACGAGGCCCTGGTGCTCGCATGCATGGTGTGCGCCATCCTGATGAACGGCATAGACGGGAGCATCGTCAATGTCGCCCTGCCCTCGATAGCCGGGCATTTCGGCACGGGCCTGAGCGAGGCCGCCTGGGTCACCATCTGCTACGCCATGATGATGGGCGGGCTGCTGCTCCCGTTCGGGAGGGTCGCCAACTCCGGCCGCATCCGCCAGGTCTACGTGGCGGGATTCGCGGTCTTCACGGTCGGATCGCTCATATGCGGCCTGTCGGAGAGCTTCGGCATGCTGCTGGCGTTCAGAGCGGTCCAAGGGGTAGGTGCGGCCATGATGGCCTCCACCGCCCCGATAATCTGCGTGAAGCTCATGCCCTCCCGCATCCTGGGGCTCAGCCTCGGAGTGATGACGCTGGCCAGCGCCACGGGCTACACCCTGGGCCCGTTCATCGGCGGGATGATCACGGCCGTGGCCAGCTGGCATTGGGTGTTCCTGGTGAACGTCCCCATCGGGATCCTGGCGATCCTGTTCGGGCTGCACGTCCTGCCGTCGGAGGAGAGGGAGAGCAACCATGTGGACTACCCGGGATCCGCCGCCCTGTTCCTGGCGATAGTGTGCCTCATAATAGCGATAGAGCGCTCCACCGCCCCCGGATACGGGAGCGTCTGCATGACGGCGGTCGCCGTCGCGGTGCTGTCCCTGATAGCGTTCGTCTTCATCGAGAAGCGCAGCAAGGACCCCCTGCTGGAGCTGTCCATATTCAGGAACTGGAGGCTGGACGCGGTGGTGGTGGCGTTCGGGCTGATCAACCTGATGTACCTCGGCGCCCTCTACATCCTGCCGTTCTACCTGGAGGGCCCCATGGGCCTGGGCAGCGCGGAATGCGGGCTGCTGCTCCTGATACCTTCGGCCATAGCGCTGATCATGGGCATCCCCGTCGGGAAGGCCTGCGACCGCAGGGGCAAGAGGGGGTTCGCCATCCTCGCGGCGGTGTTCAACATCGTCTACTGCGCCATGTTCATGGTCATGAGGCCCGACCTGGGGATCCTGCCGGTCATCGTGACGTCGGTGTTCATGGGGCTGCTGTGGGGGACGTGCGGGGCGTCCTCGTCCGGGAGGATCGTGGACAACGTGCCCCAGGACTACAGGGGCATGGGATCGGCGCTGATGTCGTTCACCAACTACACCAGCAGCGCCATGGGGACCGCGGTGTTCGCGGCGCTGATGACCATCGGGGCCAACGCGTCCGGGGTGTCCATAGGGGACCTGCCGGACTCCGCGTTCATGGACGGGATGCGGTTCTCCGGCCTGTGCGCGACCGTGATGGCCGTGGCGGCGCTTATCTGCGCCGTGATCGTCAAGGAGAAAGGGGCCGGGGCCCCTGGAAAGAAGGATTGACCGGGCTCACTCCAGCTTGGACCGGGCCTTGGACATGAACTTCTCGCAGTCCACGATGAAGCGCTCGTGGGTGCCGGAGCCGATCTCGCCCTTGCCGTCGACGACCTCGACCTTGAAGACCAGCCTGCGCCTGTCGATCTCCACCAGCTCGGTCCTGGCCGTGACGGTCATCCCGATGGGCGTTGCGGATGAGTGCGCGATGTCCAGATGGGTGCCTACGGTGCTCTGGCCCTCTCCGAGGAAGGGCTGGACGCTCTCGAAGGCCGCTCCTTCGAGGAGCGCGACCATGGCGGGGGTCGCGAAGACCGGGAGGGTCCCGCTTTCCATGCCGGATGCGCAGTTGGATTCGGTGACTTCGACCGATTTCTCGCCTTTGATGCCTGTGGTGAGCATGCCCCGTCATCCTGCAGGACCTATATCATCGATGCGCCGGAAAGCACGGGGATCGAAACTGCGCTCGCACGGGGCGATCGGAGAGGGGCGGCCGGATTCCTGCGGTGCAGGAACAGGGGCCCATGACCGGATCCACGATCGGAAGCGTTCTTTGAAGCCAAAGTTATATAGCTCATGCGTCGCGCTCCCCCCCTCTAAGGTTATCGCCTCCTTAGACAGGAGGTATCCCCGGAGGGGGGCTCAGATATGAAACTCAGAACAAGACAAGAAAGGAACGCCTCGGGGGGGGGGCTCGGAGGATCCTCGGATCCGCGAAAGGCCCGAGACCGAAGCGGGACCTCCGCCGTCCTGAAGCGATATTCGCAGTGATGGTGCTGGCGGCAATCGCAGTGCTGGCGGCGGTATCGGTGTCGGAAGACGTCGAAGCAGGTACGGCTTCGATCAAGAATGACTCGGGCTTCGAAATCACCCTTTTTTACAAGGCGGGTAGCAAATCGATAGCCGATGGTGGTGGTAGTAGTAGAATATCCTGGGACAATTATTTTACAGTCACATTTGCTAACAATAAAAAGATTATTGCCGATGGATCTTCTTTTACTTTCAACACCGAATTCGTGAGTTATAAAGATGGAACCTCCACGTGGAAGATAACGGGTGCTGGTTCGACGGCAGCAACCATCAGGTTTACAAGTGAGGACAAAGCTACCAGGGCCGATATCCCGTCGGTCTCGGGAAGCACGTACGAAACGACACCCGAGAGCGGATATGACGGAAAGATCGACGGTACAACGACTGCGATGGAGTACAGCACGTCTGAGAGCGGGCCGTGGGCCGATTGCTCCAACACCGAGACTGAAGTGAATGTGGGAACGTACTACGTCCGCTACAAGACCACAGGGGACTATGAAGCAAGCGGTACTAAAACGGTGTACGTCTGGCCGAACAAGCCCGCCGGTGGAGACGAAACGGTCCCGTACAATGGCAGCGCGCAAACCTTCCTCCCGTCCGGATTCAAAGCGGAATGGGTGGACGTGAGCGGTACGGAGC
>CAVCVB010000057.1:0-9597 GCA_963605395.1 Firmicutes bacterium CAG:194
GATATGCAGTGATATTGCAGCGATGTCACGTCTCCCGTGCCCGCTGCGACCAGCTCTGTGATGTACACCGAGGGCTTCCCTCCCTGTACGGCGTCGTACTTGCTCTGGCACATGGGGCATCCGACAACGATGATGTCGGCATCCTCAGCGGCCTTCTGCCTCTCGGCCATCATGGGCGCGGCGGCCTTGCGGGACCTCTTCCCGCAGCATCCGGGCTCGTTGCCGACCCACGCGAACCCCATCTTCTCCACCACCTCGCGCATCTGGTCGAAGAAGTCCAGGGCGGAGCATCCCGGTTCCAGGGACACCTTCAATCCGTTCCCGAAAACCGGGAGGTCGTCCAGGTGCCTGTGCAGGAACTCGATGATGTGCTCGCACTGCGAACCGTCCCTCTTGGTGATCTCGGCGCATCCGGGGCAGAGCATTACGAGGTCCTTCCCTTTCGAGCGCTCGCACATCCTGTCGCGATACGACCTGCGCTCCTCGTCGGTCATCACGCCGAACTGGATCGGGTACATGCAGCAGGTCATCTCGGGGACCTCGCACGCTTTCATCCCGATCCCCTTCATCGCAGCCGATGCGGAGTACACAACATAGGGCACATCGCACTTCGCGGTGCATCCCGGCATGACGTAGACGTCGTCCCCGTTCCACACGGGCTCCAGGTCCAGGCCGGGAGCGTTCTCCAGAGGATACCTCGCCAGCCCGGTGTCGTGGAACGCGGGGTCGATGGGCTTCCCGATGACTATGCAGTATGCCGCCAGCATCATGTCCTTCGGATGGGTGTGCTCGCACACCCTGGCGCACGCGCCGCATCCGACGCAGTCGAAGACCTTCTTCAGATCCCCCTCGGCGACCGCAACAGGGTCGCATCCGCCGTAGCGGTGCGAAGGGCAGACCTCCAGGCATCTCCCGCAGCCGATGCACATGCTGCTGAGCTTCTCGTACTTCTCGCGGGCAGGATCCGTCATATGGAGGGACCGAGACACGTGCCTGATGATAACGATGATGGATGAAGCTTCGAGAAATCATGGATGAGGGCCGGGACCGAGATTTGAACCCGAGTCAAGGGATCCACAGTCCCCTAGGATAACCAAGCTACCCTATCCCGGCCATGATGTAAGCCCGTCTATCCCGTTCCCTTACATAAAGATTGCCATGCTCTCCTGGCCATGTCCTCGCCAACTATAAGAACGGCGAATCATACTCGGTTCCCCATTGGCTCTTATAAGGCGCGCACACGCGCGTTCCACTACGGGCCGGAGATGATTGACAATGAAGGCGCTCTATGCTGACGGATCCGTGCGCGAGACCGAAGACGAACTTCCGGTCCTCAGGCACACCGCATCCCACATCATGGCCCAGGCGGTCCAGAGGCTCTACCCCGGCACCAAGCTGGCCATCGGGCCCGCCATCGACGACGGGTTCTACTACGATTTCGACAAGGAAGGAGGGTTCAGCCCCGAGGACCTGGAGAAGATCGAGGCCGAGATGAAGAAGATCGTGAAGGAGAACCTCAAGCTGGAGACCTACACCCTCCCCAGGGCCGAGGCCATCGAGTTCCTGAAGTCCAAAGGCGAGGACTACAAGGTCATGCTCGTGGAGGACCTCCCCGAGGACGCCCCCATCAGCTTCTACAAGCAGGGCGACTTCACCGACCTCTGCGCCGGGCCCCACGCCCTCTACACCAAAGCGGTCAAGGCGTTCAAGCTGCTCTCCATCGCAGGCGCGTACTGGAGGGGAGACGAGCACAACAAGATGCTCACCAGGATCTACGGGACCGCCTTCGACAGCAAGGAGGCCCTGGAGCAGTACCTCAACATGCTCGAGGAGGCCAAGAAGAGGGACCACAGGAAGCTCGGAAAGGAGCTGGGCCTGTTCGCCATCATGGAGGAGGGCCCCGGGTTCCCGTTCTTCCTCCCCAAGGGGATGGTCCTGAAGAACACCCTCATCGAGTACTGGAGGGAGCTCCACAACAGGGAGAACTACGTGGAGATCTCCACCCCCATGATCCTCAACCAGGCCCTCTGGCTGAGGTCCGGCCACTGGGACCACTACAAGGACAACATGTACACCACCACCATCGACGACGAGATCTACTGCGTCAAGCCGATGAACTGCCCCGGAGGCATGCTGGTGTACAAGACCGAGCCCAGGTCCTACAGGGACCTGCCCATCAGGATGGGGGAGCTCGGGCTGGTCCACAGGCACGAGAAGTCCGGAACCCTGCACGGCCTGTTCAGGGTCAGGTGCTTCACCCAGGACGATGCCCACATCTTCATGACCGACGACCAGGTCGAGCAGGAGATCGAGGGCGTGGTCAGGCTCATCGACGAGGTCTACACCAAGTTCGGGTTCAAGTACCACGTGGAGCTCTCCACCAGGCCCGAGGACAGCATGGGCTCCGACGAGGACTGGGAGAAAGCCACCAACGCGCTCATCAACGCCATGAAGCAGATGGGCCTGGAATACGTTGTCAACGAGGGCGACGGGGCCTTCTACGGGCCCAAGATCGACTTCCACCTGGAGGACTCCCTGGGAAGGACCTGGCAGTGCGGGACCATCCAGCTGGACTTCCAGATGCCCCAGAGGTTCGAGCTCGAGTACACCGGCTCCGACGGCGAGAAGCACAGGCCGATCATGCTCCACAGGGTGGCTTTCGGATCCATCGAGAGGTTCATCGGCATCCTGACCGAGCACTACGCGGGAAGGTTCCCCGTGTGGCTGTCGCCCGTCCAGGTGAAGGTGCTGTCCGTCTCCGAGAAGTCCTTCGACTATGCCTCATCCGTCGCGGCGAAGCTGAAGGCCGCCGGCGTCAGGGTCGAGCTGGACAACAGGGACGAGAAGATCGGATACAAGATCCGCGAGGCCCAGCTCCAGAAGGTGCCCTACATGCTCATCCTCGGCGAGAAGGAGTCCGAGGACGGCTCCATCGTGGCCGTCAGGAGCAGGGACGCGGGAGACCTCGGAGCCGTGGGCACCGACGAGTTCATCGCCAAGGTGCTCAAGGAGACCAAGGAGCGCCTCTGAAAACCGAAGGGGCGGCCGTCCGCAGGGTCATGCGGCGGTCGCTCCATTTTTCTTTTTATTGCACTTTATGCTGTCATGCCCGATCCTATGTCTGGACGGGGTCTGTGCTGTAATGCATCTGTCCGAAAATGAGTAAATAAATTATCCGAATTCGGATAAATTAGTTTTCTAAAATCGGATAAATCATTTATCCGAAAACGGAAAAGTTAATGTCGATTGAGTCAATCAACGTACATGGTTCTGACTCCCGATGGATATCTGAAGCGTTACATGGATGATCGTGTTGCAATGGCATTGAGGATATGCGGAGCAGTTTGTATCAAGGGGCCGAAAGGCTGTGGGAAGACCTGGACCGCGTTGAATCATGCAAATAGCGCCTTGAGATTGGACAACCCTGAAAAGGAGTATAAAGCTTCCAGATTTGCAAGAGATCGCCCTAATGATGCCCTTGTCGGAGAGGAGCCGAGGCTTATAGACGAATGGCAGGTTGCTCCTGCTATATGGGATGCTACACGTCATTTGGTTGATCAAGGGAAGAAGAAGGGCAGGATCATACTGTGCGGATCAGCGACCCCAGATTTGGATGCAGAGGCGAAGCTTCACACAGGTTTCGCCAGGATATGCTCCTACAGGATGCGCACGATGTCGCTATTCGAGTCCGGCGATTCAGATGGTTCAGTGTCATTATCATCGTTGTTCGCTTCTGAGGAAATTCATACGACATGGGACGACATCGATATAGAATCTTTAATCGGACTTATCGTTAGGGGCGGATGGCCAGAGGCCCTTGGAATGAATGTCGAAGAAGCGACTGAGTATAATCGTATTCTGTTGACGACACTCATCGAATCTGATGTGATGCGTATCGACGGCAAGGCGAACATGTCTATAATCACCATGTTGCTGAGATCTCTTGCTCGCAACGAGAGCACGTTAGCGAATGATGCTACCATTCGTTCTGACATGAGGATGAACGAGGATGATGAACCAATCGCTCAGGTAACATATGTGAAGTATCGCAACTATCTGGACAGGTTGTTCATCTTGGAAGACCAGCCTGCTTTCAATCCGAATCTCAGGTCATCGGTCCGTGTTGGAAAGATGCCCAAGCGGCATCTGACGGACCCGTCGTTGGCTGTTGCAGCTTTGAGGGCCACTCCTGAGATGCTCTTAGACGACCATCGTACTCTGGGGTTCTTGTTCGAGGCCCTGTGCGAGAGGGACCTCCAGATCTACGCTTCCGCTCTCGGAGGGACTCTCGGCCATTACCGTGACGGAGACGGGAGGGAGATAGATGCCGTTGTGGAGCTGCCCGACGGCAGGTGGGGCGCTTTCGAGATCAAGCTCACCCCCGCCGGGATAGAGGACGGTGCCGAGAACCTCCTGAGGATTCGCAGCTACATCGAGAAGAGGGGCGGGCGCGTTCCATCGGTCCTGTGCGTCATATGCGGCACCGCCGAGGAGGCGAAGCTCCGCTCGGACGGAGTCTATGTGGTCCCGATAACCAGGCTGAAAGCATGAGTCTGCGGACTAATCCGATGCTACAGTCTGTTTTTCTGACGTCAAACGCAGAGCCTGTCCTTCCTCCTCAGAACATGGGCCATAGGATTCCGCTGATGTCGGGGATCTGATGAAAATCAGCGTTAAGGCCTGATTGTAGTTATATAACATGGGTTAAAACCGACGAGATATCAAATATCAAGAGCGAGACCTTACCATCATGGGCACAAGATCCATAACATACGTCTATGAAGGAGGTAAGTGCAGACTGTCGATGTACACCCACTTCGACAGCTCCTTCGAGGACTTGGGCGTGAAGCTGCTCGAGTTCCTGTCGAACAAGAAGAACGTGAAGCATCTGCGCAAAGCATTGCTGAATTGCGAGCAGATCACCAAAGAGAAGATTGAGGCGTGGAAAGCGTCGCATCCTACCGATCGCGATTGGCTCGACGGGTATGTGGATGCTCATCCCGAGTTCCTCTATGGAGATGCAGCCGACAATCTGGAGGACATCGTGTTCTGTGACGGGGACTGTTCGGTGGAATACACCGAGGGCGACATGAGGTACGAGGATTGCGGGTATGTGATCGATCTGGACAAGATGACCTTCGAGGCATACACGGGGATGAACAAGAAGCCTCTTCGCGAGGACGAGCGTTTCTACGATGGGCTGGGCCCTGATGAGAGCGGCTATTACCCGCTCAGGGAATGCGGAGTGTTCGATATCAAGGACCTGCCATCGTCGAAGAAGTTCGTCAAGAAGTGCTGCAAGAACGAATAATGATGGCACGGCTTAAGGATCGGATCGGGTAACCGTCGAGTGTGCGAAAGAATCTGAGAAACGCCTTCTGCCTGGTGTTCAATGCGCACCAGGCATTCCTATAACATTCTTCATCGGTGCCGTTCCATCTGCACATAGTCGGGTGCGATGCGGGCGGGTGTCGATGATCCAATGGAAGCCTGTGAAAGAGATGTTATGTTGTTTATGAGGAGACAGGGGGGCCGGAGCCCCCATGCCTGTGGTGTATGCACTCAGTTGCTGGTGTCAGATCCCGATCTTCGCGGCCTCCATCCTGGCGGGCTTGGTGATGTTCGGGACCGTGAGAAGCACCATGGCCTCCACGAGGCTGTCCCAATCCTCTTCGTTGATCAGCACGGCATTGCCCGAATCCGTCCTGATGGTGATCTTCTCCCCCATCAGGCACCTGTTGGTGAGCTCTCCAAGCCTTTGACTCGCTGTTTCAACGGTATACTCCGCCATGATTTAGACAAATGTCTACTAGTATATGAATTTACTAGTCAGTTGGATGACAGAACCGCAGAATCCCTCATATCCAGATCACTATGGCCTCTCCGTCCGCGGAATATGCCTTGTACTCGATCGCGCCGTCGAAGTCCACATACGACTCCAGCTTCGGGAGGCATATCCTCCCGTTCTCGCACACGGCCCCGCCCTCGATGTCCGGCGTGAATGTGATCTTGGTGCCGTCGCGGGAGATGACGGCCCTGTAGCGGCGCTTGGTGAACAGGTCCGATACAAGGACGGTCGGCTCCGGGCGGGAGACGGTGCCCATGAGGTCCCTCTTCCCGCTGCTGGCGTCCAGCTCCGCCTGGAGGGACGCTATCCTCTCGCGGGCATCGGCCAGATCCCGGGCCTTGGCCTCGGCGTCCGCTTCCAGCACAGACTTCTCGTCCTGAAGGGCAGACAGTTCCGAGGACAGCTTCCTGTTCCTCTTCTGCTCCTCTTCCAGCTCCTTCTTCACGTCGGCAGGGACCTCTTTCTGGGGCTTCGACATGGACTTGATGTCCTTGTTGAGCTGCTCGTTGGCCTGGCGGAGGGCGGAGTTGCTCTGCTTGAGCTCCTCGCATTCGGCCTGGAGCGCTTTGTGCTCCTCGTTCTTCTTCTCGAAGCGCTCCTTGTAGGGCTTGTACTTCTCAGCGGCCTCTCTGTTCTTCTCGGCTTCCTTCGCGAGCTTCTCGTTCTCCTTCTTGGCCTTCTCGAGGTCTTTCCTTATGGTTTTCAGCTCTTCGATGGTCTTCTCGAGGTCGTCGGCATCGGCCGTCTTGGAGCCGGAAGCGCTCGGCGGGGGAGCCGCAGCCCTGAATCCGCTCTGCAGGGCCATCATCTGGAAGCCCTTCTTCTCCTCGTCGCTGAGGCCATCGAGCTTCTGGTCTATCATCTCGTTGATGCTCTTCTTCTTGGACGGTCCTGCCATTCTATCCCTGCGGTGCCCTTATCCCGCTGCTATGACAAAAATGAAGCGGTATTATAATCCGAAGCCGCATATGGACAGCCGATGACCCTGTTTGCAGAGCACAGCTACAGCCGCGTGATGGTCTTCATCGACTACCGCAACATCTACGAGAGCATGAGGTTCATGGAGGACCACTGCAGGCTGGACCTCTACCGCCTCACCCAGATCCTCGTCGGGACCCGCGATCTCGTGGGAGCATACGTCTTCGACGCCAGGAAGATGTTCACCAACAGGGACGACGAGACCATCGCCATGCACAACAGCCTCCGCGAACAGGGATTCAGGGTCATCGCCAGGGAGTCCATGGTCATCCGCGACGGGAAGGTGGAGCAGAAGGAGGTGGACGTGTCCCTGGCATGCGAGATGCTGGAGCACGCCCTGATGAACCATTTCGATGTGGCCATCGTCATAAGCGGGGACAGGGACTTCGTGCCTGCGATCCAGAAGGTCCAGTCCGCCGGGAAGAGGGTCGAGGTCGCCGCTTTCAACGACGTGTACAACGAGGAATGCAAGCGCGCCGCCGATGTCTACTACCTGTTGGACGACCTCCCGTTCATGTCCATGTCCTCACCGACCAACATCGCGGGGGTCGATTACTGATGGAGGAGAAGAGGAACCTCCTCGATTACCAGAGGGAGCTGGGCCTCACCGGCTACAGCATCGACCGCGACGTGTACGAGGAGGCGATCAAGAAGCTCTACGTCCTCAGGTTCGGCCTGGACGCGAGAAGGGAGAACATAGTCTCCAGCATAAACGGGATCATCGCGTTCATAGACCGCAAGTACAACGGGGAGGCCGTGGCCGAAGGCGATGTGTGGTTCTGCTCCGGGACGCTGTGGAACAACGTGTACTACGTGATGCCACTGAGGAAGATCACATCGTCCATGATCATGGGATTGGGGGACGACATACGCAACGAGGTCATCGACACCCTCTGGAAGGCCAACAAGAGGGAGTACGAGAGGATATTCGAGGACCGCTTCAGGGAGACCTTGTACAAACAGGCCCAGGACGAGGCCAAGAGCCGCAACCAGAGCATAATCGACTCCCTCCAGGACAGGATAAAGGACCTGGAGAGGCAGCTGGAGCAGAGCAGGATGGTCATCGACGGGAAGGGGCGCTCCGACGACGGAGGAGTGGAGCTGTTCTCCGAGGGCATGGAGCCTTCAACGGCTTCCGAAGCGCCGTCTCAGGTCCAATATGCCGTCCAGGCCCCTGTTGCCACGGAGGCGCGCCAGGAACCGTTCGACCCCCACACGGTCTACGGGCAGTGCGCGGTGGCTCCCGGCATGCCGGAGATGCGCCTGACGGACGGCATGAGGCAGCCGGTCGGCAAGGTGAAGTGCACTGTTTTCAGGCTGACGCCCGAGACCATACAGTCCGATGCCTTCGTCGACGGGAAGTACTTCGTCCACATCAATCCCAGCCACAAGTTCCTGGTGGTCAGGCGCCACGATTACGGGTCCGCCACATGCATCGACCACAAGATCCGCCTGGACGGGCTGGGGACTTATTCGTCGTTCACGGAGAAGCACAAGCTGATGGCAGAGTACGACGACAGGTACGGCGGGATCATAATCCATCTGTGACGTGGCTCCGGTTACTGGCCGTGCTCATGATGCCCGTCCGGCATCCCGCATGTGTTCGGGATGTCGGCGGGGTTCCTCGGTCCATGTTTCAGCTTCATGGGTTCCGGTGCCGGGAGCATCATACGGGCCTTCTCTAGACGGATTCTCTCCTCTGGCAGTTCTGTTATCCGAGCAGCCTGCAACGTGGACGGTCCATGGTTGTAGTTACATTTCATCTCAGATCCGAGCGTGTAGACAACGGAGAATCCGTGCCTTCACGAGGCTGGAAACGGGACAGCCAGATTGCAAGGAGATGCGTTTCTCCGACAGTCTTCGCCATGGCGCATCGCCACGGGACAGATGGACGAAGGAGCTTATACTATGAGGCACAAGCTTCCTCCATGGGATCGAACAACAAGATATCCAAGGAGCCGGACTGTGGCAATGCATCAGAGCATGGGCCTTCTGCAACCTGCAGGCGTATCAAAGCCCGCGAAGGCCCCGGAAATCCGGAACGCGACCGCCTCATCGCCGCGGACAAGGGATTATCAACCTGCGACGAGTTATCAGAAGAGATGAAGCAGGTGGACACAGGCGGACTGTCCTTCGCGGAGCTCCGCAACGAAGACATGTACTATGTCGACAAGACGCTCCTGATAAAGGACGTCCTCAGCTCCAACAGCAGAGGGGTCTACCTGTTCACCCGTCCCCGCAGGTTCGGGAAAACCACCAACTTGTCAATGCTGGACGCCTTCTTCAACATCAAATACAGAGGCAACACATGGTTCGACGGGCTGGCGATCTCCGAGTATCCTGAGTACGAGAAGTTCAAGAACGCCTTCCCCGTGATCCATGTCGACCTCGGCAATGCCGAGGCGGACACATACGGGTCGTTCCTCAGCGGGGCCCGTCTTGCGCTGAGCATAGCGTTCATGGAGCACTCCTATCTGAAGGACTGGTCCGAGGCTCCGGAATCGGTCAAGGAGCTCTTCAGCACCCTCGATCTCAACACCGCTCCCGAAGATGACGTAATATCTTCAGTGAACAAGCTCGCTTCTGCTCTCGCCAAGTACCACGGAAGGAATCCGGTGATCCTCATCGACGAGTACGACCGTGCTGTCTCGGACAATTTCGGCGAGGAGTCGCATAGGCCGATGATGTCGTTCCTGTCAAGGTTCATGTACGCCTCCGTCAAAGGGAATCCGTTCAAGCAGATGGTCTACGTCACCGGAGTGATGCAGATC